>CAJOMA010000008.1 GCA_905235655.1 uncultured Oscillospiraceae bacterium | reverse complement strand
AATGCTGCAAACGTAACCTCTGGTTTCGACGCAGCAACGCCCGGCACCTATATTAAGGTCACCAATGCCAGTGACCTCGCTGCAGGCGATGAGATCATCATTGTTTCTGAAGCGAAGAATGACGCAATCTCCACAACACAGAACAACAACAACCGTGGCGTCGTCTCTGTTACCATTTCCAGTGATGAGATCACCCTTGCTGCAAACAACACAGTTCAGGGTATCAAGCTGGAGAGTGCAACTAATGGTTTCTATTTTGCTGTTGGCACCAGCATTCACCTGATCGGTGTTTCCGGTCAGAACTACCTGCGTTCCAGCAACTCTGATTCCGATGACTGGACAATTTCGATCAGCGGCGGTGACGCAACGATCACCAGCGGCACCAGCTCCAGAATCATCAAGCGTAATAACAGCAGCACTCTGTATGGCACTTACGCTTCCGGTCAGACAGCTGTTCAGATCTACAAGCTGGACGCCGGCGATCCCGCTTGCACCCATGAAAACACCACCCTCACCGGCGCTGTTGCCGCTTCCTGCACAACTGACGGCTACACCGGCGACGTTATCTGCGACGACTGCGGCGCGACCGTAAGCTACGGCTCCGTGCTCCCCGCGACCGGTCATACCTACGTTGACGGCGTCTGTACCGTCTGCGGCGCGGAAGAGCCGGCTGTGATCTACTATGAGAAGGTTACCATAGAGCCCTCCGACTGGTCCGGCGAGTACCTTCTCGTCTATGAGGTCGATACGGCGACTGCATACGTCTTTAACGGGCTGAGCACGCAAAACGCCTATACGGAAGCGAGAATAACGCCCTACGGCATTGCGCTCGCCGACGGTATGGCGACGCTCACCATTGCACCGATGGACGGAGGCTACAGCATTCGGGTCAACGGCAGTGACAACAACGGAAAGTACATCGGCGGAACCGCAAGCGTCAACATTATGAACTTCACCGATAACAAATCGCTGAACACCTTTGCAATGGGGCAAGATGGCGTTGTCATTACCAGTGATACTGCCGTGCTGCGCTGGAACAATATCGAAGGCTCCGGCATCCTCTTCCGCTACTATAAAACCGCCAGTTATCAAGGGCAACAGCCCGTCCAGCTCTACAAGCTCCCCGAGCACGCGCACGTTTGGGTCGCAGGCACGCCTGTTGCAGCGACCTGTACTGCAGATGGCTATATACCGTATACGTGCTCCGTATGTGGCAAAACAGTAAACGAGCCGATCCTTGAGACCGGGCACATTGACATCGCGCCCGAAGACGGACTCTGCGACCGCTGCGGCGCGAGCTTACCCATTCAAAGCAGTGACCGCATTGCCATTGTTCTCCTTTCTAAGAGCAAGGCAATTTCCACATCACCCGTCACCTCGTCCTACGGAAACCATCTGCAGCCAGTTTCTGTCACAATTAGCAGCGGCGTCGTTGCTTATCAAGATAACATCACCTTTGAAGTGCAGAAGGACATTGCAGGAGCTTACCGCTTTGTTGCGGACGGAAAGTATTTAACGTCCGGATCGACAGGCGACGATCATCTCTATTTAGAGACAAGCGCGACAGAATACAGTAGTTGGTTCGTCGAAGAGGCTGACGGTGGTTGGTATATCAGAAACAAGTCTGCTCGCTGGGGGTATGATCTGTCATGCCAGTACCTAAATTATTTCCCCAATATTGAGGTTTTTAGTATTTACGGAAAACATTCTTCCAGCATTCTGCAGAATTACACCTTCGGTTTTTACCCTGTTGCAGTATCGTCCTCTTGTGATCACAACTACGTCGACGGCGTCTGCACCGTCTGCGGCGCAGAACAGCCGGCTGAGCCAAGCGCAGCAACCTACTCCGGCACCTGCGGCGAAAACCTGACGTGGACGCTGGACACCGAAACCGGCGAACTGACAATTCTCGGCACGGGTGCTATGTCAGATTGGTCTTATTCGTCCTTCGGCGACAGACCGTGGGATTCCTATCTAAGTTACATTAAATCACTCACGATCGGTGAAAGTGTAACGACCGTAGGTAGTTATGCGTTCTACAACTGTAACGAGCTAACAAGCGTCACGTTTCTCGGACATATAACCAGCATCGGTACTTCTGCGTTCCGTAACTGCACTAAATTAACAAGTATAACGATTCCGGACAGCGTGACGAATATTGGCAATAATGCGTTTTATGGTTGTAAAACGTTGACCACAGCTGTAATTGGCAATGGCGTTACAAACATCAGCGATTCTGCCTTTTACTCCTGCACTTCGATGACAAGTATCTCAATTACAAGTAGCATTACAAGTATTAGTAAATACGCGTTCTATAACTGTAAAGGATTGTCCGATGTGTACTTTTCTGGTACAGCAACTGAATGGAGCAGAATTCTTATTTATAATTACAATTCAAATCTTACCAACGCAGCAATTCACTATCTTATGGAAGGGTTGAAGATCGACACCGCGTCCCTGACGCTGTATGAGGATATCGCGGTGAACTTCGCCGCCTCTGTGCCGGAGGGCTTGACCGACCCGTATATGGTGGTTGAGGTCGGCGGGCAGAGCTACGCCCTGCAGGCGAGCCATGAGGACGCGCAGGGCAGATTGGTCTTTGAATTCTTGAATCTGACCCCGGACATGATGGGCGACAACATCAAGGCAACCCTGTACGCCATCGCAGACGGAACACTTTATGAATACTGCAAGCCCGAATACAGCGTAAGGCAGTACTGCACCAACGTCATGGCGGCTTACCCGGACGATCAGAAGCTCCAAACGCTTCTTGCCGATATGCTGGTCTACGGCGCGGCGACGCAGCGCTTTACCGGACATAACGCAGACAGCCTTGTGACGGCAGGGCTTGATCTTTCCGCTGCGTCCACATTTACCAATCTGACCGATACGGATCAGTCGACGAGTGAAACGACGGACGCGAACATCCACTGGACGGGCGCCGGTCTGGAATGCGGCAGCCGGATGAGCATGTACTTCACGCTGATCACGGCAGCGGGCGACGCTACCTCTGTTGAAGTCACGATCAACGGACGCACCACGGTGTATGAATACACCGACATGATGACGGACGACCCGACCGTTTGCAGAGTGGTCTTCCGCGGGATTTCCGCGAGCGAATACGGCGACGTCGTCACGGCGGTGGTGAAGAACAGCGGCACGCCGGTACAGACGCTGACCTACTCCGTTAATTCTTATGTCCGCAACAAGCAGGAAGACACAGACGTTGAAAATCTTTCACAGCTCGTGCAGGCGATCTACAACTACGGCGCATCCGCAAGAAGCTATGCTAACTAATGAAGGAGGGATAACTATGAAGCCGTTTGAAGTGCCGACGATCAGCATAAAAGAAGCAGTACTGAAGGACATCATTACTACCAGCGCAGGCAAGGATGTTCCCGGCGTTTCCCTGCCGCCCGACCCGAATTTCTGATAATTCCGAATGATGAATTCGGATTTTTGAATCATAATCATTCGATTTCCAAGTATTGACAAACCGCGCTGTGGACTTACCCGCAGCGCGGATTGTCATATGGCACGCTGTGCACCTCGCGCCTGTCATTGCCCGCTTCACGCGGACAATCTGTGCGTATCGACGCGCGGCGTTTCATCGCAATACGCGCGCACCCCCGCCGCGTCATTGCGAGCCGCGAAGCGGCGTGGCAATCTTTGCTTTCGACATAGGACACTTTACCATGATACGATACAAAGTTCATGTTTGCGGCGGACAGATTCCCTTGGCTGACTGCGTCAGCCGGGAATGACAGAATTGGAAGATTCTGCTTATTACGATGCAGCTCCCAACCCTGCGACGGACGGAGTGCCACGGCTGACTCCGTCAGCCTCGCAACGACACGGGAAAAGGCTTCCCCCTCGAGGGGAAGCTGTCAGCGGCGGCTGATGCCGTCGCTGACTGATGAGGTGAAAAAGCAACACGTACCACGGTCGGGAATGCAACACCTCATCCGTCGCCAGTGTGCGCACTGGTGACACCTTCTCCTCAAGGAGAAGGCTTTCCCCTGTACGCCGCAAACTTTTTTTGGAATTTGCTTGTTTTTTACCGTCATTTGGTGTAACATTAAAATAGAGCCAAAATTTATTGCGAAGGAGCATCGTTCATGATAAAAGTTGACATTTCCAACGTATGGGGCGACCTTTCCCTGCCCGATCTGCTCGCAACGGAGCAGGAGGTTTTTAACGCGCACAAGACCCTGACCGAGGGCAAAGGCCCCGGCAACGATTTCCTCGGCTGGCTGAATCTGCCCACCTTCGAGGAGACCGAAGAAATGCGCCGCATCCGCCGCGCCGCGGAGCGCATCCGCTCCGATTCGCAGGTCTTCGTCGTCGTCGGCATCGGCGGCTCCTATCTCGGACCGCGCGCCGCGATTGAGCTGGTCAAAGGACAGAACTACAACCTGACCAATGACACCCAGGTATTCTTCGCAGGCAACAACCTCTCCACCCGCGCCTGGCAGGAGCTGTGCGCGCTGCTGGAGGGCAAGGATTTCTCCATTAACATCATTTCCAAGTCCGGCACGACCACCGAGCCCGCCATCGCCACGCGCGCGCTGCGCTGGATGCTCGAGCGCAAGTACGGCGCGGAGAAGGCGAAAAAGCGCATCTACGTCACCACCGATCCCGAAAAGGGCGCGCTGCGCCAGATGGCGACCGAGGAAGGCTATGAGACCTTCGTCATCCCGCCCGATGTCGGCGGCCGCTACAGCGTGCTGACCGCCGTGGGTCTGCTGCCGATGGCAGTCGCAGGCATCAACCCCACCGACGTCATGCTCGGCGCCGCAAGAGCCAGAAAAGAGCTGGACGTGCGCTCCTTTGAGAACCCCGCGTGGCAGTACGCCGCCATCCGCAACCTGCTTTACCGCAAGGGCAAGAGGATTGAAATGCTCTGCTGCTACGAGCCGAGCTTCAAATGCTTCGGCGGCTGGTGGCAGCAGCTCTTCGGCGAGAGCGAGGGCAAGGACGGCAAGGGCATTTTCCCCGCCACCGCCGAATTCACCGCCGATCTGCACTCCCTCGGTCAGATGATCCAGCAGGGCGAGCGTAATCTCTTCGAGACCGTTGTCCGCTTCACCCCGCCGCGCAAAAAGACCGCGATCGAACTGGATTGGAAGAATCTGGACGGTCTGAACTATCTCGAGGGCAAGACCCTCGACTTCGTCGAGGAGCAGGCATTTCTCGGTACGCTGAACGCCCACGTTGACGGCGGCGTTCCCGTTATGGTCCTGCAGACTGACGAGGTCGACGCGGATACCATCGGCGAGCTGTTCTACTTCTTCGAGCTGAGCTGCGGCATCTCCGCCTACATGCTCGGCGTCAACCCCTTCAACCAGCCCGGCGTCGAATTCTATAAGAAGAATATGTTCCATCTGCTCGGCAAACCCGGCTATTGATCGCTTGCTTTTCCCGCGAAGAACTGATATAATCAGATTATCAAAACAAAGGGGGAATTTCCTATGGTCAAGATCATCATGGGACTGAAGGGCTCCGGCAAAACCAAGCGTCTCATCCATGACATCAACACCGCTGTAAAAAATGAAACCGGCAGCATGGTCTGCATCGAAAAAGGCACCAAGCTCCGTTACGATATTGATATGCACGTCCGCCTGATCGATTATCAGGAATACAAGGCGGAAGGCACGCTCACCTTCCTCAAAGGCTTCGTCAGCGGCCTGCACGCGGGCAATTTCGACATCAGCCACATCTTTATCGACAGCTTCTACAAGCAGGTCGACGGCGCAGGCATGGCGGAGGTCGAGGACTTCGCCCTCTGGTGCGACAGGTTCGGCAAGGCGAACGATCTGGACTTTACGATCGTCGTCTCCGACGACCCCGCCAACGCCACGGACGCGATCAAGCAGTATTTGCAGTAAACGCTTTATTTGAATTGCTTTTTTATCAAACCGCCGGATACATAAGTGCATTCGGCGGTTTGAAAAAAGTCGCATCCTGTCAAAACTTTTCGCTTGACAAGACGGATCTTCCATGCTATTATATATGGGCGTTGAGAAAACCTCATCGCCGCATATTGCAGGATATGCTTGATATCGCGGGATAGAGCAGTTGGTAGCTCGTCGGGCTCATAACCCGGAGGTCGGGGGTTCAAGTCCCTCTCCCGCAACCATAAAACAACAGTCCGCCTCTGGCGGGCTGTTATTTTATCTTTCAGAATCGAGAGGGACTTGAAGACCTAAATCCGACAGTCCGGTGGACTGTCGGGAGACCAGTTCAAAAACTGGTCTCAACCTTTGTTTTCTGCCAACGGCAGAAAACGCAAACAAGTCCCTCTCCCGCAACCATAAAAAGCAGCCGTTTTCACTATGAAAGCGGCTGTTTTTCTAACTTTTTTGAAGATTTATTTTTCACACAGAATCGATTTGTCCGTTATTTGTCCGTTATGCCTGTTTTTTCGTGGGATTCAAGAGGCTATCCATCATCTCCGCAGACGCGGCAGCTGCGCTTTGAATCGCGTGTGCATAGACCTTTGTGGTTGTGTTCGCATTGCTGTGCCCCAGATTGCCTGCAACAGTCGTGACGGCGACGCCGTTCGCAATTTGGAGGGTGGCATTTGTATGCCGCAGACTGTGGATATGGATATTCGGCAGGTCTGTGGTTTTGATGAACTTCCCGAACCAGCTTGTCAAAGTGTCCGGGTGCATCGGCGTACCGTTCTGAGTGACAAATACCTGGCCGGACCTTTCCCACGGCTGCCCGATGCTCAGAAAGGTCTTTTGCTCCCAGGCGCGATACTGCCGCAGCGATTGCATTGCAGACGCCGGTACTTTTATCACGCGGTGGCTTGATTTGGTTTTGGTGTCGGCAACGTATGTGCCCTTATCCGGGAGATACTGCATTGATCGCTGAATCGTGATCGTGTTCCGGTCGAAGTCAATATCACTCCAAACAAGCCCCATCAGCTCACCGCGCCGCATTCCCGTAAACAGCAGAACCGTCACAGCGGTACGGTAATAGATCGGCTGATCCTTCAGCAGCTCCAGAAGGTGGATCGCCTGCTGATCGTCCAGATATTCTGCTTCGTTTTCTTCGGCTTTCGGCGGCTTTATCCGCTCCGCCGCGTTGGCGGGGATATACTGCCATTCCACAGCGGTCTGAAGGATTACGGAGATCAGCCGGTGATAGTGGAGGATCGTTTTCCCGGAAAGCAGCTGCGGCGCACCGGACGGCTGAAACATCTTGTCAAATTCGACGTGCAGCGCTCCGGCAATTCTCTTTGCCGTTTCTTCCGCAGCGGGCTTCCCGGACTGAATAGACCGCAGCGTTTCTATGCCTATTCCCGCATTCTCTGTAAGCTGCTTCTGTGTAACCCGCTGCTTTTTCAGAAATGCTTTGAGATCGACCGCCGCTATATAGCTTTGCTTCCTCTGCACCTGTGACAGTTCCTTGTAGAGCGCCGTCAGGTTCGTCGGGCGTATCCGGTCAAGGTACAGGTGTCCGATCGCCGGATTGATGCGCTCCATCAGGCTCCGGTACCGGGCGACGGTTTTGGGGCTGAGGTGGGCTTCCGCATAATCCGTGAACCACCTGTCGGCAAAGTCGGCAAATTTGATCTTCTGCTCTGCGCTCTGACCTGTCCGCACCTTTTCCTCAAAAAGCTCCGCTTGATGACGGGCTTCGCGCTCCGCTCTTTTGTCTGACATGCCCTCAGGGATTTTCCACGTCATTGTCCGCTCAATCTGTCTGCCGGTCTGATCGTAACCGTCATAACAGCGGATCAGGTAGGCGCTGCCCCGCCTTTTGATCGTCGCCATATTTCTCCCTCCACTTGAAGAAACGGAGGAATCCTGATATAATAGCCGTGTGATCGGGTATATCCGGATTCCTCCACATGATATGCCTTGCAGAAAGTCACCGGTTGCCGCCGGTGGCTTTTTTCTTCGCGTCACAGTTTTCCCCATCTGCAATATCATCTAAAAGACCCCGAAGAATATTGATTATTCGTTCACTGAATAGTGCTTGTGCTTGTTCGTCGGGGAGCGCAACTTCATAACCGTGCTTTTTCAATTCATCTACACAGAAGATATAGTCTGCGCTGGTTGAATACTCCAACGATGGGATTGTCCTCATAAGTCTTACATATCGCTCCATCAGAGCAAGAAGAAGGTCAAATTGTCGTCTTTCAAGCAAATCAGACAGGATATTCAACCTTCTGCTTGTCGGTGGTAACTTGCTGATTTCGTTCACCTTATGCAAGTAACTGACGGCTTTTTCGCTCAGCCCCGTTGTAATGTGTGAAACTTGAATATCCTCGCGTTGGCTCGCAACATCGCTGCGCCCTAATAAATAGTCCGTAGACACTGAAAAAAAGTCAGCTATCTTTACGATTGTTTCCCAATCCGGAGAAGAAGTACCTCCGCAGTAGCAAGAAACCGTCTGTCTTGTCTTTCCCAGATATTCAGCAAGGTCTTGATGTGTATAATCTCGCTCATTGAATAAACCACGTAAAGCGGTAGGGAGGGCTTTATCGTAATTCTCCGTATGCAATGCGCGTTTGCGCGGCATGGTATCAGCTCCTTAGTTTGCAAGTAGTGCTTGCGTTTTATTATATTTAGCAAATAATTCTTGCCTTTGCTGTTGTTGTTTGCTATGATCATTATAGAGCAAGCGGCGCTTGAAATCAATATCATTTTTTGAAAGGACGGGATTTATGTGGCGAATGTAGCAAACACGGATATTCGCAATGCCGCAAAAGCAGCGGGCGTCTGCCTTTGGCAGGTCGCGGAGAAAATGGGCATTAGTGACGGCAATTTTTCTCGCAAACTTCGGCGTGAACTGCCCGCTGCGGAGCGCGATAAAGTACTGAGCATTATCGTCGAGCTGTCACAGAACAAGCAGAAAGAGGGGTGATACTATGCCAAAGATGGTGACAATTCAAGCGGCGGCAGATCAGACCGGGCTGACCTACTCTGGACTGCGCCGCTTGATCCTGGAGGGGAAATTCGTCTACTTTGTCCGGGTGGGAACGAAATACCTTGTCAATCTGGAAAAACTTGCCGAGTTTTTGAATAGCCCCGCAGCGGGTCTGGGGGTGGAATCATGACCTCCAACAACAGACGGGAAGATCGATCTGCTATTTTCCTTCCGTTTTCTCTGAAAAAGTTTCTCGGCAGAATGACGCTTGAGCAGAAGGGCGCATTATTAGATTTTGCCCTTGCATACGCAGAATACGGCATTATCCCGGAAACGGACGATGAAAAAGTCTTAATGACGTTCTTCTACTTGCAGGACAAATTAGATTATGACGCCGAAAGATTCAAAGCCAAAGCAGAGAAGAATCGCCGGAGTGCATACATACGTGCATGGAAGAAGTATTGCATAGAAAACGACATCGATCAAGAGGATACCGATCTGCGCGACCTCTGGATTGATGAAAGAATCGCCGAAGCGGACGCAAGCGAACGCGACCAAACGCAAGCGAACGGTAGCGAACGCAAGCGAACGGTAGCCAAAGACAAAGACAAAGACAAAGACAAAGACAAAAAGAGAGACAACATAGAGAGTATGGCGGTCAAGCCGCCTGCACGCGCCCGCTTTTCCCCGCCGAGTGTGGAAGAAGTCAAGGCATATTGTTCCGAAAACGGTTATGCCGTCGATGCACAGCGTTTTGTGGACTACTACACATCGAACGGTTGGAAGGTCGGCAAGAATCCCATGAAGGACTGGAAAGCGGCAGTGCGGACGTGGAGCAGGGGCGCACGGAGGGAAGAAGTAGGCGACGCCGGTAAATACCAAGACCTTCCCGGCGTCACTTATGTGTAGGAGGCGCTATGATATGGAAAGAGTTGTTTTTCCGTTTGGTGCAGCGGGTGAAGAATACGACCCGCTGCGATCCTTGCAGAATAAAATCGACAGTTACAATACCGAGAAAGTGAAAGATGACGGGACTGGAATCTGTTGCAATCTCTGCCGTGGAGATGGCACCGTTGCTTATGACGATAACGGTTCTCTTCGAATTCGTGACTGCAAATGCAACCCGCTGCGTCAAACCATAATACGGCTTCAGCGCATCGGAATCTATGAACGTGCGAAGAACGCCCGCTTTGATAATTACATACCGGTGACGGAGGCGCAGAAAGTTATGAAGCAGAAGGCAGAATCGTTCGTAAAGGACTCTGCCGCCCGTTGGCTTTCGTTCTTCGGGCAAAGCGGGGCGGGGAAAACACACCTTTGCACCGCTGTCTTCACGCAGCTTTGCGAAAAGCTCTATCTTGACGGGCAGTACTTCCTCTGGTGCGACGATGGCAGAAAGCTCAAATTGTCGGTAACGGAAGATGCCGAAGCACTCCGTGAGAAATTCAAGAAATGCGGTGTATTATACATAGACGATCTTTTGAATCACAGGAACCTTCTGACGCGGATATTCGCCTTGCTTTTGAGATTCTCGACTATCGATACAACAACCGACTTAGAACAATCATTTCTTCCAATATGCAATTTGGTGACCTTGATCGTCTGCACAAACCCATTGCAGGACGAATCCGAGAGATGTGCGGGAAGGAGTACTTAGTCAATATCAAACCTGACGATAGTAGCAATTATCGCTTAAAACATGGATTCAAGAGCAACGCATCCGCTGCGGATAATGACCCCCTGCCCGTGTAGGTGGCTCCCGTTTCACAGGTTTCAGATCCGAACGGACTCAGATCATTATCCTGTTTCGCAGCGGGCAGCAGTGACCGCTTGCTCGGTGGAGCTTGCCGCAACAGGGCGGAGGCATCATGCACGACCCGCTGCGAAGAGTACCAATGCAGCGGGCAGCCTTTCAAAACGCGCGAACATCGAAGCTCTTTTGATCCTGCAACGTGAGCGGGAGCCGGTCGGCGATCCGCAGCGGACTGCTGCGCGTCGTGTCTGCCTGGGGAAAAAGGTACTGTGACGGGGTGCCCCGGTTGACTGCGGGTGCGTCGACCCCGTTTTCCCCGTAGTTACCGGACAAAATTATTCCCATTTCGGTACACAGTTTGCGCGGGAAATCACGCACGGAAACAGGCTTTCGCAGCGGGCTGTCCGGACGGCGCGGGCATTGTTTTCGTGCCGTCGCGGCGCAACATACACAGTCATCCTGTGGGTATGTGATCCCCAAATTTGGCATAGTGAAAAAGGCGCTTTTTCAAGCGTTTCGCTACGCATTTTCAGCCGTGGAGAGAATTACACCATAAGGCGGTGGCACTTTGACACTTGATGAACTGAACGTGCTATTTCATCTCCGCGAAGAATTGGAAGAGCTGCACGAATTGCGCAATGCTTTGCTGGAGAAAGCGACCTCCACGACGGCGCCGATGACCGGAATGCCGCACACCGGCAACGCGACCGACAAGGTGGCGCAATTTGCCGCAGAGATCGCAGATATTGACGGCAGAATCGAAGAGGAGCAAGCCGAGATTGAAGAGAAAGAGAAGCGGATTGCGGCATGGGCTGCGACCATCCGGAGCATAAAGGTTCGGCTTGCGTTCCGGCTCCGCTTCCTCCAGGGATTTGCGTGGAAAGAGGTTGCTGATATTTTCGGAAACTACACATCGGAGGCGGCGGTGAAACAGATGTGCTATAACTATCTGAAGCGGATCGAATCGAACCCCAAATAATAACTACCCTGTGCAGGTTGCCCGCTGCACCCGCTGCACCCGCTGCGCCCGCTGCACCTCCGGCTTGATCCGGAGAGGCGGTCGGCGTCGCCGCAGGACGCTTGAGAAAGTGGCTCACCTCTGCGGAAGCCGGTCGCAGAGATTTCAACACCGCTAAACCGTAAAAATGCAGCAGCGTGCGAAAAAACGCCCGATACGCACGAATCCCGCCCTCCGTTGATCGGAGAGCGGGATTTTTTCGTTTATCAGAGCTTTATGCCTTGTATGGCGTGCTTGTACAGGAACGCTTTGAGCGGTTCGGCGTCTGCCGTGTCGTAATAGTTCAGAAGCGCCTCGTTGAACTTCTCCATATTCCGCGCGGAGATCGTGAGCATTCCGGCTCCGGCTTGCAGCAGGATCTTGTTTGCAAGTGTCAGACTGGTGCGCTTATTGCCGTCCCAGAAGAGCTGACTGCGCGTGCCCCAGCAGAACAGCGTGAGCGCCTTTTCCGTGGCGGTCATATTGGCGTGCAGAATATCGTCCAGCTCCGACCGGGTCGTTTCCTCCTGCGGTACGGGCGGCTCGTAATCCGTTCCGGAGATCGCGACCGCGCCGGTGCGGAGTTTGCCCCATTCGAGCGCCTCATTCCGTGCGATAAAGCCGTTGATCGTGCAGAGGTATTCCAGGGTGACGGGATTACTGATCGTGTCGATCAGATAGCGCCATGCGTCGCGCATATTCAGAATTGCCTGGATGTCGCTGATCTGCACACCGGGCACGTTCACCCCCTCCAGAATGGTTTTCGTCTGCGGGAACGTGACGGCTCTGTTTTCCATCTTCATCCCGCAATAGACGTTTTCATCCCATTTCTTCTTTGCAAGGAAAAGACTTTGCTCCGGTGTCAGATGGTAACGGTCAGTATAGATCATTCTGATTCACCGCTTTCTGAATACTCAAGAATATCGCCCGGCTGGCATTGGAGAAGCTGGCAGATTGTTTCGATTGTTTTCCATGAAACCAGCTCACCATGTCGTAGCTGTGTAAGATACGACTGTCCGATCAGTTTTTCGTTGCGAATACGGTTTTGCGTGTATCCTGCATCCTTGAGGGCTGCGAGAATATCCACTTTGTATGTTATTGGCATTTTGTTCCCTCCATTGGGAGGGCTTGGTTTTTGTCAGCCCTCCTCCATTGTCCTTATTATATCCACATAATTCACTAAAAACAAGTGATAATATTCAACAAATATTTCACTATTTTTTGGTGAAATTGTCAATAGACATCACCAAAATATAGTGATATAATGGAGACAGGCAGGGGAAACAAATAGAAAACAGTTCAGATACCGGCAGAAGGTGGACGGGAGTACCGCAAGGGAAAGCAAGAAAGAGCTTGTGAAGCCTATTTTCATCGCAAGTAACTAATCCGACTCGTTGGTTGTGAAGGTATTTATCGTTTTCTGGTACAATAGCGGTGCTTCCTAACAATCCAGCAACTTGCTCTGTCATGGCTACGATTAGATCGCCTTTGTGACAAGTGTATTCTCTCGGATAAGTTCGACCATTTTCTCAGCTTCGGTCTGCCTGTGCGTTGCGTCGTACCATCGGGACTCCATTTCATCAATAGTTTTGTCAATGCTCTCGGGATGGACATGGCAGGAATAATAACCGGCTGCATCAAGGAACTGATCGCGGCCGTGCTTCTTATAGATTCCATACACCGATTTCATTTTTCCGTGTGCCACAGTTCATCACCTCACATCGTCATCCCTTGGAAGGGTTCTTCTTCCAGATCGTCTTGCTGATCCTTCCTCGCTCTTGTAGGTGTTGCGTATTATCTTTTCATGACAAAACCAGTTAGAGATCAGTTGGAAAGAAGTTCATCAGGAACGAAAGTCAAGCATACATCTCCTGAAAGAATATATGATGTAATTGTTTCGATTCCGAACATTGATGAACAAAAAAGAATTGCCACTACGCTATTACAGATTGGCACTGGTTGTCGGTCTTGTTCTGTTTATAATGATTAAACGCAGCCGCAAAATGAATCAACCGCCGGCGAGTGTCTGCGGCAGAGTTCTTGAGAAGCGACCGACTGCGATGCAGGAAGAAGAGGTCGTGTTAGAACACCCCGACGGCTCACGTCAACGCTATCGAATGTTGAGCGGAAAGCCTGTGCTCCGTGTCGGAGATTGCGGGGCTTTTGAAATCCGGGGCGGGTTCATTACTAACTTCACCCCAGAAGGGCATATTTAGGAACAAAAAAGACCGCATCTGAGGATTTTCCTCGGATGCGGTTTTCTGGCACCCCAGAGGGGGCTCGAACCTCCGACCTACCGCTTAGGAGGCGGTCGCTCTATCCAACTGAGCTACTGGGGCAAATTCATTACGTCGGGCTGCCGGGCGGCAGCCCGATCG
Source organism: uncultured Oscillospiraceae bacterium (assembly GCA_905235655.1). Lineage (GTDB taxonomy): Bacteria > Bacillota > Clostridia > Oscillospirales > Oscillospiraceae > JAZOXB01. Next base: position 6,533 of record CAJOMA010000008.1, on the reverse strand, counting down.
TTTTCGTTTCTTGCGGGCTTTCTTATCCGTCTGTTTCTGCGGTTTCCTCGGACGCTTGCTCGACAGAGTCGAAGAAGCCTTCGGCCTCTTCGGGGATCGCGGCGCCGTCCATGCAGGCCTCGAACTGCCTGCGGCTCATCGTCTCATGTTCGAGCAGGAAGGCGGCGATCGCGTCGAGCCTGTCGCGGTGCTCGGTCAGGATCGTCTCGCACTTCCGGTACGCCTCGTCGATCTCGCGTTTCATTTCCGCGTCGATCTCGCCGCCGGTATGCTCGGAATACGCCTTCGTGCGCTCGTAATCGCGACCGACGAAGATTTCGTCGCCGTCGTCGTAGGACACCGTGCCGAGGCGCTCGCTCATGCCGTAGCGCACGATCATGTCGCGCGCAAGACGGCTGGCGCGCTGGATATCGTTGGACGCGCCGGTGGAGACGTCGTCAAAGACAAGCTTCTCCGCGACTCTGCCGCCGAGCAGTCCGACAATCGTCTCGCGCATCTCGTTGCGCGTCAGGTGGTCGGTATCCTCCTCCGGCAGGCTGATCGTCATGCCCAGCGCCTTGCCGCGCGGGATGATCGTAATGCTGTGCACCGGGTCCTGCGTCGGCAGGAAGTGCATGGCGACCGCGTGGCCCGCTTCATGGTACGCCGTGATCCGGCGGTCGCGCTCGAGCCGGACGTGGCTGCGCTTTTCAGGGCCGGCGATGACCTTCAAAATGGACTCCTCCAGCGCATGCATCGTGATCACGGGGCGGTTTTCCTTCGCGGAGTACAGTGCCGCTTCATTGAGCAGATTGGCAAGATCCGCGCCGGTAAAGCCGCCGGTCGCGTGGGCGATCACCTTGAGATCGACATCGTCTGCCAGCATTTTCTCCTTTGCATGTACTCTGAGAATCGCCTCTCTAGCGGTTACGTCGGGCGGGTTGATATAGATTTGACGGTCAAATCTGCCCGGACGCAGAAGCGCGGGATCGAGAATGTCCTGCCGGTTGGTCGCCGCCATGACGATGACGCCCTCGTTGCTGCCGAAGCCGTCCATCTCGACCAGAAGCTGATTGAGCGTCTGCTCGCGCTCGTCGTTGCCGCCGCCGAGTCCCGCGCCGCGTCTGCGGCCGACCGCGTCGATCTCGTCGATGAAGACGATGGACGGTGCGCCCTTTTTCGCCTGCTCAAACAGATCGCGCACACGGCTCGCGCCGACGCCAACGTACAGCTCGACGAAGTCCGAGCCGGAAATCGACAAAAACTGCACGTCTGCTTCTCCGGCGACCGCGCGGGCGATCAGCGTCTTGCCGGTGCCCGGAGGACCGACCAGCAGTACACCCTTGGGAATCTTCGCGCCGATCTGCTGATACTTCTTCGGATTGCGCAGGAAATCGACGATTTCCTCCAGCTCCTGCTTCTCCTCGTCGACGCCCGCGACGTCGGCAAAGGTGACCTTCTTCTCGCCGGAGCCGACACGGACGTTCGCCTTTCCGAATTTGATCCCGCCGGCTGCGCCGCCGTTCGATCTTCCCATCAGGAAATACATAAAGACCAGCAACAGGGCAAGCGGAATGAGATACGGCAGAATGGCAAGATACCACGGCGTTCCCTTCAGCGGGACAAAGTTATATCCTTCGATGATTCCTTCATTCTGCTGGCTTTCGTAGGTGTCGCTCAGATCGTCGCGGAACATCTCCACGTCGGCGAGCTTGTGAATCACCATCGTCGGCTCCTTCTGCGGGTCACCGTAGAGCTCCAGCGTCAGCACGCCTTCCTCCCATTCAAAGGATCGAACCTTCTTTTCCAGGAAGAGCGCGCGCATATCGGAATAGCTGACCTGCGGCAGATTTTTCCCGCCGAACAGTCCCGATACCAGCAGGATCGCGACGGCAAGGATGATCGCGTAGATCACAAAATTGATTCGTTTGGGCGAGTTGTTCAAGTTATTTCTCCTTCTATGGCTTCAAAATCCCGATGTACGGAAGGTTGCGGTACAGCTCCTGATAATCCAGACCGTAGCCGACCACAAATTCGTTGGGGATCGTGAAGCCGATATAGTCCGCGGAAATATCCGCTCTGCGCCGCGCGGGTTTGTCCAGCAGGACGCACAGCTTCAAGGACGCGGGGTTTTTGCCTTTCAGCCAGTCGGTGACAAAGCGCAGGGTCAGACCCGTGTCGAGGATGTCCTCCACAACGACGACGTGGCGACCCTGCAGGTCGGTCATGACGTCCTTTGTGAGCATCACCTGTCCGCTCGACTGCGTTCCGTCCCCGTAGGACGCTGCGCCGATGAAATCATACTGGCACGGATGGGGAAAGTGCAGCATGAGGTCGGTAAAAAAGTGCACCGCGCCCCGCAGCACGCCGACAAAGACCGGCGTTTTCTCCGCGTACTCCGCGCTCAGCACCGCGCCGAGCTCCTTGACGCGCGCTTGCAGCTCCTCCTGCGTCAGCAGAATGCGCTCGATTTCCATGCGATCATTCCTCTGTTTCTGTCGTTATCACAAGGGCGCGCCGATTGTTCTCGGCGCGGCAGTCCGCGCTGACGCCCAGCCCGAGCACCGCGAGCACGCGCTCGCCGCCGGTCAGCACCGGAAGCGATTCCCGTTTGTCGCGCGGAATCCTCCGCTCGATCAGCAGCTTTTTCAGCGTCTTGGTATAGCCGCCGTCCATCTGCATGCGGTCGCCGGTGCGGCGCGGGCGCAGCTTCAGCGCGTCGGTGGCTATCATATCATATTTTACTGCAAATTGGAATGCAGTATTTCCCTGTTTTTGAAATTTCTCCTCAACGGTGCAGACAACGCGCAGGCGCAGCTCCGGAATGTGCGTCACGCCCGGCACATTCAGAGCCGTTTCAGGAAAGGACGGAATCTTCCCGCCTTCCGTGATCGCAAGCGTGTCGTATCTGCGCCGCGCCGTCAGTCCGTTCGGCAGATCGAGCTGCGCAGACGGATCGTTCGAGCGCAGAAGGCTCTGCAGGGCGGCGATATGGCTCTGCGCGGCATTCTGCGGCAGGCTTTCGCGCAGAATCAGGCGCAGCGCGCGCTTTTGCAGCGCGTCGTCGGCAGTCAGGAGCGGCGCGATTCGGTAACCGTCGCCGTCCGGCTCCAGCAATTTTCCCGCAAGCTTGTCCAGCAATTCGTCCTCACCGCGCAGAAGCTCGCAGCTCCGCAGAAGCTTTTTCAGCAGATCGGGCGCTTCGCTGTATAAAAGCGGCATGACGTGATGGCGCAGACGGTTGCGCAGGCAGTCGTCCTCCTCGTTCGTCCGATCCTCCCGCCATGCGACGCCTTCCTCCCGTAAAAATAGCAGGATTTCCTCGCGGGTGACGGAAAGCATGGGGCGGACGATCCTCCCGCGCTTGGGCGGAATACCACACAGTCCGCGCAGCCCGCTGCCGCGCAGCAGGTGCAAGAGCACGGTCTCGGCGTTGTCGTCCGCGTTGTGCGCCGTGGCGATCCTGTCGCACGGCAGGGAGAGGAGAAATTCGTAGCGCTTTTCCCGCGCCGCTTCCTCCTGTGTCATCCCGCTTTCCTTCGCGAAGGCGGCGACGTCCGCCCGGCCGGCGAAGCATTCGATCCCGTGCGCCGCGCAAAAGGCGCGAACGAACGCCTCGTCCTCATCCGCTTCCGTGCCGCGCAGTCCGTGGTTGAAATGCGCCGCGCAGAGCGTAATGCCCAGCTCCTCTTGCAAAGAATGCAGACACCACAGCATTGCCATGGAGTCTGCGCCGCCGGACACCGCTGCGATCACCCGATCTCCCGCAGAAAACAACCGCTCCCTGCGGCAGCGGGCGAGCACCTCAGTCTTCATTGTGTCTCCATTCACGGTCGGCAAAGGTCGTAAACTGCGGCAGCCACTGCAGCTCTACCGTGCCGGTCTCGCCGTGGCGGTTCTTCGCAATGATACACTCCGCGACGTTCTGCTTTTCCGTATCCTTGTTATAGTAATCCTCGCGGTAGAGGAAGAGCACCTCGTCCGCGTCCTGTTCGATCGCGCCGGATTCGCGCAGATCGGACAGCATAGGCCGCTTGTCCTGCCGGCTCTCGTTGGCGCGCGAAAGCTGCGAAAGGCACAAAACCGGCACGTTCAGCTCCTTCGCCATGATCTTGAGCGAGCGGGTGATATCGGAAATGACCTGCTGACGGTTTTCGCCGCTGTAGTTCAGCTTCGCACCGGAGGAGGTCATAAGCTGCAGATAGTCGATGACGACCAGCGCCAGATCGTCGATCCGGCGGAGCTTCGCGTTCATCTCGGCGACGGTAACGGACGGATTGTCGTCTACGCGCAGGTCGGTCTGCGACAGGGCGGAAGAGGCGATGCCGATCTTGCTCCACTCGTCCATGGAGAGCTTGCCCGTCGTCAGCTTGCGGTTATCCACAAAGCTTTCGTTGGAGATCAGGCGCGTGACAAGCTGCTGCTTGGACATTTCCAGCGAGAAGAAAGCGACCGTCCGCTTCGGATACTTTTTCGCAACGTTCAGCGCGATGTTCAGCGCCATGGAGGTCTTGCCCATGCCGGGACGCGCCGCAAGGAGCATGAGGTCGGATTTGTTCAGACCGCTGATGAACTTATCCAGATCGCGCAGACCGGACGGAATGCCGGAAATATCGCTGCCGGATTCGCTCAGCTCGGTCAGCCGGTCGAAAACCTTCAGCAGGATCGTGCCGACGTGCTCCAGAGAATCGTTTGTATTGCCGCGGCGCAGCGCATAAATCCTTTTCTCCGCCGCCTCGAGCATATCCTGCGCCGAGCCGACGCCCTCATAGACCGTGTTGACGATGTCCGAAGCCGCTTCGGCAAGATTGCGCTGCAAGCCCTTGTCGTGCACGATCTGCGCGTACTGCTTCGCGTTCGCCGCCGTCGGCGTGATCTCCATGAGCTGCATGACGTACTTCGTGGAGGTCTGCTCGTCGTACACGCCGCGCTCGCGCATTTTGTCGAGCACCGTGACGGGGTCGATGATCTGCGAATAGCTGAACATCTCATAGACCGTCTCGAAGATATCGCGGTTGGTCTGCAGATAGAAGTCCTCCGCGCGCACCGCACCGATCACGTCGTTGATACAGCGGCTGTCGATCAGGATCGAGCCGAGCACCGCCTGCTCGGCCTCCAAAGAATGGGGCGCCTGACGTCCCAGTAAATCATCCATTTGAGAATCCTCTCTGTTTTTTTACAGTTCCTCAACCTTTAGCTTGAGCTTTGCGGTGATCTCGTAGCCCAGCTTGCACTTGACCGTGTAGTCGCCGACCGTTTTGATCTGCTCCTCGAGCACGATACGGCGCTTGTCGATGTCGATGCCCTCCTGCTGCCGGATCGCGTCGGCGATCTCCTGCGTCGTCACGGAGCCGAAGAGCCTTCCTGCTCCGCCGCCCTTGGCGCGGACGGTCACGACCATATCCTTCATCCGTTCGGAAATCGCAAAGGCTTCCTCGCGCTCCCTCTGCTGACGCTCCTGCAGCGCTTTATCGGTCATGCGCTTGGTGTTGATATTGTCCGCAGTCGCTTCTACCGCCATCTTGCGCGGCAACATATAGTTTCTGGCATAGCCGTCCGATACCTCAAGCATCTGACCCTTTTTGCCCTTGCCCTTGACGTCCTGCAGCAAAATAACCTTCATGGCTGTTCCTCCTTTTTCTGTTACGGTTCAAAGAATTTGTCGATGGATTTGATCAGTTCCTCCAATGTCGCGCTCACGCTCTTGTTCTTGACCTGCGCGCCAGCCGTCGCGGCGTTGCCGCCGCCGCCCAGCGGCTCCAAAATCACCTGCACGTTCGCCTCGCCGATCGAGCGGGCGGAAATGATTGTCTGATCGTCCTGCGGATAGAGCACGAAGGAGGTCTCAATGCCGGAGATATTCAGCAGCTCGTCTGCCGCCTGCGCCGCCGTCGTGCGGTTTGCCGTATAGTCCAGTGCGGCGATCGCAATCTTGCTGCGATAAAGCCGCGCGTTCTGAATGATCTTGTAGCGGGCGACCGTCGTGGGCAGGTCGTTCTGGAAGAGCTTCTTGACCTGCACGGTGTCCGCGCCGATTCTGCGCAGGAACGCCGCCGCCTCAAAGGTGCGGCTGTTGGTGCGCACGCCGAAATTCTTGGTATCGAGCACGATGCCCGCAAGCAGCGCCGCCGCTTCATTGGCGGAGATCGCCGTCGCTTCCAGAGAATACTGCAGCAGCTCCGTGACCAGCTCGGAGGCGGAGGAGGCGTAAGGCTCGTGCAGGTTCAGCACGGGCTGCTCGATATAGTCGGCGGCGCGGCGGTGATGGTCGATAACGACCACCCTGCGGATGGATTCCAGCAGCGGCTTGCACAGCTTTTCCTGCCGCATGACTGCGCTGAACATGAAGTCATCCATAATCGTAAGTTCTTCGATTGGCTTGGACAAATCGACATCCCTCCTCATTCTTTCATAATAAATCAAATTATAGTCAGATGCAAGTAAAAAACTGTAAAGAACGATATGTCCCGATGACAGCTTGGAGGGATGACCTCGCGGCCATCTCCCATACATGTGCAACAAATCCAATGTACAATCGCTTGAAATCGTCACTT
>CAJOMA010000007.1 GCA_905235655.1 uncultured Oscillospiraceae bacterium | reverse complement strand
TGTGCCTCGATCGGTTGAGCAGGATCACAAAATTCCCGGAGGGCTGCTCCGGCAATTCCATGGACGCGCGGGACACCGCGTCAACGGCGCCGAACAGCGCCAGCGTCACCGCGCCGATATGCGCCTTCATGCTCCCGCCCCCTTTCGTAGAGAATATCTTACTGCTTCGCCTGGTTCAGCGCGTCCTCGACGGCCTCCTGAAACTCGGAAAAGGAAATCGTCGCGCTGCAGGAGAGCGGCCGCAAGGTCGCCATGGTCGGCGACGGCATCAACGACGCGCCTGCGCTGGTGCGCGCAGACGTCGGCATTGCCATCGGCGCGGGTACGGATATCGCTATTGAGGCGGCCGATATCGTTCTGATGCGCAGCGATCCGACCGACGTCGCCGCGGCAGTCGCCCTGAGCCGCGCGACCATCCGTAATATCAAGATGAACCTGTTCTGGGCGTTTTTCTACAACAGCGTCGGGATTCCCATTGCCGCGCTCGGTCTTCTGAACCCGATGATCGGAGCAGCCGCCATGAGCTTCAGCTCCGTCTGCGTGGTCAGCAACGCCTTGCGCCTGCGCTCATTCCGACCGAAATATCAGACAATCCCGAAAGGAGAAGAAGCAATGACAATCCAAATCGAAGGCATGATGTGCATGCACTGCAAGGCGGCCGTGGAAAAGGCGCTGCTGGCAGTCGACGGCGTGGAGACCGTCGAGGTCAGCCTCGAGAAGAAATGCGCCTCGGTGACGGGCGCCGCAGACCCCGCGGCGCTTCGCAAGGCTGTGATCGACGCCGGCTATCAGGTGGTTGATTAAAATATCCCCTCTGCGCGGCAAAACGCTGTGCAGAGGGATATTTTTATAAAAAACTGCGGATTTTACTTTGACAAATCTTCCGAAAATCTGCTATAATACAACTACAAATACAGAAGGAGAACGGAGCATGTATCAGGTCGGTGAAACCGTATTCTACGGCACGGAAGGCGTATGCCGCGTGGAAGAGATACGTCAAATGAAGGTCAACCGGGAGACGGCGGAGTACTATGTCCTGCGCCCGATCTACCGCGAAGGCTCGACCGTTTTCGTTCCGGTGCAGAATGAACTTCTGGTGTCACGGATGCGCCCGCTGCTGACCAAAAAGCAGATTGAAAAGATGATCGACGAGGTCAACGAGGCGGATGAGGACTGGATTGACGACGCCTCAGAGCGCAAGGCGGCGTTTCAGCAGACCCTGCTCAGCGCAGACCGCCGCGAGCTTCTTTCCATGGTGCGCAGGCTGCATCTGCGCCGCCAGAACCTGCAGACCGTCGGCAAGCGGCTGCGCACGAACGACGAGCAGATGCTCCGCGATGCGGAGAAGCTCCTCGCGGACGAATTTTCCGTGGTGTTGAACCTCAAGCCGCGCGAAGTGCCGGAGTTTATCCGCGGGAAGCTGAAAGAGTAACGGAAAAATTGACAAACCCTCCGATGTGCGTTATGATAAAGAAAACGCAAACGGAGGGTTTTAGCATGGATAAAATTTTTACGGAAAACGCACCGGCGGCGATCGGTCCGTATTCGCAGGCGATGAAGATCGGCAATCTGGTCTATACGTCCGGTCAAATACCCATTGATCCGAAGACGGGCGAATTTGCCGCGCAGGACATCACCGGACAGACCGAGCAGGTCATGAAGAACCTGGACGCCGTCCTGCGCGCGGCGGGCAGCTCCTTGGAAAAGGCGGTCAAGACGCTCTGCTTCCTCAAGGACATGGGCGACTTCGCCGCGTTCAACGCGGTCTACGCAAAATACTTCACCGGCAATCCCGCGAGAAGCTGCGTCGCCGTCGCGGCGCTCCCGAAGGGCGCGCTGGTCGAGGTGGAGGTTATTGCGGAAATCTGAAAACTCAAAAACGGGTTGCACAGTTTTGTGCAACCCAATTTTTATTGCCCGAGTTCTTTTGTGCGTTTGAACGCCGCGAGCACCGCGTTTTGCGCGGCTGCGCGGAATGCGCCGTCCTCCAGCGCCCTGACGCCCGCGATCGTGCTTCCCGCAGGGGAGCAGACGGCGTCCTTGAGCGCGCCGGGGTGCTGCCCGGTTTCCAGCACCATTTTTCCTGCGCCGAGAACCGTTTGCGCGGCATATTCCACCGCCGTGCCGCGCGGCAGTCCGCAGGAAACGGCGGCGTCGGCGAGCGCCTCAATAAAGATATAGGCAAAGGCGGGACCGCAGCCGGAGAGCGCGCTTGCCGCGTCGATCATGGATTCCGACAGCTTTGTCACCAGCCCCGCGCCGGACAGCGCCTCCTCCAACGTGGCGAAATCCGCCTCCGTTACCCTGTCGTTTCCGCAGTAGGGAATCACGCCCTGCCCGACCAGCGCCGGCGTGTTGGGCATGATGCGGATGACGGGATAATCGCCGCCCGCCATTTCCGCGATCCTTTCGCAGCGCAGGCCGGCGGCCATCGTCACCAGCACGAAGCGGTCGAAGCGGTTTTTGAGTATGGGCGCGATCTCTTCAAAAACTTCTTCCATCTTTTGCGGCTTCACGCCGAGAAAGATCATGTTCGACCGTTCCGCGAGCGCGCCGTTGCGCATCGCGATGCAGCCGTTCCCATCGGCAAAGCGGCGCGCTTTTTCTATCGTGCGGCTGCTGACGAAAACGGACTGTCCGCCGCAGTTGCGGATCGCGATCTTTGCCAGTGTGCCGCCCATGTTGCCGACGGCAATGAATCCGATTTTCTCCATAATGATCACCTCAACGAAGCTGCCCGCTTCCGCGGACGATATATTTGTATGCGGTCAGCTCCCGCAGACCCATCGGGCCGCGGGCGTGGAGCTTCTGCGTGGAAATGCCCATTTCGCAGCCCAGTCCGAACTCGCCGCCGTCCGTAAAGCGGGTGGAGGCGTTGACGTAGACGGCCGCGCTGTCGACGGCGCGGACGAATTTTTCCGCCGTTTCAGGGTCTTCCGTGACGATCGCCTCGCTGTGCCCCGTGGAGTGCGCGGCGATGTGCGCGATCGCCTCGTCCGCGGAAGAAACGGTCTTGACCGCCATGATATAGTCCAGAAATTCCGTGTCGAAATCCTGCGCTCCTGCGGGCTTGCCGAGGTAGGCGACGGCTTCCTCATCCGCGCGGAATTCCACGGGGATTTTTCCGTCCGCCGCGCGCTTTGTGACGAGCGCGTCCTTCAGCTTTGGCAGGAAGTCTGCGGCGATCTCACGGTGGACGATACAGACCTCTGCGGCGTTGCAGACGGACGGACGGCTCGTCTTCGCGTTTTCAATGATGGAAACCGCCATGTCAGGATCGGCGGCGCGGTCAACGTAGACGTGGCAGATTCCGGTGCCGGTCTGAATGCAGGGCACCCGTGCGTTCTCCGTACAGGCGCGGATCAGCCCCGCGCCGCCGCGCGGAATCAGCAGATCAATATAGCCGACGCCCTGCATCAGCTCCGCCGCGCTGCCGCGCGTGGTATCCTGCACGAGCTGCACCAAATCTTTTGGAAGACCGACCGACGCAAGCCCGTCCTGCAGCGCAGCCGTGATCGCGGACGCGCTGCGGAAGGCCTCCTTGCCGCCGCGCAGGATACAGGCGTTGCCGCTCTTGACGCAGAGGGCGGCGGCGTCCGAGGTCACGTTGGGACGGCTTTCGTAGATGATAGCGATCACGCCGAGCGGTACGGCGGTCTTTTCGATCACGAGCCCGTTCGGACGGACGACGCGCGTGAGGACTTCTCCGACCGGATCGGGCAGGGCGGCGACCTGACGGACGCCCTCCGCCATGCCGGCAATGCGGCTTTCATTCAGCGCAAGCCGGTCGAGCATGACGGGGGAAATCGCGCTTGCCGCCTTTTCCACGTCGGCGACGTTTGCTTTCAGGATTTCCGGCGTCCGCTCCATGAGTCGTTCCGCCATGGCGAGCAGCGCCGCGTTTTTTCGTTCCGTATCGGCGCAGGCGAGCAGGGGAGCGACCGCCTTCGCCGCTTTCATTTGTTCCAAGGTCGTCATGTCATGTCCTCCCGATAAAGCGCGTGCCGATGCGTTCGCCGTCCGCAATCCGATAGAGGATATCCGGTTCTGCGCCGTTCGCGATCACCATGTCGATTCCGGCGGCGATAACCGTCTGCGCAGCGCGAAGCTTGGTCGCCATACCGCCTGTTCCGAGCGCGGAGCCGACTCCGCCTGCCAGCCGGAGGATATCCGGCGTGATCTCCGAGACGGTATGGATCAGCTCCGCAGAGGAATCCGACCGCGGATCGGCAGTATACAGCCCATCGATATCCGAAAGCAGAATCAGCAGATCGGCCTTGACGCTCTGCGCGATCACGGCTGCGAGCGTATCGTTGTCGCCTATCACGATTTCTTCCGTTGCGACGGTGTCGTTTTCATTGATGATCGGCAGCGCGCCGAGCGAGAGCAGGCGGAAGAGGGAGTTGAGAAAGTTTTCCCGCCGATGGGGGTCCAGAATATCGCTGCCGGTCAGCAGAATCTGCCCGACCGTGTGGCGGTATTCGGAAAACAGCTTGTCATAGGTGTACATCAGCTCGCACTGACCGACCGCAGCGGCGGCCTGCTTTGTGGGCATGTCGGAAGGACGCTCCGGCAGACCGAGCTTGCATACGCCCATGCCGATCGCGCCGGAGGAGACGAGGACGATCTCGTGCCCCGCATTTTTCAGATCACTCAGCGCCTTGCAAAGCTGCTCCACGCGGCGGATGTTCAGATTCCCGGTCGCATGGGCGAGGGTAGAGGTGCCGACTTTGACGACGATTCTCATAATTATTCCTCCAATTTGCCATATTGTAGCAAGCATTTTCACAAAATGCAAGTGATCGCGAATAAATATTCAGGAATTTTACAATTTTTGTGAGCTAAGCGGGCGGCAGTTCGGATTTTCTGTGTTTCGCACAAAATTATTTGAAAAAATTTGTGAAAAATACAAAAAAGTTCTTGACATTCACGGGCGCGTGTATTATTATGGACAGGCACGCGCGAGTGGGGGACACTGCGCGCCTGCACTGCGATGAAGCAGGAGATTGCGCCGCAAGGCGGTAACTTCTGCGGAGTATGTCCGGTCATCGGGCGGCTGAGGTAATCTGTGTATGTGGCGTATATCGCCGCGAATGGAATGCACGGCCGGCACAAAGTCGGCCATTTTTCATGGACGCGGAGTGATACGCACGGTTAAGCGTACACCAATTCGCCTCGACCGTACCCAGCGAGACAACGAAAACTGAGTACGTTATTTCAAGGAGGAAACAACAAAATGGCAAACACCATGATCAGAATTCGCCTGAAGGCTTATGATCATCAGCTCATCGACTCCACTGCGGAGAAAATCGTTGAGTCCGCAAAGCGCAACGGCGCTTCCGTATCCGGTCCGATCCCCCTTCCCACGAAGAAGGAAGTCGTCACCATCCTTCGCGCTGTTCACAAGTACAAGGATTCCCGTGAGCAGTTTGAGCGCAGAACCCATAAGAGACTGATCGATATCCTCAACCCGAACGCGAAGTGCATCGAGGCTCTGCAGGGCCTCGACCTTCCCGCAGGCGTTGAGATTGAGATAAAGCTGTAATTTATATACATTATAAATTATAGCGCACCCCGACCGTCTGCCGAGACGGTCCCGGGTCATGTTGGTAAACCAATGGCTGCCCAATGGTCAAGTTTGCCAACCAATAACCTAAAATAAGGAGTAAGAAAAATGCAGAAAGCAATCATCGGCAAGAAAGTGGGCATGACCCAGATCTTCGATGAGAACGGCCACGTGATCCCCGTCACTGTGATTGAAGCGGGTCCCTGCGTCGTCGCTCAGAAGAAGACGATCGAAAACGATGGCTATGTTTCCGTGCAGCTGGCTTACGGCGACGTCGCTGAGAAGAAGCTGTCCAAGCCGGAGCTCGGTCATCTCAAGAAGGCGGGCGTTTCCGCCAAGAAGCATCTCAAGGAATTCAAGCTCGACAACGCTGCTGACCTCGAGGTCGGCGCCGAGATCAAGGCCGACCTGTTCGCCGCCGGCGATCACGTCGACGTGACCGGCATCTCCAAGGGTCATGGCTACCAGGGCGTTATCAAGAGATGGAACGCACAGCGCACCCCGACAAGCCACGGCGGCGGCCCGGTCCACCGTCATGCAGGCTCCATGGGCTCCTCCTCCGATCCCTCCCGTATCTTCAAGGGACACATCGGCGCTGGCCAGATGGGCGTTGAGCAGGTCACTGTGCAGAACCTCGACGTCGTGAAGGTCGATCCCGACCTCAACATGATCGTCATCCGCGGCGCGATCCCCGGCCCGAAGGGCGGCGTCGTGTATATCAAGAGCACCGTTAAGACGATTAAGGTCGCTTCCGGCGCTACCGCGATCAGCAAGAACCCGCAGAAGGCTTCCGGCCGTAACCCGCAGAAGGCTTCCGCAAGAAACGGTTAAGGAAAGGAGAGTTAACTTATGAAGACGAACGTTTATGATATGAACGGCAAGCAGGTCGGCGAAGTTGAACTTTCCGAAGCTGTTTTCGGTATCGAGCCCAACGAATCCGTCGTCCATGACGTTGTGAAGAACCATCTGGCAAACTGCCGTCAGGGCACACAGTCCGCTCTGACCCGCGCAGAGGTCTCCGGCGGCGGCAAGAAGCCGTGGCGTCAGAAGGGCACCGGTCACGCCCGTCAGGGCAGCACCCGCGCTCCGCAGTGGACGCATGGCGGCGTCGTGTTCGCACCGAAGCCCCGCTCCTACAGCTACACGCTGAACAAGAAGGTTCGCCGTCTGGCGCTGAAGTCTGTCCTGAGCGCAAAGGCACAGTCCGAGAACATCGTCGTGATCGACGAGCTCAAGATGGACGAGATCAAGACCAAGAAGTTCGCCGGCTTCCTGAGCGCAGTCAACGCTGACTGCAAGGCTCTGGTTGTCACCGCAGAGGTCAACGAGAACGTAGTCCTCTCCGCGCGCAACCTGCCCGGCGTACAGACCACGTTTGCAAACCTTATCAATGTCTACGACATCCTGAACGCGAAGAAGCTCGTTGTCGATAAGGCTGCGCTCGCGAAGATTGAGGAGGTGTTCGCATGAAGACTGCTTATGATATCATCATCCGTCCGGTCATCACCGAACAGTCCATGGAAGCGACCGATCTGAAGAAGTACGTTTTCATCGTTGCCAACGATGCGAACAAGACCGAGATCAAGAAGGCGGTTTCCGAGATCTTCGGCGTGAAGGTCGAAAAGGTCACCACCATCCGCATGGACGGCAAGCTGCACCGTCAGGGCAGCTACCCGCAGGGTCGCACCGCGTCCTACAAGAAGGCTGTCGTGAAGCTGACTGCCGATTCCAAGACCATCGAATTCTTCGAGGGTATGGTCTAAACCATCTCAATTAAAGGAGTGTAACGCAAAATGGCGATTAAAACTTACAAGCCTTATACCCCCGCTCGCCGCGGCATGACCGTGTCCGCGTTTGAGGGCGTAGATAAGAAGGCAAAGCCCGAGCGTAGCCTGGTTGAGACCCTGAAGAAGCATTCCGGTCGCAACAGCTACGGCAGAATCACCGTCCGTCATCGCGGCGGCGGCAACAAGAAAAAGTACCGCATCATTGACTTTAAACGCAATAAGCTGGATATGCCGGCAGTCGTGGAGCGGATCGAATACGATCCCAACCGCAGCGCGTTCATCGCTCTGGTCAAGTACGAAGACGGCGAGCTCCGCTACATTCTGGCTCCGGTCGGTCTGAAGCCCGGCGCAACCGTTCTGGCGTCCGCAGCCGCCGACATCAAGCCCGGCAACTGCCTGCCCATCGCGAACATCCCCGTTGGTACCGTGATCCACAACATCGAGCTTCAGCCCGGCTCCGGTGCACAGCTCGTCCGCAGCGCAGGCGTTGCGGCACAGCTCCTCGCCAAGGAGACGGAAAAGGGTCTGGCGCAGGTCAGAATGCCCTCCGGCGAAGTCCGCTATATCCCGCTCAACTGCACCGCGTGCATCGGGCAGGTCGGCAACATTGATCACGGCAACATCCACATCGGCAAGGCCGGCCGTACCCGTCACATGGGTATCCGCCCGACCGTCCGTGGCTCCGTTATGAACCCGAACGACCATCCGCACGGCGGCGGCGAAGGCCGCGCTCCGGTCGGTCGTCCCGGCCCTGTCACTCCGTGGGGCAAGCCGGCGATGGGTTACAAGACCCGCAAGACTAAGAACCGTACCAACAAGTTCATCATCAAGCGCAGAAACAGTAAGTAAGGAGGAAATGAATAATGAGCAGAAGCATTAAGAAAGGCCCGTTTGTTGCTCCTGAGCTGTATAAGCGCGTTGAAGAGCTCAACAAAACCGGTGAAAAGAAAGTGCTGAAGACCTGGTCCAGATCTTCCACCATTTTCCCCTCCTTTGTCGGTCATACAATCGCTGTCCATGACGGCCGCAAGCATGTTCCCGTCTATGTGACAGAAGACATGGTTGGTCATAAGCTGGGCGAGTTCGTTCTGACCAGAACGTTCCGCGGTCACTCCGGCTCCAAGACCTCCAATGCGAAGTAAGGAAGGAGAAAGACATGGAAGCAAAAGCACATCTGAAATACCTGCGTATTTCTCCGCGCAAGGTTTCGATCCTCTGCGATCTGATTCGCGGCAAGGACGCGAAGACCGCATGCGCATATATCATGCAGACCCCGAAGGCAGCTTCTGAGCCCATGCTCAAGCTCCTCAAGAGTGCGATCGCCAACGCTGAAAACAATCACGGCATGGACGCTGACAATCTCTACGTCTCCACCGCGGTTGCAAACCCCGGTCCCACGCTCAAGCGCGGCAGACCGAGAGCAAAAGGCAGATACAATCGCATTCTCAAGAGAACGACTCACCTCACCATCGGCGTGAGCGAGAAGGCTTAAGGAGGTTACTATGGGACAGAAAGTTAATCCTCATGGTTTGCGCGTTGGCGTAATCAAGGACTGGGATTCCCGTTGGTATGCCCGCAACGACAAGGTCGGCGACCTGCTCGTTGAGGACTACAACATCCGCAAGGATCTCAAGAAGAGACTCTTTGCCGCCGGCATTGCGAAGATCGAAATCGAGCGCAGCAACGCCCGTGTGAAGATCAATCTGCACTGCTCCCGCCCCGGCGTCGTTATCGGCAAGGGCGGTCAGGAGATCGAAAAGCTCCGCCTGGAGCTCGAGCAGAAGATCGGCAAGTCCGTCGCTCTGAACATCGTTGAAGTTCGCAGCCCGGACCTGAACGCTCAGCTTGTCGCCGAGAACATCGCGGCGCAGCTCGAGAAGAGAATTTCCTTCCGCCGCGCCATGAAGCAGGCGATGCAGAGAGCGACCCGTCTGGGCGCGAAGGGCATCAAGTGCTCCTGCGGCGGCCGTCTCGGCGGCGCGGAAATCGCCCGCAGCGAGTCCTATCACGAGGGCACCATCCCCCTGCAGACCCTCCGTGCGGACATCGAGTACGGCTTTGCGGAAGCAAACACCACCTATGGCAAGATCGGCTGCAAGGTGTGGATCTACAAGGGCGAGGTCCTGAACTCCACGCTGCGTCAGTCCGCTCCGGAAGCGCCTCGTCGTGACCGCCGCAACAACGACCGTCGTCGTGACGACCGTCGTCAGGGCGGTGAGCGCCGCGGTGACCGGAAGCCTTTCAATGGCGAGCGTCGTCGTGACGACCGCAGAGAAGGAGGCAACCGCTAATGTTAATGCCCAAGAGAACAAAGTTCCGTCGAGTGCAGCGCGGCCGTATGAAGGGCGCAGCTTCTCGCGGCAATAAGGTATCCTACGGCGAATACGGCATTCAGGCCGTAGAGCCCGGCTGGATCACCGGCAACCAGATCGAAGCGGCTCGTATCGCGATGACGCGTTACACCAAGCGCAGCGGTCAGGTCTGGATCAAAATCTTCCCCGACAAGCCTGTTTCTAAGAAGGCTCTCGGCGTCCGTATGGGCTCCGGTAAGGGCGCTCCCGAATACTGGGTTGCAGTCGTCAAGGCGCAGAAGGTCATGTTCGAAATCGGCGGCGTGTCCGAAGAAGACGCTCGTGAGGCGCTTCGTCTGGCACAGCACAAGCTGCCCATCAAGACCAAGATCGTTGCCCGTGAGGAAGCAGTATCTGAGAATGGTGGTGAATAATGATGAAGGCTAAAGAACTCAGAGCCATGTCCGTGGCGGACCTGGAAGCGAAGGTCAAGGATCTGAAGAAGGATCTCTTCTTCCTGCGCATGCAGCATGCAACGAACCAGCTCGATAATCCGATCAAAATCGCCGCTGTCAAGAAAGACATTGCCCGCATCAAAACAATTATTCGTGAGAAAGAGACCGCAATCTGAGGAGGTAAGCGAAAATGAGTGAAACTACAAGAGCTTTCCGCAAAACCAGAGTTGGTCAGGTCGTCTCCGATAAGATGGACAAGACCATCGTGGTTGCTATTGAGGATAGCGTGCAGCATAAGCTGTACAAGAAAATCGTGAAAAGAACCTATAAGCTGAAGGCGCACGACGAAAACAACGAGTGCGGCGTCGGCGATACCGTGAAGGTGATGGAGTGCCGCCCCCTGTCCAAGGACAAGAGATGGCGTCTCGTTGAAATCATCAAGAAGGCTGAATAAGGAGGTCGACAACTAATGATCCAAGAAGAATCTTATCTGAAAGTTGCTGACAACACCGGCGCGAAGGAGATCAAGTGCATCCGCATTCTCGGCGGCTCCAGACGCAAGTTCGGCAATATCGGCGATGTCATCATCGCCTCCGTCCGTAAGGCAGCTCCCGGCGGCACCGTGAAGAAGGGCGAAGTTGTTCGCGCTGTCATCGTCCGTACCGCAAAGGGCGTCCGCCGCACCGACGGCACCTATGTTCGTTTCGATGAGAACGCAGCAGTTCTGGTCAAAGAGGACAAGAATCCCTGCGGTACCCGTATTTTTGGGCCGGTCGCAAGAGAGCTTCGTGACAAGGAATACATGAAGATTCTCTCCCTGGCGCCGGAAGTCATTTAATAGGGGGAGCAAAGAATGAACATTAAGAAAAACGATACCGTTATCGTCTTGTCCGGCAAGTCCAAGGGCAAGAAGGGCAAGGTCCTCACCGCCATGCCCAGCGAAGGCAAAGTCATTGTCGAAGGCGTCAACATCGCTACCTGCCACGTGAAGGCTCGCAAGCAGAATGAGACCAGCGGCATTGTCAAGCGTGAGATCCCCATTCGTGTGGACAAGGTCCAGCTCTACTGCTCCAACTGCAAGAAGGGCGTCCGCGTCGGCTTCAACGTCGACGGCGACAAGAAGGTCCGCGTCTGCAAGAAGTGCGGCAAGGAAATCTAAGGAGGAGGAACGAGAACATGGCAAGACTGCAAGTGAAGTACAAAGAAGAAATCGCTCCTGCTCTGATGAAGAAGTTCCAGTACAAGAGCGTCATGCAGATCCCCCAGATCGCAAAGGTCATTGTGAACGTCGGCTGCGGCGAGAGCAAGAACAATGCGAAGGAAATCGAAGCGATCTGCAAGGACATCGCCACCATCACCGGTCAGAAGCCCGTCACCACCAAGGCCCGCAAGTCCGTCGCGAACTTCAAGGTTCGTGAAGGCGAGACCGTCGGCGTGAAGGTCACCCTTCGCGGCGCAAAGATGTGGGAGTTCATCGACCGCCTGTTCAACGTGGCGCTGCCCCGTGTCCGCGACTTCCGCGGCATCAACCCCAACGCCTTCGACGGCCGCGGCAACTATGCCCTCGGTCTGAAGGAACAGCTCATCTTCCCGGAAATCGAGTACGATAAGGTCGACAAGATCCGCGGCATGGACATCTGCATCTGCACCACCGCGAACACCGACGAAGAAGCCAAGGAACTGCTGACCCTGGTCGGCGCGCCGTTCCACGCTTAATTTGGGAGGAAGAACGAAATGGCAAGAAAAGCTATGATCCTGAAGCAGCAGGCTGGAAACAAGTTCTCCACCCGCCGCTACAACCGCTGCAAGATCTGCGGCAGACCCCATGCTTACCTGCGTGACTTCG
This sequence comes from uncultured Oscillospiraceae bacterium, assembly GCA_905235655.1. Lineage (GTDB taxonomy): Bacteria > Bacillota > Clostridia > Oscillospirales > Oscillospiraceae > JAZOXB01. Next base: position 12,167 of record CAJOMA010000007.1, on the reverse strand, counting down.
GCGTTTGCCGTATCTGCTTCCGCGAGCTCGCTTACAAGGGCGAGATCCCCGGCGTGAAGAAGGCAAGCTGGTAAAACGAAGAAGCTCTGATGGGCGGCGATGCCGCCCGGAACGAGCAAAACCACACCATCCAGTGTGATCAAAATGTAAAACAGGCATCAGAAGTCAGGGGAAAATGGAGTCGGATTCGCGGCTCACATTCTCCTGATACTCTGGCGTCTTAACGGGTACAGCCCGTAACTTCTAAAGGAGGTAACATCACATGCAAATCACCGATCCCGTAGCAGATATGCTTACCAGAATCCGTAACGCAAACTCTGCAAAGCACGACACAGTTGATGTCCCCGCTTCCAATCTGAAGAAGGACATCGCAAAGATCCTGCTCGACGAAGGCTACATCGCTGGCTACGAAGTCGAAGAGGACGGCAAGCAGGGCATGATCCACATCACCCTGAAGTATCTCGGCAATAAGGAAAAGGTCATTTCCGGTCTTCGCCGCGTCTCCAAGCCCGGTCTGCGTGTCTACGCCGGCGCCGAGGAGCTGCCGAAGGTTCTGCGTGGCCTCGGTATTGCCATCATTTCCACATCCAAGGGCGTTATGACCGATAAGGCTGCTCGCGCGGCGCATATCGGCGGTGAAGTCCTTGCGTTCGTCTGGTAAGGAGGTAACACTATGTCCAGAATCGGCAAAATGCCTATCACCGTACCGGCGGGCGTTGAAGTGACCATCGAAGACGGCAACCTTGTTACCGTCAAGGGCCCGAAGGGTACACTGACCAGCAAATTCCATCATGATATGATCATCAAGCAGGAAGGCGCAGTCATCACTGTGTCCCGTCCTGACGAAGAGCATGCACACAAGAGCCTGCATGGTCTGACCCGCACCCTGCTGCACAACATGATCACCGGCGTCGACAAGGGCTTCACCAAGGAGCTCGAGGTCAACGGCGTCGGCTACCGTGCGGCGAAAGAAGACAAGAAGCTCGTTCTGAACGTCGGCTATTCTCATCCTGTCACCATGGAAGAGATTGACGGCATCACGATCGAGGTTCCCGCTCCCAACAAGATCGTGATCAGCGGCATCGACAAGCAGAAGGTCGGTCAGTTCGCTGCGAACGTCAGAGGCAAGCGGCCTCCCGAGCCCTATAAGGGCAAGGGCATCAAGTATTCCACCGAAGTTTTGCACCTCAAAGAGGGCAAGGCCGGCGGCAAGAAATAACAGGAGGTGTGCGTAAATGGTTAAGAAGACCGATAAGAAAGCAATGCGCATGAAGCGCCACGTTCGCGTTCGCGGTAAGATCTCCGGCACACCGTGCAGACCCCGCCTGAATGTTTTCAGAAGCAACGCTAACATCTATGCTCAGATCATTGATGATGTCAACGGAGTCACTCTGGTTTCCGCTTCCACCGTGGAAAAAGAGTTCGAAGGCGCAACCGGCAACTGCGAAGCTGCCAAGAAGGTTGGTCAGCTGATCGCCGAGCGCGCAAAGGCCAAGGAGATCGAAGAGGTCGTTTTCGACCGCGGCGGTTATGTCTATCACGGCCGTGTCGCAGCTCTGGCTGACGGCGCCCGCGAAGGCGGACTCAAATTCTAAGAGGAGGAACTGAAGAATGGCTTATAACAGAGCGCCTGAAAAGGACAATGCTCCCGAAATGATCGAACGGGTCGTTTATCTCAACCGTGTCAGCAAGACGGTCAAGGGCGGCCGCGTCATGAAGTTCTCCGCGCTGGTTGTCGTCGGCGACGGCAACGGCACCGTGGGCTACGGCCTCGGCAAGGCGGCGGAGGTTTCCGAAGCCATCCTCAAGGGCATCGCGAACGCGAAGAAGAACCTGCATAAGGTCGTCCTCTCCGGCACCACGATCCCCCATGAGGTCATCGGCATCTACGGTGCAGGCTCCGTCCTGATGAAGCCGGCCTCCGTCGGTACCGGCGTTATTGCCGGCGGCGCAGTCCGTGCTGTCATGGAAGCAGTCGGCATCAGCAACATCCGTACCAAGTGCCTGCGCTCCAATAACCCGCAGAACGTCGTCAAGGCGACGATGCAGGGTCTGCTGAGCCTGCGCGGCCCTGCTGAGGTCGCCCGCATCCGCGGCAAGAGCGTGGAAGAAATCATCGGTTAAGGAGGATACGAACTATGGCACAGTTAAAGATCAAGCTCGTCAAGAGCCTCAACGGTCGTATCCAGAAGCACATTGCCACGGCGGAATCCCTCGGCCTTCGCAAGATCGGTCAGGAGACCATCCAGCCCGACAATGAACAGACTCGCGGCAAGATCGCCAAGATCGGCTATCTGCTCGAGGTCGCCGAAGTAGAATAAGGAGGAGACAAGAATGGAATTACATGAACTTGCTCCCGTTCTGGGTTCTACCCAGGTAGCAAAACGCAAGGGCCGCGGCTGCGGCACCGGCAACGGCAAGACCGCGGGTCGCGGTCACAAGGGTCAGAAGGCTCGCTCCGGCGGCAAGGTCCGTATCGGCTTTGAAGGCGGCCAGATGCCTCTGGCACGCCGTATTCCGAAGCGCGGCTTCAATAACATCTTCGCAAAGCCCCTCACCGAGGTCAATCTCGGCGCCTTCGAGGCGTTTGAGGACGGTGCGGTTGTTGACGCGGCGGCTCTGGAAGAAAAGGGCATTATCCGTGACTGCAAGTACGGTCTGAAGGTCCTGTCCAACGGCACCCTCACGAAGAAGCTGACCGTCAAGGCGGCTGCCTTCTCCGAGTCTGCCAAAGCAAAGATCGAGGAGGCAGGCGGAAAGGCTGAGGTGGTGTAATTGTTTACGACACTTCGCAATGCGTGGAAGATCGCCGACCTTCGCAAGAAAATCCTCTTCACGCTCCTGATCGTCCTGCTTTACCGTATCGGTAACGTCGTTCCCGTTCCGTTTGTCAACGTCGAGAACATGTCTACGATGTTTGAAACGGAGCTGAGCGGCACCATCTTCGGTCTGTTCAACATGATGTCCGGCAACGCATTCTCTATGGCGACCATCTTCGCTCTGAGCATCCAGCCGTATATCAACGCATCCATCATCATCCAGCTCCTCACCATTGCGATCCCTGCTCTGGAACGCCTGAGCAAGGAGGGCGGCGAGGAAGGCAAGAAGAAGATCAACAAGATCACCCAGTTGACGACGGTAGCGCTCGGCCTGTTGATGGGCTTTGCCTACTATGTCATGCTTTCCAACTACAACACCGAGTATTCCGCGCAGGGCATGCAGCTTCTGACGCAGACGGGCGTTATGCCTGCCATCGTCATCATCCTGTCCTTCACTGCCGGCGCAACGCTGGTCATGTGGTTGGGCGACCAGATCACGCAGTACGGTATCGGCAACGGTATCTCCATGATCCTGTTCGCGAACATCATCGCCCGTATCCCCGGCGGTATCATCATGCCGCTGATCGATATGCTCTGGGCGAAGTGGTATTGGGTGCTCGCCCTCATCGTTGCGATGCTGGCGATCATCGTGTTCATCATCTTCGTCTCTCAGGCCGAGCGCAGGATCCCTGTGCAGTACGCCAAGCGAGTGGTCGGACGGAAGGTCTACGGCGGCCAGAACACGCACCTGCCGATCAAGGTCAACATGTCCGGCGTTCTGCCGATCATCTTTGCACAGTCGATCGCCTCTCTGCCCGCTACGATCTGCGCCTTCATCGGCGTGCGCAGCGGCTGGTGGTATGACAATGTGTTCAGCAGCACCAGCGCGATCTACGTCGTGATTTATCTGCTGCTCATCATCGGCTTCAGCTACTTCTACGCAACGATTCAGTACAACCCCGTCGAGGTTGCCAACAACCTCAAGAAGAACGGCGGCTTCATCCCTGGCTTCCGTCCGGGTCGTCCGACGTCGGATTTCATCCACAAGGTCATCAACAAGATCACCCTCTTCGGCGCGATCTATCTTGGCATTGTCGCAGTGCTTCCGGTTCTGCTCGGCGCGGTTACGGGTGAAACCAGATTCTCCTTCGGCGGCACGTCCGTCATCATCGTTGTATCCGTTGCGCTTGAAACCGTCGCCGCCATTGAGGCGCAGATGATGATGCGCAACTACTCCGGATTCCTCGAGAAGTAATCGGAGGCGCCGGAATATGAGACTGATTCTTTTGGGAGCTCCCGGTGCGGGAAAGGGCACGCAGGCGGAAATCATCGCCGCCAAGCTGCACATCCCGACCATTTCCACCGGGAACATCCTTCGGGAAGCAATCAAAAACGGTACGGAAACCGGTTTGAAGGCCAAGAGCTTCATGGATCTGGGCATGCTCGTTCCCGACGATGTCATCATCGGCATCGTCCGGGAGCGGCTGGCGCAGCCGGATTGTGCGAACGGCTATATCCTGGACGGTATGCCGCGCACGATCCCGCAGGCGCAGGCTCTGCTGGATCAGGGCGTTGAAATCGACCGTGTCGTATCTATCGAAATTGCCGACGAAGTGATTGAAGCCCGCATGACCGGACGCCGCGTCTGCAGCGTCTGCGGCGCGAGCTATCACGTCACGGCAAACCCGCCCAAAACGGAGGGCATCTGCAATGCGTGCGGCGGTGAGCTGACGATCCGCAAGGACGACAAGCCGGAAACGGTGCGTCATCGCCTTGCCGTTTATCACAGCGAGACCGAAGCACTCAAGGGCTTCTATGAAAAGCTCGGAAAGCTCAGGCTTGTCGAGGGAAATCAGCCCATCGAGGATGCAACTCGTGATATCCTGGCGGCTTTGGGTGACTGATTTATGATCCCAATCAAAAATGAACGCGAAATCTCCGTGATGCGCCGTGCCTGTAAGATTACCGCGGCAGCCCGTGCCCTGGCAGGGGAGATGGTAAGACCCGGCGTAACAACCAGGGAGATTGACAAAGCGGTCCACGATTTTATCGTGTCGCAAGGCGCAACGCCTTCCTTCCTCAACTATAACGGCTATCCTGCCAGCGCCTGTATTTCCGTGAACAATACCGTCATTCACGGCATACCGGACGGCAGAGCGCTGCAAGAGGGCGACATCGTCTCCGTAGACGTCGGCGCCTACTGGGGCGGGTTTCATGGGGACTGCGCCGCAACTTTCGCCTGTGGAGCGATTGCTCCGGAGGCACAAAAGCTCATTGATGTCACGAGGCAGAGCTTTTTCGAGGGCGTGAAATTTGCACGCCAGGGCTACCGTATTTCCGACATCGGTCATGCAGTGCAGACCCATGCCGAAGCCAACGGATTCTCCGTGGTGCGCGCGTTCATCGGTCACGGTGTGGGCGAGCATCTGCACGAAGAACCGGAGGTTCCGAACTACGGCCAGCCCGGTAGGGGACCGAGACTGGTCCGCGGCATGACGATCGCGATCGAGCCGATGGTCAACGCCGGCACCTATGAGGTGCGGGTTTTGAAGGACGGCTGGACGACGGTAACTGCGGACGGCAAGCTCTCGGCGCACTACGAAAATACTGTCCTCATCACCGACGGCGAGCCGGAAATTCTCACCGTCACCGAGGGGCTTTGACGATGGATATTTCCATATCGGATGTTGTTCTTTCCGTCGCCGGTCACGACAAGGGAATGCTGTTCTATGTGATTGACACAGACGGTGTGTACGTTTCCCTCGCGAACGGCAAGGAAAGAATGGTGGAAAAGCCCAAACGCAAAAAACTGAAACACGTCCGCAAACTCCCTCGGGAAAATTCGTCGCTCGCCGCGAAGATCCGTTCCGGTGAGCCGCTACTCAACAGCGAATTACGAAGGGAACTGGCGAAGATTCGTCAGGAAATCAGCGTTTTAACCAAGGAGGGTTGAAAAAACTTGGCAAAGGACGACGTAATCGAACTTGAGGGCATCGTAACCGATGCATTGCCGAACGCCATGTTCAAAGTCAAAATCGGCGGCGAGCATGTGATTCTGGCGCACATTTCCGGCAAGCTCAGAATGAACTATATCAAGATCTTGCCCGGTGACAAGGTAACTGTTCAGATGTCTCCATACGATCTGACCCAAGGCCGGATCACGTGGAGAAGCAAGTAATTCAGAGACATTGTTCTCATTTGGAGGTTAAACAGTATGAAGGTTAGACCGTCCGTGAAGCCCATGTGCGAAAAATGCAAGATCATCAAGCGCAAGGGCCGCGTCATGGTAATTTGCGAAAATCCCAAGCATAAGCAGAGACAAGGCTAATAGGAGGTGCTTGAAGTAAATGGCACGTATTGCTGGTATTGACCTGCCCCGCGAGAAGAGAATTGAGATCGGACTCACTTATATCTTCGGCATCGGCAGAAAGAGCGCCAAGGACATCCTCGAGATGGCAGGCGTTGATCCCGACACCCGCGTCAAGGACCTGACGGAAGATCAGGAAGCCGCGCTGCGTGATGTCATTGACAAGAACTACACCATTGAAGGCGACCTCCGCCGTGAAGTCGCTCTGAACATTAAGCGTTTGACTGAAATCGGCTGCTACCGCGGTCTGCGTCATCGTCGCGGCCTGCCCGTTCGCGGACAGCGCACCAAGACCAACGCGCGTACCCGCAAGGGCCCGAAGAAGACCATCGCGAACAAGAAGAAGTAAGGAGGGAACGGAATCATGGCAAAAGCTGCTGCAAAGAAAGTTGTAAAACGCCGTCGCGAGCGTAAAAACATTGAAAAGGGCGCCGTTCATATCCGTGCTTCCTTTAACAACACCATGGTAACCGTCACCGACCTGCAGGGCAACGCTCTTTCCTGGGCGTCCTCCGGCGGTCTCGGCTTCCGCGGTTCCCGTAAGTCCACCCCGTATGCTGCGCAGATGTGCGCAGAGACTGCTGCGAAGGCTGCCATCGACTCCTGCGGTCTGAAGACCGTCGAAGTCTACGTCAAGGGTCCCGGTCAGGGACGTGAAGCGGCGATCCGCGCGCTGCAGTCCGCCGGTCTGGAAGTCGTCTCCATCAAGGACGTCACCCCCATTGCGCACAATGGCTGCCGTCCCCCGAAGAGACGCCGCGTCTAATACGTTAAGGAGGAAAAGTTAGAATGGCGAAAAATACGCAACCCGTTCTCAAGCGCTGCCGTACGCTCGGCGTTTCTCCTGCCGTTATGGGTTACTCCAAGACTTCCAACAAGAACCCCGGCGGTCAGAGAAGAACGAAGAAGTCCGAATATGCATTGCAGCTCACGGAGAAGCAGAAGGTTAAATTCGTATACGGTATTCTTGAAAAGCAGTTCCGTATGTACTATGAAAAGGCTGCCCGCGCAGAAGGCAACACCGGCGAAGTCCTGCTCAGCCTGATTGAGCGCCGCCTGGACAACGTTGTCTACCGTCTTGGCTTTGCCGCGACCCGCCGCGAGGCGCGTCAGCTCGTTAACCACGGTCACTACACCGTCAACGGCAAGCGCGTCAACATCCCGTCTTACCTTGTGAAGACCGGCGACGTGATCGCTGTTTGCGAGAAGAGCAGCTCCAACAATCGTTTTAAGAAGCTCAAGGAAGACGACGCATTCGTCGCCGCTCCGAAGTGGCTTGACCGCGACAAGAACACCCTCACGGGCAAGGTTCTTGCTCTGCCGGCAAGAGACGATATCGACTTCGAGATTGCAGAACACCTCATTGTCGAGTTGTACTCCAAGTAATGCTCACCCTCGTTCATTGGTAAGCTGATTTACACCGCAGAACAAGTGTTTTGCAAATTCATAAGGAGGGTATCTATTGTATGGTAGAAATTGACAAGCCGCGTATTGAGTGTATTGACTCTCCCGAAGATCCGTCCCATGGCGTATTTATCGTTGAGCCGCTGGAAAGAGGCTACGGCACGACTCTGGGTAACTCTCTGAGAAGAATTCTCCTGTCCTCGCTGCCCGGCACCGCTGCGACCTCCATCAAGATCGCCGGTATCCAGCACGAGTTCTCCACGATCCCCGGCGTCAAGGAAGACGTCACCGAGATCGTTCTGAACATCAAGAGAATTATTTCCAAGATGAACTGCGACGGCGAAAAGACCGTCTATATCGACGCGACCGGCGAGTGCGAAGTGACCGCCGGCGACATCAAGACCGACGATGAGGTGGAGATCATCAACAAGGATCTGCACATTTGCTCCCTCGGTCCGGATGCCACGCTCAATATGGAGATCACCATGAGCCGCGGCCGCGGCTACGTCCCGGCCGAGCGCAACAAGACGCCGCAGACTCCCATCGGCGTGATTCCCGTCGATTCCCTGTATTCGCCGGTTTATAAGGTCAACTACACGGTGGAAAACACCCGTGTCGGCAACATGACCGACTACGATAAGCTGACGCTTGAGGTCTGGACCGACGCCACCACGACCGCGAAGGACGCTGTTTCCATCGCGGCGAAGATCCTAACCGAGCACCTGACGCTCTTCACCGAGCTGTCCGAGACGGCAGCCGGTCAGACGCTTGTGCGCGAGAACAAGGAAACGGCGGAGCCGGCAGCCCTGAAGCTGACCATCGAAGAGCTCGATCTGTCCGTCCGCAGCTTCAACTGCCTGAAGCGCGCGAGCATCAACACCGTTCGCGATCTGATCTCCAGAACGCCGGAGGAAATGATGAAGGTGCGCAACATGGGCAAGAAGTCCCTGGACGAGGTGCAGAACAAGCTGGCGATGATGGGTCTGTCCCTCGCCACGGAAGAGTCCGGAAACAATTAAGCAACCCGTTTTACCTTTCAAGAAGGAGGATATACGAATGTTTGGAACCCGTAAGCTCGGCAGAACGAGCGATCAGCGCAAGGCGATGCTTCGCCAGCTGAGCACTGACCTGCTGGAGAACGGCAAGCTCGAAACGACTTTCTGCAGAGCAAAGGAAGTGCAGCCCGTAGTCGAAAAGCTGATCACCCTCGGCAAGAAGGGCGACCTGGCGAACTACCGCAGAGCGCTTGCTTTCATCACCAAGGAAGACGTTGCACATAAGCTGTTCAAGGAAGTAGCTCCCAAGTATGCCGACCGCAACGGCGGCTATACCAGAGTTACCCGCATCGGGCCGCGTCGCGGCGATGCGGCAGAGATGGCGATCATCGAGCTGGTGTAATAGAAAAACAACCCCGGACGCGCATCGCGCTCCGGGGTTGTTTTTATAGTTGCAGTCCGAGCGTGAGAATGCCGAGATTGGCGTTGTAGATCTCGTCGAACTGCGAAAGGGGAAGCGGGTTTTGCCCGCTGCCGACCTCGATGGTGTAGCCCGGGCGGTCGAAATCCTGAATAAACCAGTCCTTGTAGCCGGCAAAGCCGCTTGCGAAGGGCGTTTCCTCCAGCGCGTAGCCGCTGACCTGCGCAAAAAGCTGCCCGATCCGCAGCGCATCCGGCGGCTCCCGATCCAAGTATTTCCAGTAGATCGTCTCGCCCTGGGAGTGGTAAGAGAGCGTCAGCCGCGGATTGACCTGCCGCGTCAGCCGCACCATGGCGGCGCTTTCCGGCTGATCGAGCGGCGCGTAGCCGGGAAAATCGCGCGGTGCGGGACGGTCAAAGCCGAGGGCGCGCTTGTTCTGCACCGCCTGCTCCCAGCCGGCGGGATAGTTGAGATTCAGATCGACGCCGCGCAGGTTCGCCTTCCAGCTGTCCGGAAAGGCAATTGCGGGGAAATTCGCCGCAATGCGCTGCGCTGCGTTGAATTCTTCGCTGCCGGGCGCGATTGCGCCGGTCACAAGATCGACGCCGTCCGGATTGACCATCGGCACGAGGTAGAGCTGCGTGCGGCGGAAGAGCTGCTGCGCGCTGAGCTCAAAGATCGTGCGGTTCTCGCTGACCGCGCGGGCGTATTCCTCCAGAAACTTCATCACGAGCGGCACGGTGATCCATTCGTTCGCATGGTGCGCAGCGTTATACAGGACGCTGCGCTGCCCGCGCCCCATTTTCAGGACGGTGACGGGTCGATTCCCTGCCGTCACGGCGATCTGCCGCTGTGTAATAAAGGGATAGCGAACGGTCAGCCCGTGGATGCAGAGCGCAAGCAGCTCTGAGGTAAACGGAACGTCGGTCGGTACGACGGGAAAGCCGAACGGGACGACGATATCCTGCCCGATCGACAGATTGCGCGGGTCAAGCTCCGGGTTGGCGGTCGTAATCGCCAGCACCGTTGTGCCATAAGTGCGGGCGAGGCGGTAGAAGGTATCGCCAGCCTGTACCGTGTAACGGCGGTAGCCGAGCAGATAGGGCGTCAGCCGCTGCACGGTCAGCGCGTCCTCCCGACCGGACGGAAACAGCCCCTCCTGCGCCTGAAACGCCTGCAAATCTGCAGCGCCCGCGCGGGAGAGCGCAAGCTCAGTGAAATTCAAAATAATCCCCTCCGACCGATTCTATGCCGGAGGGGTTTGTACTATGCTTCTTCCATCAGCTCACCCAGAAAACGGTAGGCGGTGAGCAGCTTTTCCAGATGATAGTTCATCACGATCGTATCGTGCCGGGTGCATTTTCTGCCGGTGATCCCTTCCTCCGGAAGCTCCAAACCGAGCTTGCGCATCAGCGCGGCGTTCCCCTTGGCGAGGTTGCCCGGGGTATCCATGCCGCATATCGCTTCGAGCTCCTCCACCATGCGCTCCGTCAACTGCTTGCAGCCGGCAAGCAACGCCTCATCGTCGTTCTTTCGATGGAAAAACCGCTGACTGTGGTAAAGCTCCATCTCGCGGTCGAGCCGCCTCAGCAGCGGCAGATTGCCGGAAAGATCGGGAATGCGTTCCTCCACGACGATTTGCTTCACTGCCGGCGGCATCAGCGAGCGAAGCTGCGCCAGCAGCGACAAAATGCGCTTTTTGTTGTTGTACGGACGGATCAGCGCATTGATGACGAGGGCGACGGCGAGACCGACCGAGGTATCGCGCAGACGGTAGAGAGAATCGCGCAGGATGTTGTCCGTCGGCGTAAGACAGGCAGAGAGGAAAATGATGCAGGAGAGGGAAGCGGTGAAGGACAGCTTGAGCGCCCTGCTCAAAGCGAGCAGAAGCAGAACGCCCAGCCCCGCGACCCACGCGGGCGTGAGCGTCGGAAACAGCAGCACCGACAAGTAGCCGCACACCGTGCCCGCCAGTACGCCGATGAGCTGCGTCAGCCCCTGCATGAGCGATTTGGAGAAGGTGGTCTCCATGGCGATCAGCGCGCCGAAGGCGGCGTAGAAAACGGTCAGCGAATCGGACGCAAACAGCCTGACGATAAAAATGGACAGCGTGACCGCCAGCGCGGTCTTGAACATGCGCGGACCGATCGGAAGATCCCGTTGACGTTTCTTCACGGTTTCACCCCTTTCTGGGTTCAGTATAGCAAACTTTTCCGCTTTTTCAAGGTTTTTCTGTACTTTTGCCGGATTTGCGGTATAATCAGTACAGAGAAGGTGAGACGATGGCAATCAGAAAAGCAAGCGTGCAGGACGTTCCGGCGATGCTTGCGATCTATGATCATTTTGTCCGCGATACGGCGGTCAGCTTTGAATATGAAACGCCGACGGCGGAGGAATTTTCCTGCCGTCTGTCGGAGCATATCGCGGTGTATCCCTGGCTTGTCTGGGAAGAGGACGGCAGGGTGCTGGGCTACGCCTACGCGGGCAGAGTCTTTGAACGCGCCGCCTACGCATGGAACGCGGAGATTTCCTGCTATCTGGCAGAGGAGATACGCGGCAGGGGAATCGGCAGGCAGCTCTATGCCGCCGTCGAGGACATCCTCCGCAGGCAGGGCGTGCGCAAGGTCTACGCAGTCGTGACCGCCGCCAACGAGTCGTCGGCCGCCTTCCACAAGGCGATCGGCTACCGCGAGGCGCTGACCTATACCGACGTCGGCTTCAAGCAGGGGAAATGGTACGACGTCGTATGGCTCGAAAAGCTGCTGCAGCCCCTCGGCGTGCCGGATCGGTTCCCGACCCCGTGGGAGGAATTGCAATCTTCCGAAAATAACGGTTGACAAATAGAAATCACATGCTATAATAAACATGTGATTATGAAATAAATTTATGCTTAGGGAGTGAGACCATGACGCAGCGTGAACGCCAAATCCTCCAGTGGATCGAGGCAGACCCGATGATCTCGCAGGATCAGCTCGCGGAATTGGCGGGCATCACGCGCTCGTCCGTCGCCGTGCATATCTCCAATCTGATGAAGAAGGGATATATCGCGGGCAAGGGCTATGTGCTTCGCTCCGGCAGCTACGCGGCGGTCGTGGGCGGCGTGAATATCGACATCGGCGGCCGTTCTCTTGCGCCGTTGGTCGCAAAGGACTCCAACCCCG
>CAJOMA010000006.1 GCA_905235655.1 uncultured Oscillospiraceae bacterium | reverse complement strand
GGCACCGGCTCGGAATGCACCCGCGCCTACGTCGTGACGGACGAGGAGTCCAAGTCCAAGATGCTGATGGTCGACACGAACTGTCTGGCGCACCTCGCGCTGGACGATCCGATGCTGATGGTCGGCATGCCGCCCTCCTTAACGGCGGCGACCGGCATCGACGCGCTGACGCACGCGATCGAATCCTATATCTGCAATATCCATACGCCCTACACGGACGCCCTCGCGCTCGAGGCGATCCGCCTTGTCAGCAAGGCGCTGCGCGAAGCGGTGCGCGACGGTTCGAACATGGAAGCCCGCACGGACATGTGCTGGGCGGAGTACATGGCGGGTCTGTCGTTCTCGAATGCGGGACTCGGTCTGGTGCACGGCATTGCGCATCAGCTCGGCGGCTTCTATAATATCCCGCACGGACTTGCCAACGCGATCATGCTGCCGCGCGTGCTGGAATTCAACCGCCCCTACTGCATGGGCAGGCTCGCGTCCGTCGCGCAGGCGATGGGCGAGAAGGTCGACAATCTCTCCGTCGACGCTGCCTCCAAGCAGGCGATCGAGGCGGTGCGCAAGCTCTGCAAGGACGTGAATATCCCGCCGCTCTGTGAGACGAAGTTCCGCATGGAGGATATCGACGTTCTGGCGAAGAACGCTCTTGCCGATACGGCGACGCAGACGAACATCGTCCGTCCGACGCCGGACGACGTGAAGACGATCATCGCAAAGACCTATTATGAAGGAATCATCACGAAGAAGGTGAACGCGAATGGATAAGGCAGCCATCCAGCGACCGGTACAGCTTGCGGTCGCCGAGGCGGTGTTCCGCAAGACGGGACGGATCTTCGTTCCCGTCGCTTCGAGCGCGCGGCACGTGCATTTGAGCCGCGCGGACGTCGAGCGGCTGTTCGGCGCGGGGTATCAGCTTCAGAAATTCCGCGACCTGTCTCAGCCGGGGCAGTTCGCCTGCGTCGAGCAGGTGACGGTTGTCGGCCCGAAGGGCAAGCTGGAGCGCGTCCGCGTCCTCGGACCGGAGCGCAAGGCGACGCAGGTGGAGATCGCCTTCACCGATTCGTTCTCTCTGGGCATCCGCCCGCCGGTCCGCATGTCCGGCAAGACGTCCGGCACGCCGGGCTGCAGTCTCGTCGGTCCGAACGGACAGATCGACATTCCCGAGGGCGTGATCGTGGCGGCGCGGCATCTGCACCTGTCTGCGGCGCAGGCGGCGCTGTTCGGACTGCGCGACGGTCAGACCGTCCGCCTTGTCAGCACCGGCGTCCGCGCCGTGGTGTTTGAGAACGTCATCGTCCGCGCCGGAGACGGTCATGATATGGAAGTCCATATCGACACGGACGAGGCGAACGCAGTCGCCATGAGCGGCACCACGATGATGGAAGTGCTGAGATAATTATTGAATATGGAGAGAAGAATGATGCAAAAACGCCTGCTTGTTTTTTGTGGCATTGTGGCATTGCTGTTCGGCATGCTGTTTTTCACCTCCTGCGGCAGCGGGCCGACGGCGCAGGATTTGATTCATGATACCTATTATGACTGGTCGAGAAACGAATTGCGGCTTGTCTATCGGGAGGAAACTTACCGGGCCGTCAGCATCGACCTGCTGACGCAGGAAGACATGGATACTTTCACGATCCAAGAGAAAGTGTCCCTGCGCTGGGAAGATGCCGCCGCTGTCGTCTTGACCGACACGGAGGACTTCACCTACTACGTTCTGGGATCGGCGGAGTATCCGGACGGCATCCTCCTGATCCCGAAAGAAGACGAAAGCATCTTCCCGCTCGGAGAGTTTGCCCGCCCGCTCGGGTACGTCCTGCAGAAAAGCGGCGCGGAGGACTGAACCCACAAAAACGTGAATTAAGGTTGTGTAAGAGATGGATACAGAGCTTTTACACAAGTTCATAGAGCTGATCGTCGCGGAGGTCGTGCGCAGGGTCGCGCGGCTCGAGCGCGAGAAGCAGCATCCGGAGCAGGTGATGGTACTGCTGGCTGCGCCGGTCGCCTATCCGAAGGAGCTGAAGGCGCTGCTGAAGACGCAGTTCGGCGAGGGATATACCTTCCTGAGCTTCGTACAAAACTGCGGGATTCAGGACGACGGCATGCTGTTTGCCGACCGCCTCGGACAGTCGGAAACGCTGGTGAAGCTCACGGCGGCGAAGACGGTCATTCTGGTCGGACCGCGGCTGGAGCTTCTGGGGCAGATCGCGCAGGGCGAGGACAAGGACTTCCTTTCCTACCTGACCGTCCGCAGCGTGCTGTGGCGGAAGGACGTGCGGCTGTATCTCGACTTCGAGCCGCCGAAATTCAAGCGCAACACCTTCCTCGAGGGCGTCGCGTCCTCGATCGAGACGCTGCGCCAGATGAACGTCGCCGTGTGCCCGTACTATACCGGAGACGCGGCAGCTGCCATCGGCGCGACGCTGATCACCGAAGCGGACGTCCTGGCCGCGGCGCAGACGAAGGACAGGACCATCACCGCCCGCGTGGGCGCGATCATCACACCGGCGGCGCGCGACGCGCTTCGCGCCACTGACGTCGCCGTGCACTATGAAGGAGAAACGACATGAATCTTGGAATTGTGAAAGGAACGGTCGTCAGCACCAACAAGGCAGAAAAGCTCTACGGGCTGAAGCTTTTGATCGTCAAGCCGATCGACATTGAAACGTGGCAGGAGAAGGGCGGTCTGATCGTCGCCATCGACGCCGTCGGCGCGGGCGAGGGCGAGGTCGTCATGACCGTCGGCGGCAGCTCGTCGCGTCAGACGAACATCACCGAGAACAAGCCCGTCGATCAGAGCATTATCGCCATCATCGACCACGTCGATTTAAACGGCAAACGGATATTTGAAAAATTCAACAAAGAAAGTTGAGGATAGCGTATGGCATTGACAAAAGAACAGATCCGGCAAATCGCGGAACAGACCAGAAACAGCCTCGAGCGTGGCGGAAGCGGCGGGAGCTTCGTCAGCGGCACGGCGCAGTGCCTGTTTGACGACGTGAACGACGCGATCGAGACCGCGATCCGCGCCCAGCAGCGTCTGGCGGAAATGACGCTGGAGGATCGCAGCAAGCTGGTCGAGGCAATGCGCGTCTGCGCAAGAGAGCACGCCGAGGAGCTTGCGATCCTTGCCCATGAGGAGACCGGCTACGGCAAGGTGCAGCACAAGATCGCGAAGAACCTGCTGGCGGCGAACAAGACCCCCGGTGTGGAGGACCTGCACCCGACCGCCTACAGCGGAGACGACGGTCTGACCCTCGTTGAAACGGCGCCCTACGGCGTCATCGGCTCGATCACCCCGTCGACCAACCCGACCGCGACGGTCATCAACAACTCCATCAGCATGATCGCGGCGGGCAACGCCGTGGTCTACAACCCGCATCCGGCGGCAAAGCGCGCCTCGCAGCGGGCAATGGAGCTTCTCAACCAGGCGATCGTGGACGCGGGCGGTCCGAACGGACTGATCACCGCGCCGAAGGAGCCGACGATGGACACCTCGGCGGTCCTGATGAGTCACAAAGCGATCAAAATGCTGGCGGTCACCGGCGGCGAAGCCGTCGTCGCCGTGGCGATGAAGTCCGGCAAGAAGTGCGTCGCGGGGCAACCCGCCCGTCATCGTCGACGACACGGCGAACATCCCCGACGCGGCGAAAAAGATCGTCGACGGCGCGAGCTTTGAAAACAACATCCTGTGCGTCGCCGAGAAGGAATGCTTCATGGTAGCTTCCATCGCGGACGAGCTCATGAGCCAGATGCAGAGAAACGGCGCATGGCGCGTCTACGGCGAGGACATCGACAAGATCGTCCGCACCGTGCTGATCCAGAAGGACGGCAAGTACGTCATCAACCGCAAGTTCGTCGGTCACGACGCGACCTACATCCTGCGTGAGAGCGGCGTGCAGTTCACCGGCGATCCCGTTCTCGTCATCGCGGAGGTCGACCGCTGCCATCCCTTCGTCGAGGTCGAAATGCTGATGCCCGTTCTCGGCTGCGTCCGCGTGGCGAACTTCGACGAGGCGCTGAGCGAAGCCTTCCGCGCAGAGCACGGCTGCCAGCATTCGGCGCTGATCCATTCGACGAACGTACACAACATGTCCCGCGCGGCAAGAAAGATGAACACCACGATCTTTGTCAAGAACGCTCCGTCCTACTCCGGTCTCGGCTTCGGCGGCGAGGGCTACACGACCCTGACGATCGCCACCCCGACCGGCGAAGGTCTGACCAGCGCGAGGTCGTTCACGCGCGCAAGACGCTGCGTGCTCAAGGGCGACTTCCGCATCATTTAAGCCTATGGAGCTGAATAAGATCGTCTGCGACGCCGGTATCCTCGGCGCAGGCGGCGCAGGTTTCCCGACTCATGTAAAAATCAACTGCAAAGCCGAGTACGTCCTTGCCAACGGCGCGGAGTGCGAGCCGCTGCTCCGGGTCGACCAGCAGGTCATGCAGTATTACGCGGCGGACGTCGTGCGCGGCATCCGCGCGGTGAAGGAATTCACCGGCGCGAAGCACGCGGTCATCTGCCTGAAAGCCCATTATAAAGAAGCGGTCAAGGCGTTGAAGGCGGCGCTCAAGGAGGTGGACGACGTAGAGCTGCACCAGCTCGAAGCGTTCTATCCGGCGGGCGACGAGCAGCAGATCGTCTACGAGGTGACCGGCAGGGTCGTCCCGACCGGCGGATTGCCGCTCGACGTCGGCTGCGTCGTCTGCAACGTCAGCACCCTCGTCAATATCGCGAACGCCATCGACGGCAAGAAGGTCGTTGAAAAATACGTGACTGTCGGCGGCGCGGTCAAGAACCCCGTGACGCTGCGCGTGCCGGTCGGCATCAGCCTCAAGGAGCTGCTCGACGCGGCGGGCGGCACCACGGAGGACTGCAGGTATATCATCGGCGGTCCCTGCATGGGCCGCGTGGTCGATACGCCGGACATTCCGGTGACCAAGACCACGGGCGGCATCCTCGCGATCCCGAAGAATCATCCGCTCCTGCAGACAAAGAACGATAATCTCAACCTGCGCATGATCATGTCGGTCTGCTGCCAGTGCTCGATGTGCACGCAGATGTGTCCGCGCAACGCGCTTGGCTTAAACGTCCAGCCGCATAAGGCGATGCGCTCTCTTGCGAACGGGATCGACCTGCTCGGCGATTTCAACGGCATTTTCTCCTGCTGCAACTGCGGTCTTTGCACCTATTACGCCTGCAACTTCGGACTCAAGCCCTCGCAGGTCATGCAGACGCTGAAGGGCGCGATCGCTTCCAAGGGCGTCAGAGCCCGCAAGGAGGTCTTCACCGAGCCGGACGGCGGGCTGAACAACAAGAAGGTGCCGGTTACCCGCCTGGTCGCCCGTCTGGGACTGACCAAGTACGACGTGCCGGCTCCGCTGGTCGATCAGCCGATGAAGACTGACAGCGTCCGCATTGCGCTGCGCATGGGCGTCGGCGCGCCGAGCGTTCCCACGGTCAGCGTGGGCGACAAGGTTCGCAAAAATCAGCTCATCGCGGATATCGCGGAAAAGAAGCTCGGCGTCAAGATGCACGCCAGCATTTCCGGAACGGTGACCGAGATCACCGGCGACTACATTGAAATCAGGAGGTCGTCCAAATGAATGCATTGGGAATGATCGAGACAAATGCCATTCCGGTCGGCGTGAACGCGGGCGACGCGATGCTCAAGGCGGCTTCGGTCGAGCTGGTCAGCGCGCAGCCGGTCTGCGCGGGCAAGTACATCGTCGTCGTGACCGGCGAGGTCGCGGCGGTCAAGGCGAGCGTGGACGCGGGCAAGATCGTCGCAGGTCCCCGTCTGGTCGACAGCATGGTGATCCCGCACGTGCATGAGCAGGTGCCCAAGGCGATCAACGCCTGCAACGAGATCGGGCAGGTCGCGGCGGTCGGCGTGATGGAGGCGTTCAGCCTCTGCTCGGCAGTCGTCGCGGCGGACGCCGCAGTCAAAGCGGCGGACATCAAACTGATCGATATCCGCTTAGGTCGCGGTCTCGGCGGCAAGAGCTTTATCACCATGACCGGCGAGGTCGCCGCCGTGCGCGCGGCGATCAAGGCCGGCGAAAACGTCCCGGAGGCGGCGGGCATGCTCTCGGAGAGCGTCGTGATCCCGTCCCCGCACCCGGACATTATCAAATCGTTGTATTAAAATTAAAATAAAAAACGAATAACGGAGGATAACAACATGAAAGAAGCATTAGGCATGGTCGAAACCCGCGGTCTGATCGGCTCCATTGAGGCGGCCGACGCGATGGTCAAGGCGGCAAACGTTCACCTGATCGGCAAGACCCAGATCGGCAGCGGTCTCGTCACCGTCATGGTGCGCGGCGACGTCGGCGCGGTCAAGGCTGCGGTCGACGCAGGCGCGACGGCTGCAAAGCGCGTGGGCGAGCTGTACGGCTGCCACGTGATCCCGTCCCCGCACGACGACGTCGAGGGCATCCTGCCCACGATCGGCTAAGCCATGTATATCGGGGAGGTCGTCGGAACAGTCGTTGCTACCGTGAAGGAGCCGAATCTTGAGAATATTCCGCTCCTCATCGTGCATCTGATTGAAAAAGGCAAAAAAACAAAAATGATCGTTGCGGCGGATTCCACCCGGCAGGCAGGCAAGGGCGATATTGTCTACATGATCGGCTCCAAGGAGGCAGGGCGGATGTTCCGTACAATACGCACCCCCGCCGATTCTGCAATCGTCGGCTTTATCGACTCTTACAACGTAGTCATTCAACCTGAAGAACAATAACATTATTGGAGGAACAATTATGAAATTAGCACTCGGAATGGTCGAGACCCGCGGTCTCATCGGCTCCATTGAAGCGGCTGATGCCATGGTCAAGGCGGCAGACGTTCATCTGATCGGCAAGGAACAGATCGGCAGCGGACTCGTTACCGTCATGGTACGCGGCGACGTCGGCGCGGTCAAGGCTGCGGTCGACGCAGGCGCGACGGCTGCGAAGCGCGTGGGCGAGCTGTACGGCTGCCACGTGATCCCGTCCCCGCACGACGACGTGGAGGGCATCCTCCCGAGAATGGGATGAGACTGGCGAGAGTCGTCGGAAACGTCGTTTCCACGATCAAGGACGTCGGATTTCAGGGGCAGAAGCTGATGATCATCGACTGGCTCGATGAAGCTGGCAAGCTGACCGGAAATCAGGCGATCGCCTTCGACGTGGCGGACGCCGGCATCGGAGATACGGTGGTCGCCGTCTGCGACGGCGGCGCGGCAAATATTCTGCTGGGTCGTCACTGCATCGGCGATATCACGATCTGCGGCGTCATTGACCATCTGACCATCGACGGCGAAATCAGGGAGTATCATTAAATGGACGTTGAAGCTATCAGAAAAGAAGTGGAGCGCCAGGTCATGGTGTACTTCCATCTCGACGCCAAGCCTGCCCCGCTCGCGGGACTGGTGACAGGCGCGGATGTGGTCGCTCATCTGGAGCATTCTCTGCTCAACCCCGATACGACGCTGGACAAGATCAAAACGGAGTGCGCCGTGGCGCGCAAATACTCCGTCGCGGCGGTCTGCGTCGCCCCGTACTACGTCCCCGCGGCAAGAGAGGCGCTGCTCGGCAGTCCCGTCGCCGTCGGCACCGCGATCGGCTTCCCGCACGGCTGTATGTCGCAGGCTGCGAAGCTCGCGGAATTGCGCGAGTGCATGGCGAACGGCGCGACCGAGATCGACGTTGCGCTGAATGTGCTCGCGATCAAGTCGGGTCGGCTGGACGTTGCGCAGAGAGAGCTGGAGGAGATCGTGCGCTTTGCCTGCGGCAAAGCAAAGCTCAAGGCGGTCTTCGAGCATTCGCTCTACACACCGGAGGAAAAGCGGGCGGTTCTGACCATGGTGCGCGCAAGCGGCGTGGACTACGTCAAGATCCAGAACATGCTCAGCGGGCACGGCGCAAGAGTGGAGGACGTCCGCTTTGCTTACGACATCCTCGGCAGGAACGTCGGCATCAAGATCGACGGCGGCATCAAGACCCTTGCGCAGGCGCAGGAGCTGCTTGCAGCAGGCGCGACCCGCCTCGGACTGACCGCCACGGCAAAGATCGCCGAAGAGGCAAGAAAGTAAAAACTACGAAAGGAACACTGTTCATGGATATCAATGAAATTATCCGCCAGGTGACGGAGGAAATCTGCTCCAAGTACGGCGCAGCCGCTTCCGCACCCGCAGCGCCTGCCGGCAATAACGCCGCCGACATGGCAAAATATATCGATCATACCTATCTGAAGCCGGAAGCCAGCATCATGGACATCCGCAAGATCTGCGACGAGGCGAAGAAGTATCACACCGCCAGCGTCTGCGTCAACCCGTCGTATATCCAGTACGTCGCCCAGCAGCTCGAGGGCAGCGGCGTGACGCCCTGCTGCGTCATCGCCTTCCCGCTCGGCGCCTGCACGCCCGAAACCAAGGCGTTTGAAGCGTCCGACGCGGCGACCAAGGGCGCGCGCGAGATCGACATGGTCATCAACATCGGCGCGGTCAAGTCCGGCGACTGGCAGCTTGTCAAGCGCGACATCGAGGGCGTCGTCAACGCCGTCAAAGGCCGCGCGCTGGTCAAGGTCATCATCGAATGCTGCCTGCTGACCGACGAAGAGAAGGTCAAGGCGTGCACTGTCTCCAAGCTGGCGGGCGCGCACTTCGTCAAGCCCTCCACCGGCTTCTCCACCGGCGGCGCGACCGTCGAGGACGTCCGTCTGATGCGTGAGACGGTCGGTCCCGACATCGGCGTCAAGGCATCCGGCGGCGTGCGCACCTACTCCGACGCGGTCAATATGATCAACGCCGGCGCAAACCGTATCGGCGCAAGCTCTACCGGCAAGATCGTCTCCGGCGTCACCGAGGACGAGCACAAGTGCATCAACTGCGGCAACTGCAAGAACTGCCCGACGGGGAACGTCGAGATTCGTCCGAAGCTCTATTGATCTGAGGGAAACGGCATGAGAAGACCCATGATCGCAGGCAACTGGAAGATGAACAAGACGCCTGCGGAAACCGTCGCGCTGATCCAGGAGCTGAAAAAAATCCACCCGCGGACGAACGTGGAGATCGTCGTCTGCCCGATGACGGTCAGCCTGTTCGCCGCCTCCGCCCAAATCAAGGGCACGGAGCTGCACCTCGGCGCACAGAACGTGCATTTTGAAGACAAGGGCGCCTTCACCGGCGAGGCAAACTGCGCGAGCCTGAAGGAGCTGGGCGTGGAATACGTCATCCTCGGTCACTCCGAGCGCCGCCAGTACTTCGCGGAGACGGACGAAACCGTCAACAAGAAGGTGCTGAAGGTGCTCGAAAACGGCATGAAGCCGATCATCTGCGTCGGCGAGAGCCTCGAGCAGAAGCAGACCGGCATCACGAACGAGGTCGTGTGCCTCCAGACCAAGGCGGCGCTGTGCGGCGTTTCCACCGCGCAGATCACCGACTGCGTGATCGCCTACGAGCCGGTCTGGGCGATCGGCACGGGCATGACCGCGACGGCTGCCGACGCCAACCGCACGATCGCTGCCATCCGCGGCGCGATCAAGGACATGTTCGGCTACGTCGCCGAGAACGTGCGCATTCTCTATGGCGGTAGCATGAACGACAAGAACGCAAACGAGCTGATGAGCCAGCCGGAGATCGACGGCGGACTGATCGGCGGCGCGAGTCTGGTCGCGGAAAAGTTTGACAAGGTCGTCAACTACAGCGGCTGATCGTGAGCTGTGCAAAAACAGAATAAATTGAAAACAGGATGAGAATCGAAGACGATTCCCATCCTGTTTTCATGCATTGACGGCTGCGCCGTCATGAATTGCCGCTTGCGCGGCATGAATTGAATTGCGCTTCTTATGCCCCGCAGGGCAATGTATGCGCGGAGCGCAATTCATGACCGAAGGTCAATTCACGCGCCGTCAGGCGCAATTCATTTTCGGCGCGGTCGCGCCGAACCTGTCACCAAAATTCCCGCCTGTCATAACATGGAATGAGCGTGATGCTCATAACTTATCAGGAGGTACTTCATTATGGGTTGCAATAACTGCGGGAATAATTACTGGTGGATCATCGTCCTGATCCTGCTGTTCAGCTGCGGGAACGGCTTCGGCGGCTGCGGCTGCGGCAACGGCTGCGGGTGCGGCAATAACAACGGCTGCGGGTGCGGCTGAGTTTTCCGGTAAACGGTTCGATTGATTGCTGCGCGGAGGGGATTTTCCCCTCCGCTTGAATTATGGAACAAACTGTGATATAATAACGTCTCAGAAGCACTTGATACAGTTTCCAGTGAGAAGTGGACACTGGAAGGAGGCAAACGGATTGGATAACGAGCAATACCATGCGGAAGAATTGACCGAAGCGGCATTTGAGGTCGACGCGCGGCTTTCTCCGAAAAGAAAACGCAGCAGAGTCTTAGGCGTGGCCGCCTTTGTTCTGGCATTTGCCGCACTGCTGCTGCTTGCTGCGATCGGCATTTACGGCTTTGTGAAGTACCGGCACGGCGCGCTTGCCGGCACGGACATCAGCTTTTTCTCCGTGACGATCACCGCAGGCGCGATCCTTGCGGGGATCGGCCTCATTCTGGGCGTTGTCACGCTCTTCCTCAAAAAGCACAGGAAGGGCTTCGCTGTCAGCGCGATCGTGATCGCGCTGGTCGTGCTGCTGATCTGCGTCGGCGCGATGTACGTCTACCAGTACATATTCGGCGAACTGAATTATGATGAGAAGTTCAGCAGCCTGAGCGAGGAGGAGCTGGGCATCGTAAAGATCAACAACGGCGAGGTCATCCGCGACAGGGCGCTGCCGGAAAGCACGGAATCGCTTGACAGGATCGCAGAGCAGGCACGAGGGATGGAGATCGAATTCGAAGACCTGACGAACGTAGAGCTTCCGGAGGAAGCGCTTGCCGTCATGCACAGCGGCGATCCGGAAGGACCGAGCTATCTTCTGGAGGGCGCGGAGCAGATCACGAATTTCATGCTCTTCGGTCTGGATCAGGTCGGCTCTTCGGACGCGAATATCATTCTGTCCGTCGACCGCGTGCATCACAAGATCAAGCTGATCTCCATCGGGCGCGACTCCTACGTTATGATGCCGCAATGGGGCAGCTATTCCAGAATCACCTACGCCTACAACTTCGGCGGCGCGCAGGGCGCCGTTCGCACG
This sequence comes from uncultured Oscillospiraceae bacterium, assembly GCA_905235655.1. Lineage (GTDB taxonomy): Bacteria > Bacillota > Clostridia > Oscillospirales > Oscillospiraceae > JAZOXB01. The sequence continues at coordinate 20,095 of CAJOMA010000006.1, read as the reverse complement.
GTCAACCACAATTTCTCCCTGAACATTCAGGATTATATTACCGTGAACTTCGAACAGCTTATTGATATCGTCGATCTGCTCGGCGGCGTCGATGTGGAGCTGAGCGAAAACGATCAGTGGAAATACCACAGCCACATGGCGGGCGCAGAAGCGCTGCGCTATTCCCGCGACCGCAGCGACAGCGAGATCAACAGAGCCGGTCGCCAGAGGAACGTCGTCCGCGCCATGCTGGACAAGGTGCGACAGATGCCGATATCGGACTATCCGGATTTCATTCGCGCCTGCTTTGGTATGTGCACGACCTCATTCACCTCGGACGAGCTGCTCGGCATCTGCCTCGAGGCGGTGCAGAACGGCTACACGGTCGAATCCAGCGCCGTTATGGAGAATGTGGAATGCTGGACAGGCGTGCTCGGCAAGGAGCAGTACGTCTACTTCGTGTACGATCTGAACCGCGCCAGCGACTGGATCTACCGGACGATCTACGAGGAGCTCTATGTCTCTGGCTACGCCGAGCCCAAATCCGGGCAGACAGCAGAATAAACAGGAAAAATCGGAGACCGCTCAGCGGCCTCCGATTTTTTCTTTCTCTTTGAACAGCTTTTCCTCCAACGCCTGACAGCGCTGCTTGATTTTCAGCAGCTTGAAAATCTGAATGCGCGCCAGATCAATCAGGGAGCAGACCAGATAGATTCCGAAGGCGCACAGCAGGACTGCGCCGAGGAAGACGAGCGGGGAGTTCTTTGCGATGAATGCAAAGCGGTCGAGCATCAGGTGATCCCAGATCAGAGGGTGCACATGGATGATGTAAACGCCGAAGGCGGCCGGTGCGAAGAAAGCGATGAGCTTTTTGGAAAAATCACCGCATTGCAGCCGCGCAAAGAAGAGCAGCAGCGCGACGCTCCCCAGCAAAACAAGCGGGGAAATGAAGGCCGCGACGAATTTCACGCTGTATGCCGCGCCGGAAACGGCTTTGCTGATCTCGCGGATCGTAAGCCGCAGTCCGAGCGACACCGCCGCGCAGCCGAAGAAAATGCCGATCAACGCAGGCTTCGGCACGCTCTCCCATAAGCCATACTTTCCGATATAGCCGCCCACGGCATACAATATCATCAGCCAAAGGCCGCTGTAGCCGCTGAGGAGAAGGAATGGGTCCTTGGACGCTTCTTTGGCGGCGGAGGCCGCAACGGAGAAAAAGAGCGCCATGGCGAGGATCACGAGCCGCAGCGTGCGTTTGCTGACCGCGTTGATCCCCGCGTTCAGCAGAGGCATGAAGAGGAACAGGCAGAAGTACGCGGAGAAGTACCAGTATTTCTTCATGATCACGGGGAAGGCAAAGCCGACCAGATCGGCGCCGCTGCAGAACGCCGGCTCGATGATCGCACAGACGGCGGCAATGCCGAAGGAATAGAAGAAAACCTGCAGCCATAAAACGACGAGATTCGAAACTCTGCATTTGCTCTTCACGCCGACATACCCGGAGATCATCGCGTAGAGATTGACGGACGTGAGCGCCGCGAATTCCAGAAACCAGCCGATCAGGTACTGACCGGAATAAACGGGCGAGTTTTTCAGCACGCCGCCCTGACCGAGCACGTGCAGCACTGCGACCATAAACATGGCGACCATGCGCAGAAGGTCAATGCCGTAGTTTCGCTCCTGTTTCAAAGCCACAGGAATCCCTCCCTTGAGAAAAACGCAGGGGCAGAGTTGTCTGCCCCTGCAGTTGATGTTTTGATATCAGCGCTTTGCCGCTTTTTCTCTGTTGCGCTCTTCGCTCTCCTTCTGCGGCAGAACCTTGGCGAGGATGATGCCGAGGACGGCGGCGATCGCGATGCCGCTGATATTGACCGTTTCACTGACATCGATGCCGCCGGAGAGTCCGAGGCCGGTGACCAGCATGACCGCGGCGATGATCAGGTTGTAGCTCTTGGTAAAGTCCACATGGTTCTCAACGAGCATCCGCAGACCGACCGAGGCGATCATGCCGAACAGGACGACCGAGACGCCGCCCATGACCGGCGTGGGAATGCTGCTGAGAATACCGGAGACCTTGCCGAACAGGGAAAGCACGATGGCGAAGACGGCGGCGATGCGCAAGGTCGCGGGGTTATAGTTGCGGGTCGCGGCGAGAACGCCGGTGTTCTCGGAGTAGGTGGTGGCAGCGGGGCCGCCCATGCCGCCGGAGAAAACGGAGGCAAGACCGCAGCCGAGCAGGGTGCGGTGCAGGCCGGGATCTTCAATGTAGTTGTGGCCGGTAACGGCGCCGTTGGCGGTGATGTCGCCGACGTGCTCAACGAAGGTGACAATGGCCATCGGGGCGATCATGGTGATTGCGAAGATGATCTTGCTTCCGTCCGTGCCCTTGAAGAACGGCGAGAACTGCGGCAGGGCGAACCAGCTCGCTTTCGCAAGCGGCTCGGTATCGACCATGCCGAGCGCCAGCGCGGTCAGATAGCCCGCGACGATACCAAACAGGATCGGGATGAGCTTCCAGAAGCCGCGGAAGAAGAACATGACGATGATGATGACGGCGATCGTGACGACGGCGACGACCCAGTTTTTCCAAACGGGAATGTCCGCCACGGCAGTGGTGATGTTGTTCATCGCCGTGGGAGCCAGCATCATGCCGATGATGATGATCATGCAGCCGGTGACGATCGGCGGGAAGAACGAGGTGATGCGCTTGGTGCCGAGCAGCTTGACCAGAAGCGACAGGATCAGGTACAAAACGCCGGACGCCATGATGCCCCAGCCGACGTAAGGCGCAAAGTCTGCAGTTTCACCGCCGCATTTCGCCGCGACGGCGCAGATTGCCGCGATAAAGGAAAAGCTGGAGCCCATAAAGGCGGGCACGATGCCCTTGGTGATCAGGTGGAAGATCAGCGTGCCGACGCCCATGCAGAACAGGGTGACCGCTGGGTTCAGACCGGTCAGTGCGGGAACGAGGACCGTGGAGCCGAACATGGCGAAGACGTGCTGAATGCCGAGTGTGACGGCTCTGCCGGGCTTGTCGCCGCCCCAGAGCACAGTTTTCAGTTTCATAGGAGTCCTCCCTTTTCAAAAGATACAATAATTATATCATAACGGGAAATGCTGTGCAATCATTTCTTGAGAAAAAACTTTTTCTCGACACAAAGCGACAGGCGGAACGAAGAAAATCATGCCGCGTGACGGGACTTTTTCTACTGTTTTGGCAGAAAACGAACTTTTTCCGTGCATAAATGCGGAAAGGGTCGAATCCTGACGAGCGAAAAAGATGGAATCATGCGGGAATCTGTGCTTCAATCGTAGGTGCCGCGCACCGTCCTCTGCTGCGTCATTGCGAGGTCGAAATCCGCGCTGTCTCCCCCCGCTGTGTCATTGCGAGGTCGCGTCAGCGACCGTGGCAATCCGTGCCTTTCGACGTGGGACACTTTCGCGCAATACGCCGCGCTCCGGCATGCTACTGTCATTGCCCGACTTGCTCGGGCAATCCGTGCGTATCGTTGAAGTACACTTTACCGTGATATGGAACAAGTCCCATCCCTGCAACGGACAGATTCCCTTGCAGCCTTCGGCTGCGGGAATGACAGAGTTGAAAGGGTTTTCCATAATACGAGGCAAGGCGCAAGACTGCTACGGACAGATTGCCACGGTTGACTCCGTCAGCCTCGCAATGACGCGGCGGAGAGACGGAAACCATGCGATGACGCGGCGGAGAGACCGGCGGATTTGCAATGGCGCGGTTGGAGGAGGGAGACGTTTCAATGACGCGGCGAAAGAACGGACGACCTCGCAATGGCGTGCTGAGGAGATGGGCATGGGGAATAAAAATACATTACCTGAGGAGAAGAAGGCAAAATGATCAAGGATTATGCGCTGCGCAGCGTGCGTCTGGAAAACGGCGAGGACGCCGCGCTGCTGTACAGAATCATCGCAGAGGAGTCGGGCGGAGCGGCGCGCTACGGCGCGGAGATCGTCATGCGCCGCGGCGGGTGCACCGAGCGCGCTGCGATACGTGACATCACCGTGTCTTACGGCAGGATACGGGAGCTGATCGCGCTGCTGTGTGAAAACACGGTGACGCCCTGCACGCTGCGGGACGTAGTGGAGGACACATTAAATAAAATTTAAAAAAGGGATAGACAATTTGTGGCTTGTCTGATAATATATAGCTAGATATTGTGCAAAAAAGGAGAAAAAGCTATGAAGTGCCCGTATTGTGGTTATCAGGAAAGCAAGGTCGTCGACTCCCGCCACTCCGACGACGGCAGCAGCATCCGCCGCCGCAGAGAGTGCCTGTCCTGCCAGAAGCGCTTTACCACCTACGAGACCGTCGAGAGCCTGCCGATCGTCGTGGTGAAGAAGGATAACAGCCGCGAGCCGTTCGACCGCAACAAGATCCTGCGCGGTATGGTGCGCGCCTGCGAGAAGCGTCCGGTTCCCATGGCGAAGCTGGAGGAGGCGGTCACGGAGATCGAGCAGATCGTACAGAACTCCCTCGAGCGCGAGGTCAGCACCGGCAGGATCGGCGAGCTGGTCATGGAACGCCTCAAGCCCTTGGACGAGGTCGCTTATGTGCGCTTCGCCTCGGTTTACCGCCAGTTCAAGGACATCAACAGCTTCATGCACGAACTGAATAAGATTCTGGAAGAGAAGTAACGAATGAAAAAAGCGATCATTATCCTTTCTGTCTTGCTTGCCGTTCTGGCGGTCGTCGCGGCAGTTCTGCTGTTCACGGGCAAGAATCCGTCGCAGCCGAGCGAGCCGACAGAAATCCCGACGACGGAAAGCGTCCTTCCCACCGAACAGACGCAGGCGGTCACGGAGCCTCCCGCGACCGGGGAAATCCCGACCGAGCCGCAGATCGTGATCGTGCCGGACGAGCAGGTTACCGTTCTCAACGGCTTCCGCGTCGAGACGTTCTTCGTTGACGGCGAGCGGATGATTGCGAAGAAAGCATTTGCCGACGCGATCGGCTGGGACGCGGAAAACAAAGAACCGCAAAAACTCTTCGGCAGAGACACGTTTGAATCGACCGAAAGCGGTCTGCGTCTGAACGGCGCGGAACTGATCGACGTTGAGGCAAACGGCGCAGTTTATCTGCCCTTTGACGAGCTGATCGCCGCGCTGGGCTGCCCGCTGTACGTCGACGAGGACACCGGCGTGCACTACTACACCCCGTCCGCGCGGCATTTTGAAATTCCGCAGGGCGTCAACGTGCCGGTTCTCATGTATCACGCCGTCAGCGACGACATCTGGGGCGGCGACGAGCTGTTCGTCAGCCCGTCGGATATGGAAGCGCAGCTTGCCTACATCGTTGATAACGGCTTTGATGCGATTTGGTTTGAAGACCTCGCGCACATTGAAGATTACGACAAGCCGGTGATCCTGACCTTTGACGACGGCTACGAGGACAACTACACGGAGCTGTTCCCGCTGCTTAAGAAGTACGGGGTCAAGGCGACGATTTTCGTCATTGCCAAATCGCCCAGCAACGAGGAGCACATGGCGACGGAGCAGCAGATTCGCGAGATGTCCACCTCGGGTCTTGTGTCCATCCAGAGTCACACCTACACCCATGCCTATCTGGACGAGCTGGATTATGAGAGCACGAAGTACGAGATGGCGCAGTCCAAGAAGATCATCACGCGCATCGCGGGCAAGGAACCCATCGTGCTGTGCTATCCGAGCGGCAGATATAACAACTACACGCTCCAGCTCGGGCCGGAATACTATATGTTCGGCATCAAGATGAACGGCGGTCTGTACAATACCTCTGCCGATCCGTTCCTCGTCAATCGCTACTACGTCTCGCGCTATACCGATCTTTACAGTTTTGCCGCTTATCTGTCCGCGGCAGGAACGTGAGGCAATATGGAAAACCAACTGTATATTTCTCTCGCGGGTCTGACCGTGGAGATCAACTATATTCGTAAAAGGATTCCGCACTTTTTCCGCGACTACCGGATCGAAAAGCCGGAAAACGGCGTGGATATCGTCGCCACTGCGACCCCGGAGGGCGTCGAGGAGGAGCTTGCGCCGGACCCGAGCGTCGGCGCGCTGAACGCGGAGAAGTCCTGCATCTTCCGCTGCATCGCGGAGCGCAGCCCGTATTTCGGCAGCTTCCTGTTCCACTGCGCCGCAATCTCCTACGAGGGCGAGGGCTATCTCTTCGGCGCGCTGAGCGGCACGGGAAAGTCTACGCATATCAGTCTGTGGAGAGAATACCTCGGCGATCAGGTCAAGATCGTCAACGGTGACAAGCCGCTGCTGCGCATGAAGGGCGAGGAGGCGGAGATCTGCTCGACCCCGTGGGCGGGCAAGGAAGGCTGGCAGAAGAACTGCATCGTCCCGCTGCGCGGAATCTGCCTTCTGTGCCGCGGCGAAGAGAACAAAATCGAGCGCGTCGAGCCGAGCGACTGCATGCGGCTGATCATCCAGCAGGTCTATCTGCCGCGCGACAAGCAGGCGCTGGTTCTGACGCTGGACCTGCTCGACCGGATTTTGAAGAAGGTTCCGATCTACCTGCTGCACTGCGACATGACGGAGGAGGCGGTCAAGACCTCCTTTGAAGCTTTGACCGGCAAGCCGTACCCCAATTAAAATGCATTGCGCCTTCTGGCGCATAATATAAAAGACGGATGTGCTGATCGGCACATCCGTCTTTGTATGAGATAGGAAAACGATCCAGCCGCGTCATTGTGAGACCTGCACCGCGTCTTTGCGAGGAAAGCCGTTCCCCACTGCGCCATTGCGAGGAAAGCCGTTCCCCGCCGCGTCATTGCCACGGCTGACGGAGTCAGCCGTGGCAATCTGTGCGTATCGTTGAGGCACACTTTACCGTGATATGGAACAAGTCCCATCCCTGCAACGGACGGATTCCATGTCTCACTGCGTCAGGCAGGGAATGACAGCGCTGGGAGTGCGTTCCCGATATGATGCAGGGCACAAGACTGCTACGGACGGATTGCCACGCCTGCTCGCGCAGGCTCGCAATGACACGATCCGAGAACTGCGGCATTGCGAGGCGGCGGGTTATTTCGTAAAATCGTACGGCGTGGTCTGGTAGACAAAATAATTCAGCCAGTTGGAGAACAGCAGATGCGCGTGACCGCGCCAGCTCACGATCGGCGGCTGGGTGTCGTCGTCGTTCGGAAAGTAATTCTTCGGAACGGCGATCGGAAGCCCCAGCGCCTTGTCGCGCTCATATTCGCGCTTGAGCGTGTCGGGGTCATATTCCGAGTGTCCGGTGAGAAAGACTTGATGGCCGCCCGCGGTGAAGACGGCGTAAACGCCCGCCTCCTCGCTGCCGGCGGCGATCTTCAGCTCGGGGATCGCCTCGATATCCTCGCGCCGTACCGTGGTGTGGCGGGAATGCGGAACCATGAAGACCTCGTCGAAGCCGCGCAGGAGGATCGGATTCTTGTACTCGACCCGGTGCGGGAATACGCCGAAGAGCTTTTTGGGCAGGGGGTATTTTCTGACGCCGAAGTGGTAGTAAAGACCCGCCTGCGCCCCCCAGCAGATATGGAGGGTGCTGTGAACGTGGGTCTTGCTCCACTCCATGATCTGACACAGCTCGTCCCAGTATTCGACCTGCTCAAAGGGCAGGTGTTCCACCGGCGCGCCGGTGATGACCATGCCGTCGTATTTCTTCGCTTTGATCTCGTCAAAGGTCTTGTAGAAGGTGAACAGGTGCTCGGCGGAGACGTTCTTCGCCACGTGGGAGCGGGTGTGCAGGAATTCCAGGTGCACCTGCAGCGGGGAGTTTCCGAGCAGACGGGCAAACTGCGTTTCGGTCTCGATTTTGGTCGGCATGAGGTTGAGAATGAGGATTTCCAGCGGTCGGATGTCCTGCGTTGTCGCGCGCGTCTCCGTCATGACGAAGATGTTTTCCGACTGCAGGGTAGCGGTCGCCGGCAGATCGTTTGGGATTTTAATGGGCATTTGACAGGTTCCTTTTGATTCAAATTGCGGCGAGCGCCTGGTCGATATCTGCGATCAGATCGTCCGCGTTTTCCAGACCGCAGCTCAGGCGCACGAGATCGGCGCTGACGCCCGCGGCGGCGAGCTGTTCATCGGTCATCTGGCGGTGGGTCGTGCTGGCAGGGTGCAGGCAGCAGGTGCGCGCGTCGGCGACGTGCGTTTCGATCGCGGCGAGCTTCAGATTGCCCATGAAGGCAGCCGCCGCTGCTCTGCCGCCCTTCACGCCGAAGGAGATCACGCCGCACGAGCCGTTCGGGAGATATTTCTTCGCGGGCTCGTAGTATCTGTCGCCCGGCAGACCGCAGTAGCTGATCCACGCGATCTTTTCATGCTTTTGCAGGTGCTCCGCGACCTTCTGCGCGGTCGCGCAGTGCTGGCGCATGCGCAAGGGCAGACTCTCCAGACCGAGGTTGAGATAGAAAGCGTTCTGCGGCGACTGCACGGAGCCGAAGTCGCGCATGAGCTGCGCGGTCGCCTTGGTGATGAACGCGCCTTCCCTGCCGAAACGCTCGGCGTAGACGACGCCGTGGTAGCTCTCGTCCGGCGTGCAGAGTCCGGGGAATTTCTCCGCGTGCGCCATCCAGTCGAATCTGCCGCCGTCGACGATGCAGCCGCCGACCGTCGCCGCGTGACCGTCCAGATACTTGGTGGTCGAATGCGTCACGATGTCCGCGCCCCATTCGATCGGGCGGCAGTTGATCGGCGTGGCAAAGGTATTGTCCACGATCAGGGGAACGCCGTGCGCGTGCGCGGCGCGGGCGAATTTCTCAATATCCAGAACGGTCAGCGCGGGATTGGCGATCGTCTCGCCGAAGAGCGCCTTGGTGTTGGGACGGAATGCGGCGTTCAGCTCTTCTTCGGAGCAGTCGGGATCGACGAAGGTGAAGTCTACCCCCATGCGCTTCATCGTAACGGCGAAGAGGTTGAATGTGCCGCCGTAGATGCTCGATGCGCTGACAACGTGGTCGCCGCAGCCGGCAAGGTTGAAGACCGCGAAGAAGTTCGCCGCCTGACCGGAGCCGGTCAGCATGGCTGCCGTGCCGCCCTCGAGCGCTGCGATCTTTGCCGCGACCATGTCGCAGGTCGGGTTGGCGAGGCGGGAATAGAAATATCCGTTTGCCTCTAAATCGAACAGCTTTGCCATCGCGTCGGCGGTCTCGTAGCGGAAGGTCGTGCTCTGGATGATGGGGATCTGGCGCGGCTCGCCGTTGCGCGGGCTGTAGCCCGCCTGAATGCACAGTGTTTCGGAATGGAGCTTGCTCATGTGAGACACCTCTTACAACAAAGACTGAAAAATGTTTCATTTATTATATTGAAAAGCATCTTGCTTGTCAACCGACGGAAAGAGTTTTTTTCGCGCGGTTTTTTATCGCCGAGCGGGAAAGAATAGGTTGCTTTTTTTGTGCTTTTGCTGTATAGTTGTGTATAAGGGAAGTTTTGGATTATGCCGTCGAAAGGGGAAGGTTGCGCGATGCCGAAAAAGCTGTTCAAAGCGGTCTACGCGCTGAATTTCATCTTCCAGGCGGCGTTCAGCATGATCATTCCCGCGGGACTGCTGATCCTCGGCGGCTGGTATCTGAACAGCCGGCGCGGCTGGGGCAGGTGGGTGCTGATCACCGCGATCGTGCTCGGCGTCGTCTTCGGCTTTTACAGCATGATCTACTACATCGTCAAGACCAAGGACTACATTGACCCCACAGAGCACAAAGGAGAGGACAATGGAACATCGAAATAAGGCGATTGAGGCGCTGCGTTCCATGCTGCCGATCCTGCTGATCACGCTGGCGATGACCGGCATCATGATCGGCGTCTACGCGCTGCTCGGCAGGCTGACGGGAAAAGTCCTGCTCGGCGCGGCGCTCGGCACGGCGGCTGCGCTGCTCAACTTCGCGGTGATGACTTTTTCCGTCGTCAAGGCGGAGAGCGCGGAGAGTCCGGAGCGCGGCGCACTGCAGGTGCGTTTTAACTATGTTATCCGAATGGTTGTGCTTGCGGCGGTACTGATCGTCGCATTAAAAACCAACGTATTTGATCCGGTGGCAACGGTGCTCCCGCTCTGCTTTATCCGAATCGCGATATTTCTTTCCGAGATTTTTCGTAAAAAGGAGGCGAACTGATCATGGACGGTATCGGAAACGGTCCGAGGATATTGCTGGAATTCAAGCTCTTCGGACTGAACGTGAGCATCACCCAGACGGTGCTTTCTTCCTTCGTCGTCATGGTGGTTCTGCTGATCCTGAGCTGGCGGCTCGGCAAGGGACTGCAAAAGCGTCCGACGCGCCGGCAGGTAATGGTGGAAAAGGGCGTTTCGATCCTTTACAATCTGGTCGAGGACACGATGGGCAAGCACAACAGCCATTTTACGCCCTTTATCGGCGCGCTCTTCTGCTCCTCCGTGCTCGGCACGCTGATCAGTCTGTTCGGCGGCGTCTTCCGCAGCGCGACGGCGGACCTGAGCACGACGATTACCTGGGCGCTGATCGTCACGGTGATGGTCTGGTATCACAATATCAAGCGCAACGGCTTCTTCGGCTGGCTCAAGGGCTTTACGGAGCCCGTGGCGGTCATGACGCCGATGAATATCATGAGCGAGATCGCGCAGCCGATCTCCATGTCGTTCCGTCACTTCGGCAATATCGCCGGCGGCGGCGTGCTGACGACGATGATCTACGGGGCGCTGGCGGCGGGAAGCTCCCTGCTTTTGAGCTGGATCCCCAATGAGATCATCCGCTCCATCCCGATTTTGCAGGTTGGCATTCCCGCCTTCCTGTCCATCTATTTTGATCTCTTCACCGGCTTTATTCAGGCGCTGGTCTTCTGCATGCTGACCATGGTCTATGTGGGCGCTGCCTGCCCGCCGCCGGAAGAAACGGCAGCTTAATCTGTTCAAAAAATATTATATAAATATAAATTTGGAGGTATTCTTATGGATCTCGTAAAAGGCTTAATCGCAATCGGCGCAGGTATCTGCATGGGCTTCGGCGCAATCGGTCCGGCAATCGGCGAAGGCAACGCCGTCGGCAAGGCGCTTGAGGGCATGGCGCGTCAGCCGGAGGTTACCAGCACGCTGCGTACCAACATGATCCTCGGCTGCGCAATCACCGAATCCACCGGCATCTATTCTCTGGTTATCGCGCTGCTGCTTCTCTTCGTTTTCTGATTTCAGAACGATCCGAAATCTGACGAAAGGAGAGATGCGGCTTGGAATTTCTAACCGGATTTGAGAGCTTTGTCGGCGTCAACCCGTGGACGTGTCTGTTTACCTTGTGCAATCTTCTGATCCTGTACAAGTTTATGAAAAAGCTCCTGTTCAAGCCTGTCAAGAACATGATCGACGCGCGCCAGCAGGAGATCGACGATCTCTACGCCGACGCCAACCAGTCCAAACAAGACGCCGCCGTACTGAAAGAACTGTACGAGGCGCGTCTGACCGAGGCGAACGCCGAGAAGGAAGCGATCCTCAAGGACGCCTACCGCAAGGCGCAGCTTCGCGACGAGGAAATGCTCCGCGAGGCGCAGGAAAAGGCGTTGCAGACGCTCCGCCGCGCCGACGAGCAGATCGCGCTGGAAAAGAAGCGCGCGATGAACGACATCAAGGACGAGGTCTCCGTGATGGCGGTGGACATCGCCTCCGCCGTGCTGGCGCGCGACATCAAGCGCAGCGAGCATTCGGAGCTGATCGACTCTTTCATCGAGAATCTGGGGGAGAGCCATGATTGATACGGCGGGCTACGGGAAAGCCCTGTTTGAGCTTGCCGCGGAAAACGGCGCGGATACGCAGGTGCGCGAGGAATTAGAGGTCGTCCGCGCGGCGTTTCTGGCGCAGCCGGACTATGTGACGCTGCTGGACACCCCGGCGGTCGCCACGGAGGAAAAGCTTGCGCTGCTGCGCGCGGCGTTCGGCGCGATGGACCCCATGGCGCTGAATTTCCTCTGCCTGCTGTGCGAGAAGCGCTCGTGCTATCAGTTCTCCGCCTGTGCGGACGTCTATAACGCCTGCTATGACGAGGCGCACGGGCTTCTACGGGCTACCGCGATTACGGCAGTACCGATGCAGGAGCGGCAGATGGACGCGCTGAAGGAGAAGCTTTCTGCCATTACCGGCAAGACCGTGATCCTGACCAACCGCGTTGACGAAACGCTGATCGGCGGCATCACGCTGCGATACGGCGGGGTGCAGTTGGACGACAGCATCCGGTCAAGGTTAGACAAGCTGCGCCGCAGCTTGTCCGATACGATAGTATAAGGATGGTGATACCGTGAATCTGAAAATTGACGATATCAGCAAGATCATAAAAGATCAGATCAAAACTTACGCATCCAAGACGCAGCAGGACGAAATCGGCTACGTCATTCAGGTCGGCGACGGCATCGCGAAGGTGCACGGGCTGGAAAAGTGCAAGGCGAACGAGCTTCTGCGCTTTGAGAACGACTCGTTCGGTATGGCGTTGAACCTCGAAGAGAGCTTCGTCAGCGTCGTTATGCTCGGCACGGACGTCGGCATCTCCGAGGGAAGCTTAGTCAAGCGCACGGGTCAGGTCGTTTCCGTGCCCGTCGGCGAAGCGCTGATCGGCCGCGTCGTGGACGCGCTGGGTCAGCCGATCGACGGCAAGGGTCCGATCAGCTCGAAGGAAATGCGCCCGATCGAGCGCAACGCGCCCGGCATCATCGAGCGCAAATCCGTCTCCGTTCCGCTGCAGACCGGCATCAAGGCGATCGACTCCATGATCCCGATCGGTCGCGGGCAGCGCGAGCTGATCATCGGCGACCGTCAGACCGGCAAAACGGTCATCGCGACGGACACCATCATCAACCAGAAGGGCAAGGGCGTGACCTGCATCTACGTTGCGATCGGTCAGAAACGCTCCACGGTCGCCCAGCTGGTCGATACGTTAGAGAAGAACGGCGCGATGGACTATACCATCGTCGTCTCCGCCACTGCCTCGGAGCTGGCTCCCTTGCAGTATATCGCGCCCTACTCCGGATGCACGATGGGCGAATACTTCATGGATCAGGGCAAGGACGTCCTCATCATCTATGACGACCTGTCCAAGCACGCGGTCGCTTACCGCGCCCTGTCGCTGCTGATCCGCCGTCCGCCCGGACGCGAGGCGTACCCCGGCGACGTGTTCTATCTGCATTCGAGACTCTTAGAGCGCGCGGCGCGCGTCGCGCCGGAATACGGCGGCGGCTCTCTGACCGCCCTGCCGATCATCGAGACGCAGGCGGGCGACGTCTCCGCCTATATCCCCACGAACGTCATCTCCATCACCGACGGTCAGATCTACCTGGAGTCCGAGCTCTTCCACGCCGGCGTCCGCCCCGCCATCAACCCGGGCATTTCCGTGTCCCGTGTCGGCGGCAACGCGCAGATCAAGGCGATGAAGAAGGTCGCCGGCTCTTTGAAGCTGATGTACTCCCAGTACCGCGAGCTGCAGTCGTTCGCGCAGTTCGGCTCCGATCTGGACGCCGATACCAAGGCGCGGCTGGCGCAGGGCGCGCGGATCGTGGAGATTCTCAAGCAGAACCGCAACAGCCCCATTGACGTGGAGCTGCAGGTCTGCATCATCTACGCCGTCACGCAGGATCTGCTGGCGGAGGTCCCCGTGGAGAAGATCCACGACTTCGAGACGGCGCTGTTCGAGTATCTGACGGTACAGCGTCCCGCGATTTTGGAGAGCATTCGGGACGAGGCCGTGCTCACCAAGCCCAACGAGGAAGAACTGCGTCAGGCCATCAATGTGGTCAAGGAGCAGTTCGCCAAGAAGGAGTAAGCCATGTCGGGAGCGTCGATGAAGCAAATCAAGACGCGGATCAGAAGCGTCGAAAGCACCCGGCAGATCACCAAGGCGATGGAGCTCGTGGCGACGAGCAAGCTGCGCAAGGCAAAGCAGCGTGCGGAGGCGACCCGTCCGTACCATGAGGTGCTGGCAAAGGCGATCTCCTCTTTGCAGGCGGGCGCGGCGGATGCGCCGACCGTCTACGCCATCGAGCGCGAGGTCAAGCGCACCTGCTACGTCGTCATCGCAGGCGACCGCGGTCTGGCGGGCGGTTATAACGCCAACCTCTTCCGCATGGTCAAGAGCATGACGCAGGGGCAGGACTACTGCGTGCTGCCCGTGGGCAGGAAGTCCATGGAGCAGTTTCAGCGCATCGGCGCGGAAATCGTCAGCGCCTACTTCGGCGTGACCGGCGCCGTCGGCGTCAGCGACTGTACGCAGATGGCAAAGCTGCTGTGCGACGGATTCGCGGAAGGGAAGTATGACCGCGTTGTCGTCGCCTATACGAAATTCCAGTCCATGCTGTCGCAGGTACCCGTGACGGAGGAGCTTCTGCCGATCCGTCTGACGGAGGTTAAGACCAACGCCGGCGCGCTGGTGGAAGGCTCTGCGGAAGCTCTGATCGCAAAGATCGTTCCGCAGTACGTCTCCGGCATCCTCTTTGCCGCGCTCTGCGAGGCGTCCGCCTCAGAACACGGCGCTCGCCGCACCGCGATGAACTCTGCGAACAAGAACGCTTCGGAGATCATCGATACGCTGGTGCTGCATTACAACCGCGCGCGTCAGGCGGTCATTACGCAGGAAATCACAGAAATTGTCTCCGGCGCGGAAGCGCTGTAGAAAGGAGCAATCCACATGCAGGAAAAGAACATCGGACGCGTCGTGCAGATCATCGGACCGGTGCTGGATATCCGGTTCCCGAACGGTCATCTGCCCGATCTGCTCAACGCGATCGAAATTGAACAGGAACAAGGTAAGCTCGTCTGCGAGGTCGCCCAGCAGCTTGGAGACGACGTGGTGCGCTGTATCGCCATGAGCTCCACCGACGGCATGGTGCGCGGCATGGAGGCGGTCGATACCGGCACGGGTATCAAGGTTCCGGTCGGCAAGGAAACGCTCGGCAGAGTCTTCAATCTGCTTGGGCGTGCTATTGACAATAAGCCGCAGCCCGTCACCTGCGAAAAATGGAGCATCCACCGCGATCCGCCCGCCTACGACGAGCAGGAGAGCACGACGGAGATCCTCGAAACCGGCATCAAGGTCGTCGACCTGATCGCGCCCTACGCCAAGGGCGGCAAGATCGGTCTGTTCGGCGGCGCAGGCGTCGGCAAGACCGTCCTGATCATGGAGCTGATCAACAACGTCGCCAAGCAGCACGGCGGTATCTCCGTCTTTGCCGGCGTCGGCGAGCGTACCCGTGAGGGAAACGACTTGTACAACGAAATGCAGGAGTCCGGCGTTATCAACAAGACCGCGCTGGTCTACGGTCAGATGAACGAGCCGCCCGGAGCGCGTATGCGCGTCGCGCTGTCGGGTCTGACGATGGCGGAGTACTTCCGTGACCGCGAGGGGCAGGACGTTCTGCTGTTTATCGACAATATTTTCCGTTTTACGCAGGCAGGCTCCGAGGTTTCGGCGCTGCTGGGGCGCATGCCCTCCGCGGTCGGCTATCAGCCGACGCTGGCAACCGAGATGGGCGCCCTGCAGGAGCGTATCACCTCCACGAAGAAGGGCTCCATCACCTCCGTGCAGGCGGTCTACGTCCCCGCGGACGATCTGACCGACCCCGCGCCGGCGACGACCTTCGCCCATCTGGACGCGACGACGGTTCTCGACCGCGGCATCGCCTCTCTGGGCATCTATCCGGCGGTCGATCCGCTGGAGTCCACCTCCCGTATCCTAACGCCCGACGTCGTCGGTCTGGAGCACTATGAGGTCGCCCGCGAGACGCAGCGCATTTTGCAGCGGTATAAGGAGCTGCAGGACATTATCGCGATCATGGGCATGGACGAGCTTTCCGAGGAGGATAAGCTGACCGTCGCCCGCGCGAGAAAGATCCAGCGCTTCCTGTCGCAGCCGTTCTCCGTCGCCGAGCAGTTTACCGGCTACGAGGGCAAGTACGTCCCGATCAAGGAGACGATCCGCGGATTCAAGGAGATCCTCGAGGGCAAGCATGACGATCTGCCCGAGTCTGCCTTCCTCTACGTCGGCACGATCGACGAGGCGGTTGAAAAGGCGAGAAAGGGTGCTGCGCAATGAGCAGCTTCCGTTTGCAGATCGTAACGCCGGACGGCAGCGTATTTGACGGCGAGGCGGAGGCGCTGCGCCTTCGCACGACCGAGGGATACGTCAGCATTCGCGCACATCACGCGGACTATATTGCCGCTCTGGAGATCGGCACCGTGTTGGTCACGCGCAGCGGCGAAACGAAGAACGCCGCCTGCGGCGGCGGCTTCCTGAGTGTCAGCAAGGGCGAGGTGCAGTTGGTCGCTACGACCTTCGAGTACGCGGAGAACATCGACGTGGCGCGCGCCGAGATCGCAAAAAAGCGCGCCGAGGAGCGTCTTGCCGCGGCACAGGAGGCAAAGGATATTGAGATCGCGACGGCGAAGCTGTCGCGCGCGCTCAACCGTCTGTCTGTCGCAGAAAAGTAAGCGGGAGGTACCGAATGGATACGAATACCATATATGAAATCATAGGCTATGCTTCAACGGTGCTCGTGCTGGTATCGTTCCTGATGGCGTCGGTCGTCAAGCTGCGTATCATCAACACGATCGGCTCCGGCATCTTCGTGGTCTACGCGCTGCTGATCGGCTCGTATCCCACGGCGATCCTGAATCTCGGTATCGTCACCATCAATATCTACTTCCTCTTCCGTCTGCTGCGGGCGGAGAAGCTCACGACCATGCTGCCGATCAACACAGACAACGCCTATCTCAAGGAATTCATGACCTTCTACGGCGCGGATATGCAGCGGTTCTTCCCCGAGGTCGCGCTGGAAAAGGACGAGGCGGACGCAGCCTATTTCGTCTACTATGACCTTGTGCCGGTGGGCGTCCTGCTGGGCAAAAAGCAGGACGACGGCTCGCTGCGCATCCTTGTGGACTATTCCACGCCGAAGTACCGCGACGCCTCGGTCGGCCGCTTCATGTATAAGAAGCTGCTTGCGAACGGGAGATATACCCGCCTGGAATTCGTCGATCCGTCGGAGAAGCATGAGAAGTACTTAAATGCCATGGGCTTCGTCAAGGACGGCAACACCTACCGGCTGAGCAAATAGTAAGATACGAAATGAATCGCACGCCGCGTCAGATTACTGACGCGGCGCGCGGCTTATATGCAAGCTGCTATGCAGTACCGTGCTGTGTCATTGCGAGGCTGACGCAGTCAGCCGTGGCAATCCGCGCGTATCGACCTCGCACACTTTATCAAAAAAGACAAATCCTCAAAACCTGTCATTGCCCGGCTTGTCCGGGCAATCTGTGTCTATCGTTAACAGACACTTCACTGTGAAATGGCACACATGCCATACCTGCAACGGACAGATTCCACCCGCAATACCCGCAAGGGGCACGCCATATCCGTAAGGCGGCAGAGCCGCCAACGGCTATGCAGGGGGTACGCCGCATCCGTAAGGCGGCAAAGCCGTCAACGGCTGCGCAGCCTGCCTGACTGTGTCAGGCGGGAATGACAGATCCGGGTGCTTTTATAATACGATATATGGTACAACCCTGCGACGTACAGATTGCGGGTCTGCTGGCGCAGGTTCTCAATGACGCGGGAGGTCGGACAATTCCGCATTAAATCGAATAGTTATCCGCAGGATCGGTTCGGATGATATCCGCGAGGGTCTTGCTGTCGAAAAACTCGTTGATGACGCGGTAAAACTCCACCCACATCGGATAGGTGCGGCATTCATATTCGCGCTCGCAGGGTGTTGCGTCGCAGGCAAGACAGGCGACCGGCGCAAGATCACCCTCGGTTAACCGGAGGATGTCGCCGATCTTCAATTCCTCCGGCTCCTTGACCAGCCGGTAGCCGCCGCCCTTGCCCTGCACGCCGTCTACAATGCCGTGCTTGACCAGAACGGGAATGATCCGCTCCAGGTATTTCAGGGAAATACCCTGCCGCTTCGCCACGTCCTTCATCGGCACGAAGCCTTCCTTTGCGTGCTCCGCAAGGTCTAAAAGCACGCGCAGTGCGTAGCGTCCTCTTGTTGAGATCATCATACCCGTTCCCTCTTTTCCGCATAATTATACCACAAAATCGGTAGGTTATCAAGTGTCCTCTTGTGCGATCACGCCGCCGCCGAGGACGATATCGTCCTGATACAGGACAGCAGCCTGTCCGGGCGTGATCGCGCGCTGCGGCTCGTCAAAGTGCAACTGCACGACGCCCTTATGCACCGGAATGGCGGTGACCCATTGCTCCGGCTGGCGGTAGCGGATCTTTGCTTTGCAGCGAATCGCATTTTGCGGCGCTTCGCCGCTAATCCAATGGAACGAACGGACTTCTGCGTCGCGGCGGAACAGGTCTTCGTTCCATCCGAGCACGACAGTGTTGGTCTCTGGGCAGATGCTGCAAACGTAGTAAGGTGCCTTCGCACTGACGCCGAGCCCTCTGCGCTGCCCGATCGTATAGTGCACGATACCGCGGTGACGTCCGAGGACGTTACCGCTTTTGTCGGTAAAAATGCCGGGAACAGATCGCTTTCCCGTAAACCGCTCCACCGCGCCCGCGTAATCGCCGTCCGGCGCGAAGCAGATGTCCTGACTGTCCGGCTTGTGTGCGTTGCCGAAGCCGCTGCGCTCTGCCATGGCGCGCACTTCAGTTTTTCTCAGCTCTCCGAGCGGGAAGACGGTGTGTGCAAGCTGCTCCTGCGTCAAACGGTATAAGACGTAGCTCTGATCCTTCGTCTCATCGACCGCCTTTTTCAGGACGAAACGACAGTCCTCCTGCGCGATCCTCGCGTAATGCCCCGTCACGATACAATCGCAGCCGAGAAGCATGGCGCGCTGATAGAGTTTTTCAAATTTCAGATAGGTATTGCAGTCGATGCAGGGGTTCGGCGTGTGCCCGCGCTCGTAGCTTTCCGCAAAATTCCGGATGACCTTCTCGCGGAACTCGTCCGTGAAATTGAATACATAGAACGGAATGCCGAGCCGATAGGCGACGCCTCTGGCGTCCTCCACGTCGTCTAAAGAGCAGCAGGTTTTTGCTTTTGCGATCCCTGCGTCTTCGTTTTCAAAGAGCTTCATCGTGCAGCCGATGCACGTATATCCGTTTTCAAGCATGAGTTTGGCGGCGAGGGATGAATCCACGCCGCCGCTCATTGCAATCAAAGCCTTTTTCATTTGCTACAGTTCGCAATGCTCGCAGCTTTCACACTGCGGGAACTGCGTTTTGTCGTATTCGATGCCGTTCTTTTCGTAATAGTCCTGCAGCGCCTTCTTGATTGCCTCCTCGGCGAGCACGGAGCAGTGGAGCTTGTGCACGGGCAGACCGTCCAGCGCCTCGGCGACCGCCTTGTTCGTCAGCTTCAGTGCCTCCGAGACGGGCTTGCCCTTGATGAGCTCCGTCGCCATCGAGCTCGACGCGATCGCGCTGCCGCAGCCGAAGGTCTCAAATTTTACGTCCGATATGATATCGCCGTCGATTTTCAGATACATCTTCATGATGTCGCCGCATTTTGCGTTGCCGACCTCGCCGACGCCGTCGGCGTCTTCAATTACGCCCACGTTGCGGGGATTGCGGAAATGATCCATGACTTTTTCACTGTATAATGCCATAGCAGTTGCCTCACTTAATGATAAAATCCCGTTTGCCGCTTTGCAGGTCGCGCCAGACTGGCGACATATTGCGAAGATAGCCGACGACCTCCTTGACTGCCGCGATTGTGAAGTCGATCTCCTCCTGCGTCGTCTCCTCCGACAGTGTCAGCCGCAGCGAGCCGTGTGCGATGTCGTGGACTCTGCCGATCGCGAGCAGGACGTGGCTCGGGTCGAGGGAGCCGGAGGTGCAGGCGGAGCCGGACGAGGCGGCAATGCCCTTGTCGTCGAGCAGGAGCAGGAGGGATTCTCCCTCGATGCCCTCAAAGCAGAAATTCACGTTGCCGGGCAGACGCCGCGTTCTGTCGCCGTTGAGGATCGAATGCGGAATTTCGGAAAGACCGTCGATCAGCCGGTCGCGCAGGAGGGTCAGCTTCTTCGCGTTTTTCTCCATCGAAGCGCAGGCTTCCTCCAGCGCCGCCGCCATGCCCATGATGGCGGGTAGATTCTCCGTTCCCGCGCGCTTGCCGCGTTCCTGCGCGCCGCCCTCGATCAGAGTCGCCAGCGGTACGCCCT
>CAJOMA010000005.1 GCA_905235655.1 uncultured Oscillospiraceae bacterium | reverse complement strand
GACGAGAATTCCCGCCGTGCAGGAGGCCGTTAAGGGCATCACCGGCAAGGAAGGCTTCAAGGGCATCAATCCCGACGAGTGCGTTGCCGTCGGCGCTGCCATTCAGGGCGGCGTGCTGGGCGACGACGTCAAGGGTCTGCTCCTGCTGGACGTCACCCCGCTGTCTCTGGGTCTGGAGACCATGGGCGGCGTGTTCACCCGTCTGATCGACCGCAACACGACCATTCCGACCAAGAAGAGCCAGATCTTCTCCACCGCAGCCGACGGTCAGACCTCCGTGGAGATCCACGTCCTGCAGGGCGAGCGTGAGATGGCGGCATACAACAAGACGCTGGGCAAGTTCCAGCTCGGCGGCATTGCGCCCGCGCCGCGCGGCGTGCCGCAGATCGAGGTTACCTTCGACATCGACGCCAACGGCATCGTGAACGTCTCTGCGAAGGACCTCGGCACCGGCAAGGAAGCGACCATCACGATCACCGCGTCGTCGAACCTCTCCAAGGAGGATATCGACAAGGCGGTCAAGGAAGCCGAGCAGTACGCTGCCGAGGATAAGGCGCGCAAGGAAGAGGTCGACACCCACAACGCCGCCGATCAGGTCATCTATCAGACCGAGAAGACGCTCGGCGAGCTGGGCGACAAGGTCGAGCCAAGCGACAAGGCGAACATCGAGTCCGCGCTCAACGATCTGAAGGAAAAGAACAAGGGCACGGACGTCGCGGCGATCAAGGCGGCGACCGACGCCGTGCAGAAGGCGTTCTATGCCGCTTCCGAGAAGATCTACAAGCAGTCTGCGCCGCAGGGCGACCCCAATATGGGCGCCGATCCGAACGCGGGCGGCAATTCCGGCGGCGACGGCTATGTCGACGCGGACTACGAGGAAGTCAAGGACTAAAAGATATTCCGACAAACAAGCGACACAGGCGGAGACGAAAGTCGCCGCCTGTTCGGTCTGACATAACCGTAAAGTTGGTGAAAGCCCATGGCAAACGAGAATAAAAGAGACTACTACGAGGTGCTGGGCGTCAAAAAAGACGCGACCGACGCCGAGATCAAGCGCGCCTACCGGAAGCTTGCGGCGAAGTATCACCCCGACGTCAACCATGAGCCGGACGCGGAGCAGAAATTCAAGGAGATCAACGAGGCAAACGAGGTGCTGTCCGACGCGGATAAGCGCGCGCGGTACGACCAGTTCGGCTTTGCCGGCGTCGATCCGAATTTCAATCCCGCGGCGGGCGCGGGAGGGGGCAACCCCTTCGGCGGCTTCGGCGATTTCGGCGATCTGGGAGACCTCTTCGGCAGCTTCTTCGGCGGCGGACGCTCCACGCGGCGCAGCGCGAACGCGCCGATGCGCGGAGAGGACGTCATGGCGCGGCTCGATCTGACCTTTGAAGAGGCCGCCTTCGGCACGGAGAAAGAGATCAGCGCATCGCGTATCGAAAACTGCGACCGCTGCAGCGGCAGCGGCGCGGAGCCCGGCACATCTCCCGCGACCTGCCTGCGCTGCAACGGCAGGGGCACAATCCGCGTTCAGCAGAACATCATGGGCATGGTCATGCAATCCGAGAGCGCCTGCCCCGACTGCCGCGGCACCGGCAAGGTCATCCAGACTCCTTGCACGCGCTGCAAGGGCAAGGGCAAGGTGCGCCGCAGCTTCAAAACGCGCGTCAAGGTGCCGGCGGGCATCGACGACGAGCAGACGCTGCGCGTGCGCGGCGAGGGCTGCAGCGGCGCAAACGGCGGTCCGAGCGGCGATCTTTTGGTCACGGTGAGCGTGCGCAGCCATCCGATCTTCACCCGACAGGGGCAGAGCATTTACTGCGAGATGCCGATCTCCTTCACGCAGGCTGCCTGCGGCGCGGAGGTCGAGGTGCCGACGCTCGAGGGCAAGGTGCGCTACACGATCAACGAGGGCACGCAGACCGGCACGACCTTCCGCCTTAAGGGCAAGGGTATCCCCTACGTCAACAGCAAAAACCGCGGCGACGAGTTCGTCACCGTGGTGGTCGAGACGCCGGTGCGCCTGTCGAGAGAGCAGAAGGAGCTGCTGCGCAAGCTCGAGGAGAGCGGCGCGCCCAACCAGCCCAGGCGCAAAAAATTCTTCGACAAATTCAAATAAGAAAACCCCCGACGGAACACCGTTTCGTCGGGGGTTTCTGTTGTTATTCATGTTTTGAGCCGCCGCGTTTTTGATTCTCCCGCCGCTCTTCTTCCAGCTTGCGTTCCTCGCGCCTTCGATCCTCGCGCCTGCGAATCTGATGGATGACCAGAGCGATGATTCCCGCCGCGACCGCCGCGCCGGCAAGACTGACGAGCATGATCTTGTACAGGCCGCTGTCGTTCCTTCGCGAGGAGGAGGAGGGCTGGTAATCCGTGGATTTGCGCCACGGCTGCGCCTCGTCGGTGGGCGTGGTGTTCTGCTGCTCGCCGTTGAGCTCCTCGACGTATTTGAAGAACAGGGCGTTAACGTCCGCCAGCAGATCGTCGCCGCCCGCCTCCTCGCTGGCGAAGCAGACCAGCAGGTAGGTGTCCGAGCCGGAGATTTCGCCGACGTCGCAGACGAAGCCGGCCTCCTCGCCGCGGATGTGCGTGTAGCTGTACTGGCGGTTATAGCCGGCGAAGCCGTCGTCGGTCTGCACGAGCCGGAAGTTCTGCATCATATCCCGAAACAGCTCCGGATGGTCGGTGACGCGCTTCAGGCAGTTCATCAGGAAGGTCGCGCTGTAGCAGTTGTCGCGGAAATAGCTGTCCGGCAGGGTATCCGGATCGAGATGACCGTACTCCGCGTTGATGAGCATGAGGTACTGCTCGGAAGAGCCGAGGTAGTCGCGCATCTGCTTTGCGACCTCCGTCTTGCCCATGATGATGCTGTTGTAGCGGCACTGCTCGAGCGTCAGGCCCTCGATGGTGAAGATTTCATCCGGGTTGTCAAATTCGGGATTGAAGTCGCCGCGCGTCTCATGCTCGTAAAAGTACATGTGCAGCGGCAGAATCCAGTCGTTGCCGACCGGGAAGAAGGCGTTTTCGTTGTAGACGTATTCCGCCCGCGTCTTGGTATCGTAGAAATATACGGCAAAATCCTCTTCCGTCAGACCCTTGCTCTTGATAAACTGATCGCCTCTGCTCTGCAGAAGATCGCTGTCCTCCGCCGCGGCCGGCATGCTCAGCAGAGCGGCGAGCAGCGTCAGACACAGCAGCAGGCAAAGAAATCGCTTCAAAGAAAGCGCCTCCTTGTCGTGGAATATCGTCTTCAGTATAGCAGAAAATCCTCGGAAAGAAAAGGGGGTATTTTCACGAAAAGCGAATTGACAGGCAGAAGGAAGCCATTTATAATAGGGAGCATAGAAGGAGGGACAGAATATGACCGGTTTTTGCACAAACTGCGGCCGCCCGCTGCCGGAGAACGGAGTCTGCCCGTGCACGAAACGGCGGACCCGGAGTGTCCTGCGCGGGAAAAAGCGCGGCGGCGGACTCGACAGGGCGGCGCGTGCCCTGCCGGCTCTCTGGATCGGCTATCTGAAGGACCCGATCGGCGCGAGCCGTCTGGCGCAGGAGCGGTGCGAGGCGACCAACGGGCTTACCATGATGGCCGCGACGGTGCTGCTCAGCTTCCTTTCCGCCATGATGTTCACCCTGCGCTACGCGGCGGATCACTTCCTGCGGGCGATTCTGCGCTGGGCGCTCACGGGTCTGTTTGCGCCGGTCATCGCGCTGGCGCTGACGATGGGACTCATCTTTACGCTGACCGCGCTTGCAAAAATGCGCGTGAATCTCCGCGCGGTCACAGCCGCCGTGGGCGCGAGTCTGGCGCTCCCGATGACGCTGCTTGCCGCCTCGATCGTACTGTCGCTGTTCCATATCACGGTGTTCTATATCTTCTGCGCAATGCTCTTCGCGGCGTGGGCGCTGGCGGTGTTTCTGCTGATCTCACAGGTGTTCGGCATCCGGCTCAGTCTTGTAAACTGCCTGATCACAGTTGGCTTCATGACCCTCGGCTACTATGCCGTCTCGCTGCTGCGCGACTGGATGATCGCGGGACTGTTCTGAATCAGCAAATACTTCCGCGGCGCTGCTTTGGCAGCGCCGTTTTTTGGTTGACATCGGCAGAGGAAAACACTATAATAATAAATTAGAGTAATATGATTATCGGAGGATACTATCGCATGAAAAACACCGAAAAAACCATGGAGAAAATCGTCGCGCTGTGCAAAAACCGCGGCTTTGTCTTTGCAGGCTCCGAAATCTACGGCGGTCTTGCCAACACATGGGATTACGGACCTTTGGGCGCGGAGCTGAAGAACAATATCAAGCGCGCCTGGTGGAACAAATTCGTCCAGAGTAACCCCTATAACGTCGGTCTGGACGCCGCCATTCTGATGAATCCGCAGACCTGGGTCGCCTCGGGGCATCTGGGCGGCTTCTCCGATCCCTTGATGGACTGCCGCGAGTGCCACGAGCGCTTCCGCGCGGACAAGCTGATCGAGGACTACTGCGCGGATACCGGCATGGAGCTTCCGAAGCCCATCGACGCCTTCTCGCAGGCGGAAATGAAAGCGTTCATCGAGGACAACAACGTTCCCTGCCCGACCTGCGGCAAGCACAACTTCACCGATATCCGTCAGTTCAATCTGATGTTCAAGACCTTTCAGGGCGTCACCGAGGATGCGAAGAACACGGTCTATCTGCGCCCCGAGACCGCGCAGGGCATTTTTGTCAACTTCGTCAACGTCCAGCGCACGACCCGCCGTAAGCTGCCCTTCGGCATCGGACAGATCGGCAAGTCCTTCCGCAACGAGATCACCCCGGGCAACTTCATCTTCCGCGTGCGCGAGTTCGAGCAGATGGAGCTGGAATTCTTCTGCGAGCCGGGCACCGATCTGGAGTGGTTCGCCTACTGGCGCGGCTTCTGCAAGCAGTGGCTGCTGTCGTTAGGGCTCAGGGAGGAGAATCTGCGTCTGCGTGACCACGATCCCGAGGAGCTCTGCTTCTATTCCAAGGCGACGACCGACTTCGAGTTCCTCTTCCCGTTCGGCTGGGGCGAGCTCTGGGGCGTCGCCGACCGTACCGACTACGACCTGACCCAGCACCAGAACACCTCGGGCAAGGACCTGACCTACTACGATCAGGAGAAGAATCAGAGATACATCCCCTACGTCATCGAGCCATCCCTCGGCGTGGAGCGCAGCTTCCTCGCGTTTTTGGTTGACGCCTATGACGAGGAGGTCGTCGGGCAGGACAAGAACGGCAACGACGACGTGCGCACCGTCCTGCACCTGCATCCGGCGCTCGCGCCGTTCAAGGCCGCCGTCCTGCCGCTGTCCAAGAAGCTCTCGCCCGCCGCTGAGGAGATTTACCGCGACCTGCAGAGCGAG
The DNA here is from genome assembly GCA_905235655.1 of uncultured Oscillospiraceae bacterium. Taxonomy (GTDB): domain Bacteria; phylum Bacillota; class Clostridia; order Oscillospirales; family Oscillospiraceae; genus JAZOXB01. The sequence goes on along the minus strand of CAJOMA010000005.1, from coordinate 24,033 downwards.
TTCATGGTCGACTTCGACGACGCCGGCTCCATCGGCAAGCGCTACCGCCGCGAGGATGAGATCGGCACGCCGTTCTGCATTACCGTGGACTTCCAGACCGTCGGCGACGAGACGACCCCTGCAGACCATGCCGTCACCGTCCGAGACCGCGACACGATGGAGCAGGTGCGCATTCCGATCGCCGAGCTGAAGAGCTATCTGCGGGAGAAGCTGGTGTTTTAACGCAATATGGACATGAAATGGCTGAAGCGCAAACAGAAGGAAGCTTCCGCGCCGGAGAAGAAGCGGCGCGCGAGCGATCCCGGGCGCGAAATGCTGAAAACCGTCGGTTTTCTGCTGCTGTCGTCGATCCTGCTGACCCTGTGGTGTCTGCTGGTCGGCACGCGGAGCTATGATAACGGCTTTGCGATGGTCGGCGCCTATTTTGTCAACAATCCGATCACGCTGCTTTTGAATTTCCTGCCGGTCTTCGTATTCATGGCGGTCGCCTTTGTGCTGATCAACCGCGCGTGGATCACATGGCTTGTCACGTCGATCTTTTTCCTGCTGATCGTCTTCATCAACTATTTCAAGATCGACCTGCGGGGAGAGCCGTTCGTCTATGACGATCTGGCGATCGCGGGTGACGGGCTCGGCATTCTGGGCGAATACAGCCTGCACATCCCGGGCTGGCTGATTCTTTCCGTTTTGATCATCGCCGGCGTCGCCGTTCTGCTCAAATTCTTTGCCCGCGGGAAAATCACGCGCCGCTTCTGGTGGACGCGCGCCGCGACCGTGGTTCTGTGCATCGGCATCGGGGCGTTTTCGTGGTCGCACTGGTACACGGACGACATCCTGTATTACAATTCCCTCGTCCATGTGCAGCACTCGTTCAATATCTGGCGCGACGACGGGCGCAGCGCAGCGGGCGGCCTGCTCTGGTCGTTCTTGAACTCGCTGCACGAGGCGTATCCCGCCCCGCCCGAGGGCTACTCCGCGGAGGCTGCCGCGCAGACGCTCGCGCAGTACCCCGACGCGCCGATCCCCGAGGACAAGAAGGTCAATCTGATCGTCACGATGATGGAGAGCTACTCCGATCTGTCCGCGTTCGGCGCGGTCGATTTCGAGATCGACCCCTACGCGGACTTCCACGCCCTGCAGGCCGAGAGCTATCACGGCGTTCTGGTCGACGACAGCATCGGCGGCGGCACGATCAACGCCGAGCGCTCCTTCCTGACCGGCTTTGCCTACCGGCATCCCGGTTATAACAGCAATACGAATTCCTTTGTCTGGTATCTGCGGCAGAACGGCTACCGCACCGAGGGCGCGCACCCCGGGCACGACTGGTTCTACAGCCGTCAGTCGATCAACCGCAGACTGGGCTTTGAGGAATACTTCTTCCACGAGGGACATCTGGAAAACTATGTGACGGACAGCGCTTCCTATCAGGGCTTCACCACCGACGCGCAGCTCTTCGGCGAACGCCGCGAGGCGTATGAAAACCGCGACCCGAGCGCGCCGTTTTTCTCCTTTACCGTCACCTATCAGGGGCACAGCCCCTACACCAGGGAGCAGCTTCCGCGCGTTAGGTATGTCGGCGGCCTTTCGGAGGAAGCCGATATCATCGTCAACAACTATCTCACCAGCGTGGCGGACAGCGGAAAGCAGGTCGCCGCGTTTGTCGACAGCTTCCGCGACGATCCGGAGCCTGTGGTGCTGGTCTTTTTCGGCGACCATAAGCCGACGCTCGGCGACGGACAGAAATACTATGGCGAGCTGGGGATCACGGGAACGTCCGCCGGCTCGGTCGACCGCTTCCGCCTTTACTCCACGCCCTATCTGATCTGGGCGAACGACGCGGCGAAGAAGGTTCTGGGCAGGGACTTCACCGGCGAAGGGCCGACGATCTCCCCGTGCTATCTGATGAGCGAGGTCTTCGACTGCTGCGGCTGGACGGGACCTTCGTGGATGCAGTTCCAGCGCACCGTGCGCAATACGCTGCCGGTGCTGCACTTCCGCAATTACGGGCTGCACGGCGACACGCTGACCATGGCGAAGACCGCGCAGGAGCAGGCCGCGTTTGACGAATTCGCGCGGATCGAGTACTACGTCCGGCAGACCAGGCCGACGCTGCAGACCTCCGAAGAGGAATGATTTGTTAATTACCGCCGGGCGGCGGAAAAGTATAAGGAAAAGGAATGGTTACTATGGAAAAATTTGCAAGCAAGACCCTGGCAATCACCGCGACCAAAGCAAGACTGCTCGGCCTTGATGCTGTGCATACGGCGGCATCCGGCCACATCGGCGGCAGCCTGTCTGCCATTGACGCCATCACGACGCTGTACTTCGGCGTGATGAACGTCGATCCGAAGGACCCGAAGAATCCCGACCGCGACCGCTTCGTGCTGTCGAAGGGGCACTGCACGCCCGCCCTGTACCCGGTGCTCGCGCTGCGCGGCTTCTTCCCGATCGAGGATCTGAAGCTCTTCCGCTCCATCAAGGGGCACTATTCCGGTCACGCCGAAATGCGGCACGTTGCCGGCGTGGACATGTCCACCGGCTCTCTGGGTCAGGGCATCTCCGCCGCGGTCGGCATGGCGCTGGGCGGCAAGCTCAACAGGAAGGACTACCGCGTCTACGCCGTCCTCGGCGACGGCGAGATCGCGGAGGGGCAGGTCTGGGAGGCGGCGATGTCCGCCGCGAAGTACGGTCTTGACAACCTCTGCGCGGTCGTGGACGTGAACGGTCTGCAGATCGACGGCGCGACGAAGGACGTCATGCCCTCCGAGCCGCTGGATAAGAAGTTCGAGGCGTTCAACTGGAACGTCATCAAGGTCGACGGCCACGACTACGACGCACTGCTTCAGGCGTTCGAGGACGCCAAGGCGTGCAAGGGCAAGCCCACCGCGGTGCTGATGAAGACCACCAAGGGCAAGGGCGTTTCCTTCATGGAAAATCAGGCAGGCTGGCACGGCAAGGCGCCGAACGACGAGCAGTATGAGCAGGCGAAAGCCGAGCTGGAAGCAAAATTAGCAGAATTGGAGGGCAAGTGATATGGCAGGCAAGATCGCAACCCGCGCCGCTTACGGCGAAGCGCTGTGTGAGCTGGCGGAAAAATATCCGGAGCTGGTCGTGTTCGACGCAGATCTGGCAGGCGCAACGATGACCAAGGGCTTCGCTGCCAAATATCCCGAGCGTTTCTTTGACATGGGCATCGCCGAGTGCAACATGACCGGCGTGGCGGCAGGTCTTTCCACCTGCGGCTTCAAGCCCTTCACCAACACCTTTGCCATCTTTGCCTCCGGCAGAGCATGGGAGCAGGTGAGAAACTCCATCGCCTATCCGCACCTGAACGTCAAGGTCGTCGGCTCGCACGGCGGTCTGTCCGTCGGCGAGGACGGCGCGACGCACCAGTGCATCGAGGACTTCGCGCTCATGCGCGCCGTTCCCGGCATGAAGGTCCTCTGCCCCTGCGACGGCAACGAGATGAAGCTCGCCGTCGAGGCGCTTTTGAACTATGACGGTCCGGCGTACATGCGTCTGGGTCGCAGCGCGGTGGATATCGTCACCGACGAGATTCCCGGCTACAGGTTTGAGCTCGACAAGGGCGCGACGCTGGCGGACGGCAAGGACGTCACCGTGATCGCCACCGGCATCATGGTGCAGATCGCGCTCAAGGCGCGCGAACTGATGGCGGCGGAGGGCGTTTCCGTCCGCGTCATCGACATGCACACGATCAAGCCGCTGGATGAGGAACTGGTCGTCAAGGCTGCGAAGGAGACCGGCTGCATCGTCACCTCCGAGGAGCATAATATCATCGGCGGTCTGGGCGGCGCGGTCGCCGAGTGCCTGAGCGAGAAGTGCCCGACCCCGCTGGTGCGCCACGGCGTCAACGACGAATTCGGCCGCAGCGGTACCGCCGCGGCGGTGCTGGAGGCGTACAAGCTCACCCCGGAAGGCCTCTGCGAAAAGATCCGCGAAGCGCTCAAGAAGAAATAAACAACAGGGGTTGTCTCAAACCGAGGCAACCCCACTATCATCTTTCCTTATCCCTCTGTAAAAGAGGAGCGATCGAACACCGTAAAATCTTTCAGGTGTGTCATTGCGAGGCTCCGCAGGAGCCGTGGCAATCTGTCCGTTGCAGGTATGGTATCTTTGTCGTATAAGACTGTCTTGACCATAGAAGGCATCTTTGGCAGTCATTCCTTATTTCGAGAAAGCGTTCGATACCTGATACGCACGGATTGCCACGGAAGCTGCGCTTCCTCGCAATGACAAGGAAGGACGTTTTGCGGTTTTCTGCACAATAATACGCAGAGGAATCCAATATGATCTACTTGGACAACGCCGCCACCACGAAGCCTTGCAGCGCCGCAGTGGAGGCGATCAACAAAACCCTGACGGAAGACTGGGGCAATCCCAGCGCGCTCTACCGCCTCGGCGTGGACGCGGCAAGGCTGCTGCGCCGCTGCCGCCAGACCGTTGCGGAGGCGCTCGGCGCGCCGACCGACCGCGTCTATTTCACCTCCGGCGGCACGGAGGGCGACAACTGGGCGATCTTCGCCGCGGCGGAGCGCATGGGAAAGCGCGGAAAACACGTCGTCACGACGGCGGTGGAACACCACGCCGTCCTGCACCCCATGCAGAAGCTCGAAGAGCGCGGCTTTGAGGTGACCTATCTGCGCCCTGACGCCCTCGGCAATATCACGCTCGACGCGCTGCAGGCGGCGCTGCGCCCCGATACGGTTCTGGTCAGCGTCATGATGGTCAATAACGAGTCCGGCGCGGTCATGCCGATTGAACGCATGGTGAAGCTGACGCGCAGACTTTCCCCGAACGCCCTGTTCCACACGGACGCGGTGCAGGGCTTTTTCAAGGTGCCGTTCCGCGCCTCCACCCTCGGGGCGGACATGATCTCCGTCTCGGGGCATAAGGTGCACGCGGCAAAGGGCGTGGGCGCGCTGTATCTGTCGCAGAAGCTGCCGCCGCTGCTCTACGGCGGCGGACAGGAGAGCGGACTTCGCAGCGGGACGGAAAACCTGCCGATGATCGCGGGCTTTGCCGCCGCCTGCGCCGCGCAGACGCCCAACCGTAAGGCGGACATCGCGGAGCAGAACCGGCTGAAAACGCTCCTGCAGGAGCGCCTGCGCGCGCTCGACGGCGTGACGCTTCTCGGCGCGCAGGAGGCGCCGCACATCGTCAACCTGGCGGTCGCGGGACTGCGCTCGCAGGGACTCATCAACGCGCTGCAGGATCGCGGCTTCTGCGTGTCGGCAGGCTCCGCGTGCAGCAAGGGGCATCGCTCGCACGTTTTGGAAGCGATGCAGGTCGCGCCCGTCCTGATCGACGGCTCGATCCGCGTGTCTCTCTCCAACGAGACGACGGAAGACGAAATTCTCGCCTTTGCCGCCGCCCTGCCCGAAGCGATCAAGTCGCTAAAATAGACGGGGCGGTCGCCCATCATCTCCGCGTCATTGCGAGGAGCGAAGCGACGTGGCAATCTGTCCGTCGCAGGCATGGCACGCAGCAGAGAAACATAATGAATACTGAAAACTTAAGAATGAATTATGAATAATTGTGGTATTTTCCAATTCGCAGAATTGGAAAATAAAATCAAATCCATCGCGCAGCGACACGTTAATTTAACGGTTATTCATTTTTCAGTCTTCAGTATTCATTCCACCTCGTCCCATGTTGATAGGGACAGATTGCCACGGGTGCTGACGCACCCTCGCAATGACACGGTTGGAAGATTTCTCCGTTAACAACCAAAACCGGATGTGCGTTTGCACATCCGGTTTAATACATTGGACGTTACGCGTCCAGCGTCTCGGACAATTCCAGCCCCGGGTTGCGGCGAACAGTAAAGTCGATCGCCCACGGGCTGGAGAAGACCAGCAGGCGATGGCTGCGGTAGTCCTCCAGAAGCTCCGCGTCGGAGGAAAGGTTAAGGTCCTTCTCGTCGACGGGCGACTTCGTGATGAAGCGCAGGACTTCAAAGGGAAGATTCTCCATGCGCAGCTCCACGCCGTACTCCGAGAGCATGCGGTAGCGGAAGACGTCGAACTGTAGGGTGCCAACGACGCCCACGATGACCTCCTCCATGCCGGTGTTCGGCACCTTAAAAATCTGAATTGCGCCCTCCTGCGCGATCTGCTCCGTACCCTTGACGAACTGCTTGCGCTTCATCGTATCCTTCGGACTGACGCGGCAGAAATGCTCGGGCGCAAAGGTCGGGATCCCCGCGAAGCGGAACTTCTGCCCGGGCATGCAGATCGTGTCGCCGATCGAGAAAATGCCGGGGTCGAACACACCGATGATGTCGCCTGCGTAGGCTTCGTCGATGATCTCGCGCTCCTGCGCCATGAGCTGCTGCGGCTGCGACAGGCGCATTTTTTTGTTGCCCTGCACATGGTAGACCTCGCTCTCGCGCTCGTACTTGCCCGAGCAGATCCGCATGAACGCCAGACGGTCGCGGTGCGCCTTGTTCATGTTCGCTTGGATTTTGAACACGAAGGCGGAAAAATCGGGGCGGAAGGCGTCGATCACGCCGCAGTCGGCCTCGCGCGACAGGGGCGGCGGGGTCATCTGCAAAAAGGCTTCGAGGAAGGGTTCGACGCCGAAGTTCGTCAGCGCGGAGCCGAAAAATACGGGAGAAAGCTGTCCTTGGCGCACCTCGTCCATGTCGAATTCTCTGCCCGCGCCCAAAAGCTCCACGTCGTCCTTGAGCTGCTGCCAGCGGGCTTGACCGATGTGGTCTGCCACGGCGGGATCATCCAGCGCGATCTCCAGCTTTTCCGCGCGCTTCTTGCCGGATACGCCGGAGAAGAAATTGATCTGCCCCTTCTGCCGGTCGTAAACGCCCTGAAACTCCTTGCCGCAGCCGATCGGCCAGTTGACGGCGTAGGTCTCGATGCCGAGCTCGCGCTCCAATTCGTCGAGCAGGTCGAACGGGTCCTTCGTCTCGCGGTCGAGCTTGTTGATAAAGGTGAAGATCGGGATGTGCCGCATCGCGCAGACCTTGAAGAGCTTTCTCGTCTGCGGCTCAACGCCCTTCGCGCCGTCGATGACCATGACCGCCGAGTCCGCCGCCATCAGCGTGCGGTAGGTGTCCTCGGAGAAGTCCTGATGTCCCGGCGTGTCAAGGATGTTGATGCAAAAGCCCTCATACTGGAACTGCATGACCGAGGACGTGACGGAAATGCCGCGCTGCTTCTCGATCTCCATCCAGTCGGAGACGGCTGCGCGGGCATTTTTCTTGCCCTTGACCGCGCCTGCCTGCGCGATCGCGCCGCCGTAGAGCAGGAACTTTTCGGTCAGCGTCGTTTTGCCGGCGTCCGGATGCGAGATGATCGCAAAGGTGCGGCGGCGGTTGATCTCTTGCTGTAAGGTTGACATAATATTCCTCCCGCCCCTCGGGGTAATCAAATTTCGCAATATATTGTACCATATACTGCGCAGAATTACAAGAAAAGATGCCGCTTTACGACATCTTTTCTCTGTAGCGTTCTATTCCAGTACTGCGTCGTACAGCCGACAATAGGTCATACCATTGAACTCGTAGGTGCCGAAGGTACCGACTACGGTGATTTGTGTGTTTAGCTCCGGATACGCAATACCCTCCTTCAGAGAGAAGTGAATGCCCTCCTGACAGCAGCCGCCTTCGTCGGAAATGAGACACGCCTTTGCGCCGTCGGCGTAGACGATATAGCTCCCTTGCATCCGAACCACCTGACCGAGAAAGGGCGTCGGATCAACCAACATATTGAAGGTCTGAGAGAAAACCATTGTACTGCTTAGGGTCGTCAGGTCAACGTCGACCATTTCATATTCTGAGGTCTGAGAGGAAAAAACCGATTCCGATATTGCGATCTCCGTCGGCGCGCTCTGCGGGGAAGCGGCGCAGGCGCTCATTGAAGCAAGAAGCGCAAGGCAAAGGATCACAGCAAGCTGCTTTTTCATTTTCGAAGCCCTCCCTTTACCACGCCGACGATCCAGCAGACGGCAAAGGCGACGATGTCCACGGCGACGATCGTTGAGCCGACGGGCGTGCCTGCCACGACGGCGATCAGCAGCCCGAAAAGGGCGCAGACCACGGAGAAGCACGCAGCGAATACCGTCACGGACAGGAAGCTCTTGAACAGCCGCATCGCCGCCAGCGCGGGGAAGATCACGAGGGCGGAGATCAGCAGCGAGCCGACAAGATTCATCGCAAGCACGATGATGACCGCGATCACGATCGCGATGAGCAAGTTATAAAGTCCGGCGCGTGTGCCGGTGGCGCGGGCAAAGCTCTCGTCAAAGGTGACGGAGAAGATTTTATGGTAGAAGAACAGGAACACCGCCACGACCACGACCGACAGCGCGCAGCAGATCCACACCTCGGTCTTCGTCAGCGTCAGGATAGACGTGGAGCCGAAGAGGGTGGAGCAGACGTCGCCGGAGAGGTTGCTGGACTTGGAGAACAGGTTCATCAGCAGGTAGCCGATCGCCAGCGCGCCCACTGAGACCATCGCCACTGCGGCGTCGCCCTTGATCTTCGCGTTCTGCCCCGTGCGAAGGAGCAGCACCGCGCTGATCACGGTGATGAGCAGGATGAGCGGCATTTCGTTCGTCAGTCCCGCGATCGCCGCGATCGCCATCGCGCCGAAGGCGACGTGGGAAAGACCGTCGCCGATGAAGGAATACCGCTTCAAAACGAGAGTCACGCCCAGCAGCGACGAGCAAAGCGCGATCAGCACGCCGACGATGAGGGCGTAGCGCACGAAGGGGTATTGCAGGTACATCGCCAGCTTATCGAACAATTCCTTCATTCGGCGTCACCGCCCTTCCAGAAGCTGTCAGACAGCTCGGTTGCGAGATAGGCGTCCTTCGTGCCGAAGAAGACCGAATTTCCAATATGGAGGATATGGCTGGCGTAGCGCACGGCGGCAGCGATGTCGTGGGAGATCATAACGACGGTAACGCCGGCTTGGTTCAGATTCAAGATCAGCTCATACATTTCAGCAGTGACCTTCGGATCAAGTCCGGAAACCGGTTCGTCAAGGAGAATCATTTGCTTCGTCGCGCAAAGGGCGCGCGCCAGCAGCACGCGCTGCTGCTGCCCGCCGGACAGCTCCCGGTAGCACCTGCGCGCGAGGTGTGCAATCCCCATTTTCTCCATGTTCTTTTTCGCCAATGTCCTGGCTTCTGCACCGTAAAAATAATGCTGTTTGGTGATATTATTCTGCCGGACTGCTTCGGCAAGCTGCGAGTCTACGCTTGCAGCGAACGTATTAAAGTCCCTCTGCATCAAGGCGGCGCAGATGATTTCCAGCCCGAAGCAGGAAAGCAGCAAATAGGTTTTCCCCCGACGCGCCTTTGGATATCCCTGTCCAGCGAGCGCATGATGCACGGCGTTGCCGCGCGTATACCACCAGTATAATGCGTAAAACGGTACGAACAGCATCAGCAGAAGCTCCGTTCGTATCCTGCGCGCATGACTTGTAACGGTCTTCACGTTTTTCAGGAGGTTGTATTTCCAATAGATCAGGTATCCTCCTAACGTGAAAACAGACAAAAGAATGCTCACATAGATTTTTCGCGGCGTACCGAGATTCTGACAGCCGGACAGCACGATCTCCCGCACGGAGGCGGGGAAATCCTTCTGCACGACCGTCTGCTGCGGCAGATAGCCGATCTCATTGCGCGCAAGGCCGTCGCCTGTGCGCACCTTCCCGCCGAGCGGCGGCTGCAGACCGAGAACCGTCTTCATCAGCGTGCTCTTGCCCGAGCCGTTTTCTCCGACAATGCACAGATAGTCCCCAGCGTTGACCTCGAAATCCAGCCCGTGGACGATTTCGTGCCCTTCGTAGCCGAGAGAGAGGTTTTCACAAGTAAGTAACGCCATCGTAACGCCTCCCTTTACATATTGTCCATCGTCTCAACGTTCAGCGCGCCGCCCTGCACCGTGCCGGATACCGCGACAAGGGTGCCGACGGCGGGAACATCGCCGTCCCACGCGATGGTATTGCTCCATGAGCCGTCATAATAGGGGTCTTGGATGGAATTGACTGACGCGATGCGCCCGTAGGCAAAATAGGTCTGACCTTCAAACACGTCAGGATGATACATGATGTTATACATCTGCACGCGCTCCAGCGTCGCGCCCATCGAGCGCATATCCAGCTCGGCGGAAGGACCGGTGTAAGCGGCGTCCGTCTCCACCTGCGCATCCGTGATCCAATAGCCGTCCAGCGCTTCCTCACCGGAGGCAAAGGTACCCTTCACCGTAACGAGCGATCCGGCGGGAGGCAGCTCCTGCCCCTCCTGCGGAACGAATTCCCACTGCCAGTCGCAGCAGCGCGTCTGGTCGTAATAGCCCCAGACGTAATAGCGCAGCCGATCGTTATAGGCGTCGTGGATGACGGCGAAAACGCCTTCCTTCTCAACGGCAGCGCCGTCGTAGTCCGCGCCGTATCCACTGTAGAATACGTTTTGATAGAGTACATATTCATCCTGACTGAACGTTTCCGGGCGTTCTGTTGTCACGGCCTCCTGCGTGGCTTCCGTCGGGTCGGTCGTCTCCGTCGGAGCCGGAGAAGGGCTGTCTGCACAGCCCGCACATGCCGCGAGGATCGCTGCGGTCAGCAGCGTGGATAAAAACGCTTTCCAGTTCTTTGAATTCATATTCATCCGCCTTTCCAATCGACTGCGCTTTCAGATATGTTTTACTTTAATGCTTCCGCAAGAACCGCAAGGTTTTGCTCCATGATCGTCAGATACGACGCGCCGTTTGCCACGTCGGCGGACGTCGTGGACTGCATGGAATCCATGGTCAGGATCGCCTGATCCTTAGAAGCAGTGGATTCCTTGATCGTCCTTGCGATTTTACCGTCCGCGCTCTCGATCTGCATGATCGCGTGCAAGTCCAGCTCGTCCACCTTGTTTGCAAGGAAGACGATCGTTTCAAAGCTTGCCTCGGTTTCCGCCGAGCAGCCGACGAACGCGGCGTAATAGTCCAAACCGTAGTCGTCCGTCAGATAGCGGAAGGGGAAGCGGTCGCCGAACAGCAGCGTTTTCACGCTTGCAGCGCTCACAGCAGCCTTGTATTCGGCGTCAAGCGCGTTCAGCTTTTCGATATACGCCTCCGCATTGGCGTCATAAGCGGTTTTGTTTGCCGTGTCGATCTGCCCGAGCTTGTCGGCGATGTGCCGGCAAAGGACGGCGGCGTTTTTCAGCGAGAGCCAGACGTGCTCGTCGTATTCGACTTCTTCGTGGTCGTGCTCTTCTTCATCCTCTTCGTGCTCGTGCTCGTCTTCCTGCATGCCTTCTTTGATCTCCTCTTCCTTCACGGCGTCGCCGAGGGCTTCGAGCAGGTTGACGACGATCATATCCTTGTTCTGTGCTTCGGAGAGCACGTCCTCGACCCATTCGTCGGACTCGCCGCCGACGTAGACGAACATGTCGCAGGTCGAGATTTTCACGATGTCGTCCGCCGTCGGCTGGTAGCTGTGCAGGTCTACGCCGTTGTCAAGAAGCATCGTGACCTCCGCTTGCTCCGCCTTGTCGCCTAAGAGCTGCATGACCCAGTCGTATTCCGGGAAGATCGTCGTGACGATGCTGAGCGTTTCTCCCGCGGGGATGTCGGTCGGATCATTTTCCGATGTAACGTTGCCGGGGTGGTCTGCCGGCGGTTCTGCAGCGCAGCCCGACATGATGCCGAGGAGCATCAGCAGACAAAGAGCGATTGACAGATATTTTTTCATAATATAGCCTCCGTATTTGAAATGATCGCTAAAAAAGCGTACAAAAAACAAGGAAGCCGGCATACGCCGAAAGAGCCTGCCGTCAGGCAGACTGCTCCCTTGCTGATTCTTATATCAATTTAGAAGCTTGACTCTCAGGGTGATAGGGGTTTCGCTGTATGAAGAAACGCGAATAGGCAAAAGAATGGGCGCGGTGAAGCGGAGGCACGCAAAGAGCAGCGCGGCGGCGATCAACGTGCCGCACAGCACCTTCAGCGCGTTCCTGCACAGCGCGATCACGGCGCAGACGGGGCAATCCTCGCCGGTGCAGTCGTGATCCGCTTCATGCGCCATAATAAAAAGCGACGTCGTCACGGCGACGAGAACGAAGACGGCAAGGATCACCGCCGCCAGCCGTTTTTGCTTTGCCATGAGGAACACCGCCTTTCCTGTAAATTCCGCCGTTCAGCTTTTCCGGCATTTTTCGCAGACACCGTATAAAACGGTGCTTGTACTGTCGATCTGAAAATTCGCATCCTGCATTACGTCGTCAATGAGCGCGTTGGTGGCAGGTACCTTCAAGTGATAGGTCTTCCCGCATTTTGAGCATTCAAGGTGCAGGTGATCCTGACATTCCCTTGCACCGACGTAGCGGTAGATCACCCTGTTCGATCCGCTGATCGCCGATTTTTTCACCAGCCCTTGCTTTTCGAGCGCCGAGAGATTGCGGTAAACGGCGCTTCTGCTCGCGCTTTCGTCCATAAGCGCGATGATTTGCTCGGCAGTAAGCGCTTCGTCGCGGTGCTGCTCCAAAGCGTCAAACAACGCTTTTCTTTGAGAAGTCATGTATCCCACGGAACAACCCTCCGGCGAACTGCGATTTGCGACCTTGTCGCAAATTGACTATAACACCGTATCGTATGTTTGTCAAGAGGAAGGGTATAAAAACTGCCGCCGCAGGCAGAAATCGGTTGCAATGCCGGCGCGGAGTTGCTATAATGGCAGTATCAAACAACGGAGGATGATCAGATGTATCGTTTTTTGAATGCGGCGGAAGCAGCGTCCGCGACAGCGGCGACCGAGGTCGCGCCGACGACCGGCGCGAACCCCTACGCCGGTATGGGCGATATGCTGTCGATGATACTGCTTCTCATGCTGTTTGGCAGCGGAATCTACGCCTTGTATACCTATTTCCGCCTGCACAAAACCTGCATGCTCTTTCCCAATAAATTCCTCTATCCGGGCGGCTGCGCGCCGGAGACCTGTGTGGACGTGGACGGCTTTATCGACTATATCGAGCCGCGCCTGCTGCTGCTCGGCATTGCGATGATCCTCTGCGGCGCGGCTTACCTCACCTATTCGCTGGCGCTGCGGGCGACGAACACGCTGGTGGATATTGCAACCATCCTCGTGCCTGCGGGCATTTTCGTGTGGTACATGTTTGTGCAGCGCAAGGCGTCGAAGGAGTTCTGGTGATGAAGATCGTCGTTCTCGACGGCTATGCCGCCAATCCCGGCGACGTCAGCTGGGAGGAATTTCGCGCCCTCGGTGATCTGACGGTCTATGACCGCACCGCGCCGGAGGAGACGATCGACAGGATCGGCGACGCGGAGATCGTGCTTCTGAACAAGACGCCGCTCGGCGCGGACGTCTTTGCCGCGTGCCCGAGGCTGCGGCTCGTCAGCGTCCTTGCGACGGGGTATAACATCGTCGATACTGCAGCGGCGCGGGCGCACGGCGTGACGGTCTGCAACGTGCCCGGCTATTCGACCGGCGCGGTCGCGCAGATGACCTTCGCCCTGCTGCTGGAGATCACCCAGCAGGTCGGACTGCATTCGGCGGCGGTGTTTGCCGGCGACTGGCAGCGCAGCCCGGATTTCTGCTTCTGGAACAAACCTCTGACGGAGCTTGCGGGCAAGACGATGGGGCTGATCGGCTACGGCGCGATCGGACAGGCGGTCGGAAATATCGCCCTTGCCTTCGGCATGAAGCTGCTGGTTACGGCGCGGCATGAAAAACCCGTGCCGGATGGCGCGGAATTCGTCGATTTGGATGCCCTGCTGCGCCGTGCCGATATCGTCTCGCTGCACTGCCCGCAGACGGCGGAGAACCGGCGTATGATCAACGCGGACGCCCTTGCAAAGGTGAAGGACGGCGCGATCCTGCTCAATACCGCGCGCGGCGGACTTATAGACGAGCAGGCGGTCGCAGACGCATTAAAAACGGGCAAGCTCGCCGCGTTCGGCGCGGACGTGGTGTCTAAGGAGCCGATCTCGGCGGACAATCCGCTGCTCGCCGCGCCCAACTGTTTCCTCACGCCGCACATCGCGTGGGCGCCCTACGAGACGCGCCTGCGCCTGCACCGGACCAGTACGGAAAATATCCGCGCCTACCTCGCCGGCACGCCGCAGAACGTAGTAAATTGAAAACAAACCCGCGAGGCAAGCACCTCGCGGGTTTTCTGTCGATTATGGCTGGAATGCTTCCCAGCCCGTTCTGCGGGCAAAGCTGCATTCTGCAAGGAACTGCGCAAGCAGCGCCTGCGCCGCCGCCTCGTCCGGCGCGGGGGAGAGGACGAGACAGTCCACGCCGTCCCGGTTGATCAGCGCGGCGAGCTCCTTTTCCTTTGACATCGCGGCGCGCAAGCCGTCCTCTCCCGGTACGGCGTAATCGCCGTCGAAGGTGAGACGGACCTCGCCGACCTCCTGCCCGTCGAGCAGGAGCATCGCGCTGCAGATCGGCGCGTCCGCGTCGAAGGCGTAGGTGCTGATCGTGCCGCGCAGACCGACCGTGCAGACTTCGACTTCTCCGTCGGCGCGGAGCAGGACGCCCGGCGTTTCTTGGGTGAAGCCCTCTTTTTCGGGAACGAAGAGCAGCAGCAGGGTCAGCGCGACGGCAACGCCGAGCGTGACGCCGAGCAGGATCTTCAGACCCCGGCTGCGCGTGATCGACGGTTTTGTGATCATTTCTTCGCGCTCTCAACCAGACCGGTCGCCAGACCGGCAAGCCCTTGAATTTCAGACGGAATGATGATCTTCGTCGCCTGACCGTCGGCAATCTTCTGCATGGCCTCGAGCGCCTTGAGCTTGATGACCTGATCGTTCGGGCAGGCTTCATTCAGCATCTGCATCGCCTCGGCGGTCGCCTTCTGCACGGCGAGGATCGCCTCTGCCTGACCTTGGGCGCGGAGGATGGCGGCCTGCTTTTCCGCGTCGGCGCGGAGGATGGCGGATTCCTTTTCGCCCTCGGCGACAAGGATCTGCGAATGCTTCGTGCCCTCCGCCTGCAAGATCGCCTGACGGCGGTCACGCTCCGCCTTCATCTGCTTTTCCATGGAGTTCTGAATGTCCTGCGGCGGCAGAATGTTCTTCAGCTCCACGCGCGTGACCTTGATGCCCCACGGGTCGGTCGCTTCGTCGAGGATGGAGCGCATGTTTGTGTTGATGAGGTCGCGCGAGGTCAGCGTCTGGTCGAGCTCGAGGTCGCCGATGATGTTTCGCAGGGTGGTCGCGGTCAGGTTTTCCATCGCCATCATGGGATATTCGACGCCGTAGGTGTAGAGCTTCGGATCGGTGATCTGGAAGTACACGACGGTGTCGATCTGCATAGTGACGTTATCCTTCGTGATGACGGGCTGGGGCGGGTAGTCGAGCACCTGCTCCTTGAGGCTGACGCGCTTTGCAATGCGCTCAATGAACGGGATTTTGAAGTGGATGCCCACCTCCCAGACGGTCGAGAACGCGCCGAGCCGCTCGATGACGAAGGCGCGAGACTGCTGGACGATAGCGATATTTTTAATCAGAATGATGAACAGGATGATCGCGGCGATCGCGATCAGGATAATGCCGGAATTGTTGCTGAAAAAGTCGCTCATACGTTTACTTCCTCCTTTACAAGCTCCACGAAGACCTTGACGCCTTCGATTTTCGTGACGCGAACGACCGCGTCCTTTTCAATGGGCGAATCGTCGGCGCTTCTTGCCGACCATTCCACGCCGCCGATCTTCACCGCGCCGGTTCCGCGCAGATTGTCGATCGCGGCGGTGACGACGGCGGTCTTACCGATGTTGCTGCCGGCGTTGGTCGCGACGGTGCGGGGCTTCATATATTTGCGCGCGATCGGACGCAGCAGCAGAAGCAGCGCGGCGGAAACGGCAAAGAACAGCACGAACTGCAGCCAGATCGGCGCGCCGAGCAGGGCGGCGATCATTGCGGCGAGCGAGCCGCCGATGAACCAGACAGACACCAGCGCGCTGGTGGATGCCTCCAAGACGGCGAACATCACAAGCGCAGCGAGCCACATCCATTCCATACTGGGCATAATGCCACCTCCTTTATACAGATAGTGTGCCACAATTTTCGATAGAAGTCAAGCGGCACAGTTTGGAAAACAATGCACAATGTGCAATGTACAATGCGCAATGTTCCTCTATCCGCTGCGTCATTGCGAGGCTGACAGAGGCAGCCGTGGCAATCCGTCCGTCGCAGGGATGGGAATTGTGTCGTTATTTTGCGACAACTCCTCCTGCCGTGTCATTCCCCGCAGCCGCAGGCTGCGAGGGAATCTGTCCGTTGATGGCATGGTATTTGTGCCGTATTACGAGAGAGTGTCCCGTATCGGTACGCACAGATTGCCCGCGTAAAGCGGGCAATGACAGAACTGAAGAGTATGCCGTAATATGAAACCTCTGTCTTATCTGTCATTCCCGCAGCCGCAGGCTGCGAGGGAATCTGTCCGTTGCAGGGTTGGGAAGCGGATCGTAATAAGCGTAGTGAAATATCCTCCGGATGTGAAATATGCGCTTCGAGCGTGTGAAATTTGACGCTTCGCGTCAAGTGAAATGAAATGGATCCGCTGGCTCCATTTCGTGAAATAAGGTAAAAAAGCAGTTTGGACGAGTGGCCAAACTGCCTTTTGCTTATCTCTGCATGGCGGGAACGGCGTCCATGTCGGTACGCAGGTTCGAGTCGGAGATCAGGTGGCGCGGGCATCTTGCCGCGCACCGTCCGCAGGAAACGCACTTGTCATAGTCGATGGTCGCCAGGTTGTTGACGACGTGGATCGCGTCGTGCTCGCACTGCTTTTCGCACAGGCGGCAGCCGATGCAGCCGATGTCGCAGATTTTTCGGGTCTTCGCGCCGCGGTCGTGGTTGGAGCAGGCGATCACGATATCGGTGCTGTAGGTGACGGGGACGATGACCTTTCTCGGACAGACTTCCACGCACTGGAAGCAGCCGGTGCATTTGTCCGCGTCCACGCGGGCGACGCCGTTGACGACGTGGATCGCGTCGAATTTGCAGACGCTCACGCAGGTGCCGAAGCCGAGACAGCCGTTCGGACAGGCGGACGGACCGTCGCCGGTGACGAACATCGCGCTGCGGCAGTCGGCGATGCCGGCGTACCGCGCCTTGGGCAGATGGTTCTGTCCGCGGCACTTGACCATAGCGACCTTCTTTTCGACCTCCACGGTCTCCACGCCCATGATGGCGGACATGGCGTTCGCCGCGTCCGCGCCGCCGGCGGCGCACTGACCGATCGGCGCCTTGCCGTCAAGCACCGCCTGTGCGTACGCCTGACAGCCGGCGTAGCCGCAGCCGCCGCAGTTTGCGCCGGGCAGCGCGGCGGTCAGCTTCGGCAGGCGCTCATCGACCTTGACCGCGAAGATCTTGGAGGCGATCGCCAGGATCGCGCCGAAGACCGCGCCCATGACCGAAAGGACGAGCACCGCATAAAGTATTTTTTCCATACCGGCACCTCCCTAACCGAAGACCTTAAAGCCGGAGAAGCCCATGAAGGACAGCGCCAGCAGACCTGCGGCGATCAGCGCGAGCGGGAAGCCCTTGAACGCCTTCGGACAGTCGCAGTCCTCCAGTCTTTCACGCACGGAGGAGAACAGGACGATGGCGAGGGTGAAGCCGATGCCGCCGGTCACGCCGTAGACCACGGATTCGATGAAGTTATAGTTGTTCTGAATGTTCAGCAGCGCGACGCCGAGAACGGCGCAGTTGGTGGTGATGAGCGGCAGATAGATGCCGAGCGCCTGATACAGGGCGGGCAGGGCTTTCTGCAGGAACATTTCGACGAACTGCACAAGGGCGGCGATAACGAGGATAAAGACCACGGTCTGCATGTACTCCAGACCCAACCGGACGAGCAGGAACTCGTTGACCGCCCAGGTCGCCGCAGAGGCAAGACCCATGACGAAGATGACCGCGAGACCCATGCCGAAGGCGGTGCCGGTCTTCCTGGAAACGCCCATGAACGGGCAGATTCCGAGGAACTTGACGAGGATGAAGTTCTCCGCCAGAATGGCGTTGAGGGAGATGGTAAACAGGGCGATAAAGGTACTCATTTAACCGCCTCCTTTTCCCGCTCCTTCTCCGCGAGCCTGCGATTGACCCACTGGGTCAGCGCGATCAGGCAACCGAGGGTGAGGAAGCCGCCGACGGGCAGGATGACGAGCAGCGCCGGGAACTGCTCGGGCAGGATACGCACGCCGTCCGCGCCGAGCACGCCCTTGCCGAAGGTGCCGCTGCCGAGGAATTCGCGGATGATACACATGACGACGAGGGCGGCGGTGTAGCCGACGCCCTGCGTCAGACCGTCGACTGCCGAGGCGAGCACGCCGTTTTTGGAGGCGAACGCCTCCGCTCTGCCGAGAATGATGCAGTTGACGACGATCAGCGGGATGAACACGCCGAGGCTGTCGGAGAGGGTGGGGACGTAGGCTTTTAAGAGCAGGTCGACCATCGTGACGAAGCCGGCGATGACGACGATGTACGCCGCGATGCGGATTTTGTCGGGGATGAGCCTCCGCAGGGCGGAAATGACGACGTTGGAGCAGATCAGGATGATCGTGACGCTCAGACCCATGCCCAGACCGTTGAAGAGGGTCGTGGTGATCGCCATCGTCGAGCACATGCCGAGGAGCTGACTTAAGACGGGGTTATTGGTCAGAAGCCCCTCTTTGAGCTGCTTTTTGAAGTTCATCCTCCCACCTCCTTCACGAATTCAAGGGCGAGGTTGACGCCGCGCGTCACGGCGCGGGAGGTCACGGTCGCGCCGGTCAGCGCGTCAATCGTGCCGCCGTCCTTGCGGACGGCGAGCGCGCCGTCCGCGCCGATATACTGCGCGCGGAAGTCCTCGCGCACGCAGTTTGCGCCGAGCGAGGCAGTTTCGGCGTGGGAGATGATGCTCACGCCGCAGACCCTGCCGTCCGCGCCGACGCCGACCGCCATGTCGATCGCGCCGCCGAAGCCGTTGACGTTCACGAGCACAACGTAGCCCTTGTCGTCGGCGCGGTACGCCGCCGTGACGCCGTCCTTGTCTGTCTCAAGCTGCTCGTAGCGCGCGGCAGGCAGAACCTCCTGCATCGCCTTTTCCGTTTTTTCACGGGTCAGCGCGTCGATCCTGTCCTCCGTCAGATAGTTGACCAGACCCAGAAGTCCCGCGACGACGGCGGTGATGAGCAGGAGGGTCAGGGTCAGCCGGAGGATGTACTTGTAATCCTTCATTTCTCCGCACCGCCCTTCTTCTGCTTGACGAGACCGAAGCGTTTGGGCACGCCGAGCTTGTCAAAGAAGCCGATACAGCAGTTCATGATCAGAATCGCGTAGGTCACGCCCTCGACATAAGCGCCGAAATAGCGGAACAGGATCGTCAGCACGCCGCAGCCGACGCCGTAGACAATCTGCCCTGCGTGGGTGACGGGGGAGGTGGTATAGTCGGTCGCCATGAAGATCGCGCCGAGCATCAGACCGCCGGACAGCAGCTGACAGAACATCCAGTCGAAGCAGTCGTTCCCGCCGCGCGGGAAGACGACCGCGAGGACGGCGACCGTGCCGAGGTACGCCAGCGGGATACGCGGGGAGATGACCTTGCGGATGAGCAGATACGCGCCGCCGAGGAGCAGCGCCGCCGCGCTGACCTCGCCCAGAGAGCCGCCGACCTTGCCGAGAAAGAGATCGAGCAGACTTTCCGGCGGGAGGGCGTTTTCCGCCAGCGAGCCGAGCGGGGTCGCGGCCGTCACGCCGTCGAGCGACGGAGAGAGAATCGAAATATTCGTGCCGGGACGCACCCAACTGCCGGACATCAGAGATGGCCAGCTAAACAGGAAGGCGCGAGCGGCGAGGGCGGGGTTGACGATGTTCATGCCGATGCCGCCGAAGAGCTGCTTGACCAGCACGATGGCGAAGAGGTCTGCGATCAGGATCGTCCAGTAGGGGAGGCTGACCGGGCAGACGAAGGCGATCAGCACGCCGGTGACGACGGCGGAGAAGTCTCCCACGGTGCAGTCCTTCTTCATCAGCTTGCGGTAGCCCCACTCAAAGAAGACGCAGCCTGCCACGGATACCAGCGTCAGCGTCAGCGCGCGCCAGCCGAAGAAGTAAATCGCGGCGATCAGCGCGGGCAGAAGCGCGATGCACACGTCGCGCATGATGACGGCGGTGGTGTTCTTCGTATGCGCGTGCGGGGAGGAGGATACGGTCAGATGGATCGCTTCGATGTTCATTTGACCGCCTCCTTTGCCTTTTGCTTTGCCTGCTCGTCGCGGAGCAGCTTTTTCGCCGTGCGGAAGCTCTGCACCAGCGGAATGCCTGCGGGGCAGATGTAGGCGCAGGAGCCGCATTCGATGCAGTCCATGACGTTGCCCTTGTCCAGCGCGGCAAGATCACATCTTTGTACCGCCTTGTTAAGCTGCAGCGGCATCAGGCGCATCGGACAGACGCCGACGCACTTGCCGCATCGGATGCAGTGCGGCGTTTCGACCTCGTGGTTATCCTCCTGCGCAAAGCAGGTCAGGGCGTTGTTGCCCTTGATCGTGCCGCAGTCGAGAGAGTGCTGGGCGATGCCCATCATCGGACCGCCGCAGAGGATCTTGTAAGGCTCGCAGGCAAAGCCGCCCGCCGCCTCGATGAGGTCCGCGTACGGGGTGCCGATCGGCGCGAGGAAGTTGGAGGGTCTGGCGATCGCTTTGCCCGTGACGGTCACGGCGCGGCGCACCAGCGGCATACCTTCATAGACCGCGTCGTAGACCGCCTTGCAGGTCGCCACGTTGAACACGGCGCAGCCGACCGCGGCGGGAAGACCGCCGGGCGGCACCTGTCTGCCGGTCACGGTCTGAATGAGCTGCTTTTCCGCGCCCTGCGGGTAGCGCACGCGCAGCTCCAGCAGCTCCATGTCCTCGGGCAGGGCGGCGCGCATGGCGGCGATCGCCTTACCCTTGTTTTTCTCAATGCCGAGCGCGGTGCGCTCCGGCTGCAGAATTTTCTGAACGATGCGGATACCGCCCGCGATTTTCTCCGGCGCTTCGCGCATGAGGCGGTCGTCGGAGGTGATGTACGGTTCGCATTCCGCGCCGTTGACGATCACGGTATCGACCTTGCCCATGCCGGAGGAGATCTTCACATTGGTCGGGAAGCCCGCGCCGCCCATGCCGGTAATGCCTGCCTCGCGGATGATGGCGGTCAGTTCTTCCGGCGTCAGCTCCGCGACGCTGTCGCGCTTATGAATGTCGGGGCAGAGGGTGTCCTGCATGTCGTTTTCGATGACGACGCACAGACCTTCCGTGCCGGAGGGGGTCGGACGCGGCTCAACCGCGATCACCTTGCCGGAGACGGAGGCGTGCACGGGCACGCAGAGCCCGTCACCGTCGCCGATCTTCTGCCCGACGGTCACGATATCGCCGACGCTGACCAGGGGCGCGCAGGGTCTTCCGATATGCTGGGACATCGCAATGCTGACGATCTTCGGTCTGACCGGCAGGATCGGCGCCTCGCAGGAAAGCTCCTTAAAGCCTCTGGGATGGACGCCGCCGAAAAAGAAAGGAGCCATAGGTTGCATCACCTCAACTCATAATTGATGTTATACATCTTTACTATAGCACAGTCATTCGGAAAAATCTACGGGCAGATGCAGGAAAATCACGAAAAATCTATACACAATGCACAGAAGCCGCGGAGCTTGACGCGCCTATATTTTGTAAAAGTGACGATTGCAATTCTTCGGGAATACGATATAATATAAGAAACAAAAACGAAATACCCGTCGAAACAGCCCGGGAAAGCGGTAATTTTACCCTCCGAAGGAGTAATGCTCTCAGGAAAACAGACCGAGCTGCGGAGGGACTCTCTGGAGAAGCTCATCATTGAGTGCCGAAGGTGCAAGGCGTCAGCCGAATCTCTCAGGCAAAAGGACAGAGGAACATTCCCCTTTTGCGGGATATCTGTGTATGAGTGTCGCCGGAGACGGCGGCATACTCCCAGGAGCCGTTCACAAAGAAGGCGGCCTTGCCGGTCTTGAACTCGTTCTCGGCGTCGTGGCCGCCGGTGGCGAGATCCTTCGGATCAGTCAGGCTGTTGTTGATGCAAAGGTCAAACAGGTTCTTGTAGTTGTCCATGTAGTTGCCGGTGATGGTCGGCGGGCACTCGGTCCAGACCGCGCCGGCCTCGCGCTCCTCGTAGACGTACTCGAGGTTCGCCATGTGTCCGGTGAAGCGCCAGCTGGAGCTGTCGTCCATGTCGGAGGCACTGAACGCGTCAAAGCCCAGCTCCGCAGCACGAGCGTGGATGTCCTCAGCGACGGCCTTCAGGCCCTCAAAGTTCTTGATCTCGTCCATGCTGTGGCCGGCCGCCTCGATGAGGTCGGGGTTGACGATGATGCCGTAGCACTCGTAGCAGTAGCCAATGGAGACCAGACGGCCGTCCTCGTCATAGAGGTTGTAGGCGTCTGTGTTCAGCTCGTTGGCAATGGCGGTGCCGGTCAGATCCATGGCGTACTCGCCCCAGTCCTTCACGCCGGCGGAGTTGCCGATGATGAACAGGGTCGGGGGATTGGACTTGTCGATCTCGGCGGTCAGCGTCTGCGCATAGGTGCCGGAGGCGGCGGTGACGACCTTGACAGGCACGCCGGTCTTCTCGGTGTACATACCGGCGAGCTTCTGCGCGGTCTCGTCGAGCTCGGGCTTGAAGTTGAGCCAATAGACAGAGCCGGAGGCGGCGCTGCCGGACTCAGCCGCGGGAGCGGCACTGGCGCCGGTGCTCTCAGCGGGCGCGGAGACGCTGTCGCCGGAGCTGCTGTTGTTGCCGCCGCAGGCGACAAGTGCCATGACCATGGTCATGGCCAGGATGATTGCAAGAAACTTCTTCATGACAATTACTCCTTCTTCATAATTTATATAAACGACTTTATGTCATTTATAACGACTGAATACTGCGGCGCGTCGCGCCTGCGCGGAAGGTCGTGGGCAGCGTCAGCTTACAGCCCCGCTTCAACTCTTTGGGTGATTTTCTTCGGGCGATTAAAATGTTATGCTTCCGCAACCATAAGCGGAAATTCTCTGATGTGTTCGCATTTAATCTTATTAACGCTCAAATTGTATCACAACAGAATAAAAAAAGCAATATCAAAGCTGGCCGTTAATGTTGCCGCAACAGCTCTCAGCTTGCATAAACTTCAAAACGACGCGCAGGACAATAAGCGGCTGTACGAGCAGTACATCCGGGCGATCAGGGCGCTCAACGAAAGCATGGATCGGTACTACACCCCCGGAGAGGACGGCTTGCCGCCCACGGTGGAGCAGGAGGACAAGGAGCGGCTGCTGGCGGTGATAGAAGCCGCGGCGCGGTGCGGCGAGGGCTTCCTGGCCGACTTGACGGCAAAGGGCAGAGGGCTGAACGCCGGCGTTCCCAATATGGTGACGCAGCTCCAGAAGATGCTGTCTCAGGACTACGAGACCATGAAATACTACGACCCCGCCAACGACGAAATGACCCTGCCGGAGCTGAAATTTACGTTACTCTGGAACCCTGCTGTCACTTTGGAAAGCAGCCGCCCTGCAGTCAGGCAATTGTCGAAGCCGGAATTAAAAAGGTGATTGTGGGAAGCCGGGATCCCAATCCTCTTGTTCATGGAAAGGGAAACGCATTCCTTCGTGAGCATGGAATTCAGGTCGATGAGGATTTTTTGAGAAGTGAATGTGACGCCTTAAATCCGATTTTCTTCTATTATATAAGCACAAAAATGCCTTTTGTCGCCTTAAAATATGCCATGACCCTTGATGGAAAAATCGCTACCAAAAGCGGGGAGTCAAAATGGATTTCAAATGAAGAATCTCGTGCCTTTGTTCATCGTCTTCGCAACAAATATTCGGGAATTCTTGTCGGAATCGGAACAGTCCTCGCTGATAATCCCATGCTGAATTGTCGGCTTACAAATGAAAGGGGCGATTTTGTCGGGCGGAATCCAGTGCGAATCATTTGTGACAGTGATTTGCGAATCAGCCTTGAAAGCGCAATCGTAAAAAGTGCGGGAGAAATACCGACAATTG
>CAJOMA010000004.1 GCA_905235655.1 uncultured Oscillospiraceae bacterium | reverse complement strand
GGTTACGACCTGAAACTACGTTATGACTCTCATGGAGTTGTAAGAGGCTATACCGTCCGCACGGGCAACTCCATTTACAAGTCGTCTGAGTTGGGTAAGTCGTGATCGCCGCCGCTTCCGCGGCGCAGGACAAGCCCGTTTCCGATCTGCTCGCCGCAGTCGGCGAGGTCGGACTGACCGGCGAGATTCGCGCGGTCGGTCAGCTTTCGCAGCGGCTTGCGGAGATTCGCAGGCTCGGCTTTACGCAGTGTATCATCCCGCGCAGCGGTACAAAGGAGCTTAAGGCTCCCGACGGTCTGGAGCTTCTGCGCGTAAAAAACGTCCGCGAGGCGATCGCCGTCGCGCTTTGAGGGAGGGAAGTCTATGCCCGGAATCAAATATTTCGCCCGCGTGGTGCGCGGGATGAAATTTGATAAGCTCAAGCAAATGACCGGTGTCGTCAAGGAAAAATGCGGACAGAGCAAAGCGCGGACGCTTTGCTCGATGGCGTGGTGCGCCCTGCGCTACGGCGCGGGCTACTACGATTACGTCATGTTCGGCTTCTATAATATGAACGGCAAGCAGCGCAACACCTATCTGACGCGCGTGCGCAACAAGAAGGTCTGCGAGCTGATGAACGACTATTCGATCGCGGAGGAATTTGACGACAAGCTGCGCTTTAACGAACGCTTCGCGCCGTTCCTGTGCCGCAAAACCCTCAACGGCGAGACGGCGACCGTGGCGGAGCTGGAAGAATTCCTGCAGGGGCAAACCTGCTTCTTCGCAAAGCCGAATCACGGCTCCTGCGGCGCGGGTGTGGAAAAGGTCAACGTCGCGGATTTTGAGAATACTGAAGCGATTTTGAACTATGTACACAAGAAAAACCTGCCGATTCTGGAGCATGCGATCAAGCAGCATCCGGATATGGCAAAGCTCCATCCGTCGTCCGTCAATTCCATGCGGATCGTGACGGATGTTGTCGACGACGACGTGCTGATCGCCTATATCATGGTCAAGATCGGCAGGGGAGGCGGCTGCTGCGATAACACGGGACGCGGCGGCATGCTCTGCCGCGTGGATGAAACGACCGGCAAAATCTGCTCTGTTGCGACAGACGATTATTTCAATGTCTTCACCGCCCATCCCGATACCGGCGTCGTCTTCGAGGGCTATCAGCTTCCCATGGTGCCCGACGCGATCGCGCTGGCGAAGAAGGCGGCGATGGTGCTGCCGCAAATGCGGCACGTCGGCTGGGATGTTGCAATCACGCCGGACGGTCCCGTGATCATCGAGGGCAACGAGTACCCCGGCACCGATCTTTGCCAGCTCGCGCCCCATTACCCCGAAAAGTGCGGACTTTGGCCGTATTACAAGAAAATCCTGAACTTATAACAATAAAAGGAGCCATTTTCAGGCTCCTTTTATCGCTTCATATAACTCTTGCGGCGTGCGACAGAGCGTACCCGCGCCTGCCGCAAGCAGCGCTTCCTCGGAACGGAAGCCCCAGCCTACGGACAGGCAGGGAAGTCCCGCATTCCTCGCCGTCTCGATATCTACCTCGGAATCACCGATACAGATCGCGTCGCTTTGCTCCGTTCCGAGCTGCCGAAGCGCCTCGAATACCATATCCGGCGCGGGTTTTCGATGCAGCCGCTCCGTTTCCCCGATGGCAACCTGAATCGTATCGGAGAAGAACACGCGATGCAGTTCTTTCGTCATCGCATCCGCCTTGTTCGAGACGATCGCCATGCGGAAGCCCTCCGTGTGCAGTCGGTGCAACAGCTCCGGCACGCCGTCATACGGCGCTGTTTCATCGTGACAGTGCAGCCGGTAGTGCTCCTTCATCGTGGACAGCACTTGGTAGACGGTCATTTCGTCCGCCTCCGTCGGAAGCGTGCGCCGAATCAGCATTTTTAGACCGTTTCCGACCGAATTTCTGACATCTTCGAGCGATTTTTGCCGGAAATTATAAGATTTCAGCGCAAAATTTACACTATTTTGCAAATCTTTCAGGGTGTCGAGAACGGTGCCATCCAGATCAAAAATCAGCGTTTTCTTCATCGGATCCCTCCGGTTTTGTCAGTCTGGAGAGGGGATTGGCCTCCGCTGCGATTTTCAGCTCTGTGCTTTCAATGTGGGTATAGATTTCCGTGGTATTCAAGTGTTCGTGTCCGAGAACCTCCTGCACCGTGCGGATATCCACGCCGTTTTTCAGCATCAGCGTCGCCGCCGTGTGGCGCAGCTTGTGCGCGGAAAAGCGCTCGGGGTCGAGTCCTGCCGCCAGAATGTGCTTTTTGACCAGTCGATGTACCGCCGTAACGCTGATCCGGTTGCTGTCACGCGAGCCGAACAGAGCGCGATCGTCGCTCAGCACCTGCTTTTTGCGCTCCGGCAGGTAGGCGTCGATCGCTGCCTTGCAGGCGGAGCCGAAATAGACGAAGCGTTCCTTGTTGCCTTTGCCTAAAACGCGGATTCTGTCCTCATAAACGTCCGTCAAATTGAGACCGACAAGCTCGGAGCGGCGGATTCCACAGTTCAGAAACAGCATCAAAATCGCATAATCACGCGCCGCGTTCGGTCCATGCACCGACAGCAGGAGCTGTTTGGACTCCTCGAGCGTCAGATAGCGGGGAAGCGCTTTTTGCAGCTTTGGATACTCCATATCCTTGACGGGATTGACCGTCAGGAGCTTCGTGCGAACGGTCAGATACTTATAGAAGGACTTGATCGCAGACAGCTTACGGAAGCGCGCCGCCGCGCCGATTCCTGCGTCCGCGTATTCATCGGATTTCCGGTCGTTGGCAAGATACGATAGAAAATCATAAATATCAGTAATAGTTATCGTTTTTATAAATTCCAAATCAACGTCCTTGATCGAAATCGAATTGAGGTCGGTCGTATAGGGCATTTCATTCTTGACCAGCTTCATGAAACGCAAGAAAAGCCGCAGATCGAGATAGTATTCGCTGATCGTGCGGGCGGATTGACCTTTGATCGTTTCGTGGTAGGACAAAAACTCACGGAGTACCTGCGGACAGTCGGAATATTGCTGCATATGAAAACCTCCGGAAAGAAAGTCTGCTCTGGAGCCGATAAAATAGTTTGAAAGGAACGTTTCATCGTTTCAAGCATTTTTATCGGAAGAAGAGCGCGGAAAATAAAGAAAAAAGAATCGTATCAAACAATTCAAATCGCGGCACGCGGAAACAATGAATCATACGAATAGAATTAAAAATAACGTGAATGGATGCGCAGAAAGCAACGGTAAGGCGAACGTAGAATAAAACGACCTCAAAAGCGCCGCTGCGCCGCAAATAACGGCAATCGTTCCGCTCTTACCTCAATTATAGCACAAGCCTCCTCCTAACGCAACAAAATTTTTATTTTGTTGCGTTCGGAATTGTAATTCGGACGGGAAACGTTCGGCAAGTCGCGCGCGGCGGCGTTTGATCGAAGCTGACGCTGTTTTTACTCGCCGCTTCTCCTCCCTGTGAAAAAACGGCGGAACGACCGCCGTTTTTGTATCGAAATAATAATTGAATTAATAATTTAAGAATTAGTGGTGTACTCTCCATTCCTCATAATCCGTAAAATAGTAATACCATCCTTTCACGGACAGGGGTTCACTCTCCATAATGAATTGCACTTCCGGCTGGCTCTCTTCGTCCAAAACGTAAGCCAAGCCGCAACTCTGATTACGCATGGTTCTTGACCAGTATTCAAAAACAATCGTGTTCTCTTCTCTATCCATACTGATAAACTGATATCCGTTATGATAAAGCCGATCTAACGTAGGACGGATACTTTCATCGATCGAAAGATGTTCAAGCTCTGCAAGCATAAAGTTATTCCTGCGCCAAAATGCAATGCTTTCATATTCCGTTGACAGCATCCATTGTACCATATTCTGCAAATCATTCAAATCTCGCTGTAAATGGGATTCTGCTGCCTCTATTCCCGGCTCTCCTTGCGCAAAGCATCCGGATAGAACGATGATTGTGAACATCCCCAATAAAATGAGCGCAATGGCACTTCTCGTCTTCTGTTTCAAGCTGTACTTCCTCCGTTTCGCGTTGTTTTGAAGTTTGCTCCGGAAGTATTATAGTACAATATTTATCGTAAATCAATAATATTTATCTGTAAATCTATAATTTCTTGGTTCTTTTCTCCTTATCTAATACGGCGTTTATTCTTCCGGCTGGTATGGGAAAACGTCCATGAAACGCACCTTGAAGCGGTTAAGTGCATACAGGCGGTCGATGCGCGCCTTCGTTTCCGGGTCCGGCTCGATTCCGTCGCGGATATACTTGTCGAGCATTTCATAGGTAAAGCCGAGCTTGTCCTCATCCGTCTGTCCGCACAAGCCGTCGATCGGCACCTTTTCGATCAGCGCCTCCGGCAGACCCAGTTCCCTGCCGATCGCCTTGACCTCTCGGACGCAGATCATCGACAGCGGGCTGAAATCGCCGACGCTGTCGCCGTAGCGGGTCGAATAGCCGACCCAGTCTTCGGAGAGATTACAGGTATTCACTACCCTGCCATTCCGGCTTTGGCATACGGCGTAGAGCGTCGCCATACGGATGCGCGGCGCGAGATTGATTTTCGTGTCGCTGCTCGCCTCCCCGATCGCCGCTTCGACGCTTTGCAGCAATCCGTCGTAGCCGTCCTTGATGTTCACGACGTAGCGCTCGATGCCGAGATGATTGACCAGCAGATATGCCATGTCGATATCGTGCTGCTCGCCGTTGGGCATCAGCACGCCGATCACGCGGTCCTTGCCGAGCGCTTCCACGCACAGCGCGGCGGCGACGGAGCTGTCCTTGCCGCCGGAAATGCCGACGATCGCGTTGCAGCCCTTTCCGTTGCGTTCAAACCAGTCGCGAATCCATGCGACGATATCGTTTTTTACCTTTTTTGCGTCAAATCCCATCGTTTTTACCTCCGCAGTTCGTTTCTGCCGCTATTATATCACACTTTTTGCAAAAAAACAAACCCCGTACTTCCCTCTCGGGAGGTACGGGGGTGTTTTGATTAAACTCTTTCCTTGACCTTGGCAGCCTTGCCGAGACGGGAGCGCAGGTAGTACAGCTTCGCACGGCGAACCTTGCCGCGGCGAACGGTCTCCACCTTCACGATGTTCGGCGAATGCACGGGGAAAACCTTCTCACAGCCGACGCCGTAGCTCAGGCGGCGAACGGTGATGGACTCTTCAATGCCGCCATGCTTGCGGGCAATGATCGTTCCCTCGAAAGCCTGCACTCTTTCACGAGCGCCTTCCTTGATTTTTACATGAACGCGAACGGTATCGCCGACATTCATTTCCGGCAGTTCTTCCTTCATGTACTGGCTGGTCAGAGCCTTCATCAGATCCATAGTGTTGTCCTCCTTGTTTATTAGGCGTTCATGCCGGCGTTGACCGCGCCGCAGAGGACCACCCATTTGCAGACTTGCATATACTAACACAACAGCTTCCGAAAATCAAGTGCTTTTTTCAATATTTTTTAATCTTTTTTTCACGTTGTTCCGGCAGATCACGCAGATCGCCGAATTTTTACAAAAAAGAAAGATAACTATGTTCTTTTCTGTCAAACTATGCTATAATATTATATAGAAAAGTATGAATTACGGAGTGCGAAATGAAACGAGAGAAGTACCTCCCTGCCAATCATACATATCGTGAAATCCCTGTCGTTGACGCAAACATCGCGCTCGGTCTGACCTCGGAGCAGGTCGTCGCGCGGCAGAACAACGGCCTGCGCAACGTCACGCCTGCAAGCAACACAAAGAGTGAACAGCAGATCGTCCGCGAGAAGGTCTTCACCTTCTTCAATCTGATTTTCATTGTGCTTGCCGTCGCCCTGCTGATCGTCGGCTCGTTCAAAAACATGACCTTCCTGATCATTGCCGTGATCAACACGGTCATCGGCGTTGTGCAGGAAATTCGCGCCAAGCGCGCCGTGGATAAGCTGACGCTCGTTGCCGCAGGAAGGCTGCGCGTGATCCGCGACGGCAAGCGGCACGAGATTCCGACGGATCAGCTTGTCCGCGACGACATCGTGGAATTTGCCGCCGGCAACCAGATCTGCGCCGACGCGGTCGTTTGCGACGGGCAGATGCAGGTCAACGAATCCCTGCTGACCGGCGAGGCGGACGCCATCATCAAAAACCCCGGCGATTCTCTGAAATCCGGCAGCTTTGTGATTTCCGGCCGCTGCACGGCGCAGCTCACGCAGGTCGGCGCGGACAGCTACGCCGCAAGACTGGCGGCAGAGGCGCGCGCTGACGTAAAATCCACAAGCTCGGAGATGATGAACTCCCTGACGAAGCTGATCACCGTCGTCGGCATTGCGCTGATCCCGATGGGCATTATCCTGTTCATCCGTCAGATGCAGGAAATGCCGTTTCGCAATTCCGTAGAGAAAACCGTCGCCGCGCTGATCGGCATGATCCCGGAAGGGCTCTACCTTCTGACAAGCGTCGCCATTGCGGTCAGCAGTCTGAAGCTGACGAGGAAGCGCGTTCTCGTGCAGGATATGAACTGCATCGAGACGCTTGCCCACGTCGACATCCTCTGCGTGGACAAGACCGGTACGATCACGGAGCCGCGCATGGAGGTCTCCGATATTTTCCCACTGGAGGCAAGCGGCTATTCCTATGAGGACATCGAAAAAATCCTCGCCGCCTTCTATGCCGGGCAGGAGCCGGACAATGAAACGGCGAAGGCGATGGCCGAGCAATTCGGTCTGCAGTCAGACTGGAAAGCGGTCGGCCGTATCCCCTTCTCCTCCTCCAGCAAATGGTCCTCCGCCGATTTCGGCGAAAACGGACAGTATATCATCGGCGCGCCGGAGTTTATCATGGGCGACCGTTACGACAGCATTCGCGGCAACGCCGAGCCATGGTCTGCAAGAGGCTGCCGCGTGCTCCTGCTTGCCGCTTACGACGCAAAGATCGAAGGTGTGCTCGAAAGCCGCCGCGTCAATCCGATCGCGCTGATCTTCCTGAACAACCTCATCCGCGAGGACGCGCCCGCCACATTCAAGTATTTTGCCGAGCAGGGCGTCTCCATCCGCGTGATCTCCGGCGACAATCCCATCACCGTCTCCGAGGTCGCCTCCAGAGCCGGCATTCTGAACGCTGACAGGTACATCGACACCTCCGTGCTGATTACAGACGAGGATTTCAGCGACGCGGTGCAAAAATATACCGTTTTCGGCCGCGTGACGCCGGATCAGAAGCGGAAGCTCGTCCGCGCGTTCCAGTCGCAGGGGCATACCGTCGCCATGACCGGCGACGGCGTGAACGACGTGCTTGCCCTCAAGGACTCCGACTGCGGTATCGCCATGGCGTCCGGCAGTCAGGCGGCGTCGCAGGTGTCGCAGATCGTGCTGCTGGACTCCCAGTTCAGCGCGATGCCCGGCATTGTCGCAGAAGGCCGCCGCGTGATCAACAACATCCAGCGCGCCGCGTCCCTCTTCCTTGTGAAGAATATTTTTTCCTTCACCCTTGCGCTCCTGCTGCTGTTTATCAACATGCCCTTCCCCATGCAGGCGATTCAGCTTTCGCTGATCAGCGCGCTGACCATCGGCGTGCCGGCGTTTTTCCTCGCGTTGGAGCCGAATTACGCCAGAGTCGAGGGAAAATTTATGCGCAACGTCATCCGCCGCGCCATGCCGGGCGGCCTGACAAACCTGATCCTCGTGCTGATCGCGGGCTTCTTCACCAAAATTCTCGAGCTTCCGCAGGAAAACTACGATACGATCGCGGTCTGGGTCGTTGCGACCGTCGGCTTTGTCACGCTTTATTCCGTCTGCCGGCCGTTTACCAGGCTGCGTATCGCAGTGTTCTCCGCGATGCTCATTGCAATGCTCATCGCCCTGTTCTTCCTGACCGGTATCTTTGAGCTGGTCGCGCTCGACGGGACTTCCATTCTGGTTCTGATTGTTCTGATGATCGCCTGTCCTACCCTTTACAGCTTCTTCCTGATGATCTTCGACAGCCAGATGCGCAAGCGTGACCGAAAGGAAGCGAGTAAAACGGATCACGCACGTCAATCTTGACATTCCCTTCGGAATGTTCTAATATAAATTCAGATCAAATAAGGAGGCAATACTATGGGTTTTAATGGCGATATGTATATCTGGAAAGACCGCAAGCGGTTTATGGGTATGCCGCTGAGCTTCACCCGCTACGGGCTGAGCGAGGACCGTCTTTTCCTCTCCGTCGGCTTCCTCAGCGTCCGCGACGAGGAGATTCTGCTCTACCGTATCCGCGATATCAGCTCCAAGCGCAATCTGTGGCAGCGAATCTTCGGCGTCGGCACCGTGACGGTCGCCTCCTCCGACAAGTCCACGCCGCAGGTCATTCTGAAAAACATCAAGTACCCGCAGGATTTCAAGGAGCTGCTGCACAAAAACGTGGAAGAATGCAAAATGAAACGCAGAATACGCTACGGCGAAATACTGAACGGCTGCAACCACGAACTGGATGATACGGACGACGACCTCGACGACTACGACGATCTGGTTGACGAATAAGCAAAAAGTACGACTGCCCAACGACGGTTGCCGATCGGCAGTCGTGCTTTTTACATTCGCTCGTGCTGCGTGCCGAAATAGAACGAGATGATCATTGTAAAGATTGTCAGATACTGCTCTGCCGCAATCTCCCCGCGCAGCGCAAGCGCGCAAAACACGGAGGCAAGCAGGATCGTGACGATGGATTTGACGCATAAGAGCCGTTTCAGGCAGTCCTGCATGCAGTCTTTCAAATTACCACCCCGCATCATCCTATGCCAAGATACGACAAAAGGACGCCGAACAGCGTCCTTTTTTATCATCGGTTTAATCTTCCTCGTCTGCCTCGTCGTCTTCGTCGAAGTCAAACTCGAGAAGCTCGCCGCACTGCGGGCAGTTGATGGAATCGCCGAGGATAGTTTCCTCGTCCAGCTCCAGCTCCTTGCCGCAATTCGGGCAGGTCACGTTGTAAACGACCTCGTCTTCATAGTCAAAATCCTCACCGTCGTCATCGGCGAAGTCGTAAACGTCATCGTCCTCATCGTACTCGTCGTCATCGTCTTCGTCATCCTCGTCCATCAGATATTCCTCGATGGCATCCAGATCCTCTTCGATCTCGTCAAGTTCATCGGAAACAGCGATTGCGTTCTCCTCCAGGTCGCTGATCGAGGCGGTCATGTCCTGCAGCAGATCGACGATACCGGCAATCATCCTGCCCTCGTCGGTCTCCTTGTCCAGCTTCAGACCGTCCATCAGACCCTTCAGGTATGCGGATTTTTCAGAAAGAGTCATGTCGTTCTCCTTTCAAGTTACTTTGCGCGGCCGAGATACTCGCCGGTGCGCGTATCAATGGAAATGCGGTCGCCTTCGTTGATAAAGAGCGGAACCTTGATCTCCGCGCCGGTCTCGACTGTCGCGGGCTTCAAGGTGTTGGTCGCAGTGTTGCCGGCAACGCCCGGCTCGGTCTTGGTGACCTCCAGCTCGACAAAGTTCGGGCACTCGACGCCGAACACGCTGCCCTTGTAGGACAGCAACGTGCATTCCTCGTTCTCCTTGATGAACTTGAACGCCTCAGGAAGGATGTCCTTGTTCAGAGGAACCATATCATAGGTCTCGTTGTCCATGAAATAGTACAGATCGCCGTCGGAGTAGCTGTAAGCCATCTTCTTGCGCTCAACAAACGCTTCCTCAAACTTTGCCGTCGGGTTGAAAGAGGTTTCGGTCACACCACCGGTGATGATATTTCTCATCTTTGTACGGACAAATGCTGCACCCTTGCCGGGCTTCACGTGCTGGAACTCAACGACCTGATAGATCTTGCCGTCCATCTCAAAGGTCTTACCGTTTCTGAAATCGCCTGCGGTAATGGTTGCCATATATGTTTCCTCCAATGTGAAATAATATACATTCTTCAGAATGCCGCCTCACGGCTTTTAACTTAAATAGTATACACTAAGAATTCCCTGTTTTCAAGTATTTCCTTACAAAATAATCAGGTTTTTCGGGCTTTTCGTCAAAACCGTACAACCGTTTTCCTCAAAAACGACGACGTCTTCGATCCGGACGCCGAATTTTCCGGGAAGATAAATGCCGGGTTCCGCCGAGCAGACCGCGTGCAGCGGCATTGGATTCTCGTTCCGCATGTTGCAGTTCGGGTTTTCGTGAATCTCCAAGCCCAGGCTGTGCCCGTAGCTGTGGCCGAAGCAGTCTCCGTAGCCGGCGGCGGTGATCAGATCGCGGGCGGCCGCGTCGACCGCCTTGCCGCTCACGCCGGCCTTGGAGATCGCAATGCCGGCAAGCTGGGCGTCCAGCACCGTCTGATACACCTTTTTCATTTCGTCCGTCGCGTAGCCCAACGCGACGGTGCGCGTCATATCGGAACAGTAGCCCTGATAGAGCACGCCGAAATCCATAGTGATAAAATCGCCCTTCTGCAGCTTGCGGTCGCCGGGGACGCCGTGCGGCATGCTGCTGTTCGGACCGGAAACGACGATAGGATCAAAGGACAGCCCTTCCCCGCCGTTCTTATACAGGCAGTAGATCAGCTCGGCGGCAAGCTCCTTCTCGGTCATGCCCTCGCGCACTCTGCCGCAGACCTCGGTGAAGGCGCGGTCGGTGATCTCCTGCGCAGTTTTCATCCGCTCAATCTCCCACGGCTCCTTGGAGGCACGGAACGCGTTGATCTTCTCCTGCATGGGAACAAACTTCGCATTCAGCTTATTGCTGAAGAGGTCGTACTCGCTGACCGTCAGATAACCGTCCTCAAAGCCGAGCGTCTCAATGTCAAGCTCCTGCACCGCCCGATTCAGGCAGCCGAACAGGTCGCGTCCGAAGTCAATGACCTCAAAATCCTTGATATTCTTCTGCGCAGACTCGATATAGCGGCTGTCGGTGAAGTAGCGCGCGCCGTTTTTGCCGAGAACGGCATAGCCCTCGGCAATATCAAATTCCGCCGCGTACATCCGGCTGTAGCGGGAGGTCAGAAACAGTTCCTGCACCTCGTCATTCAATAAAGAACGGTATTTTTCAATGTTTTTCAAAGCTTTACTCTCCTCTTTCCTGCAATTGCCAGAAACGGCACCTCGAGCACGTGGCGCAGCTTCAGCCAGATATTGTGATTGTGAATGGATTTGACCGCCAGCGCCGTCACGCCGGACAGCTTGGCGCATAACACGTCGGTGTAGATCTGATCGCCGACCAGCGCGGTGTTATTCTTCTCCGCGCTGAATCGTCGCAGCGCTTCCTTTACGCCGCGCGTTCCGGGTTTCTTCGCCCCGGTGATGCACATAATGCCATACTGCTCACAAAAGCGCGGCACGCGCGGCTTTCGGCTGTTGGAAACAATACAAAGCGTGATTCCTGCGGCCTTGATCTTTTCCATCCAGTCCAGCAGCTCCTGCGACGGAATATCCGTCGTATAGGGCAGCATCGTATTGTCAAAATCCGCCAGCAGCAGCGAAAGCTCCCGACTGCAAAGAAAGTCGGGGGAAATATCGGTGATGTTCTGGAAAATATGATCCGGTAAAAATGACAGCATAATGTTTCCTGCGTTCCCATAGATTCTTACAGCCATATTATAACACCGATGCGGAGGTTTGTCTATTGTCAATCCCCTTCTATTTTGCCGCAGAGGAAAACGAAACGGCGCCGACGTCGGATATGCTGTATGCGCAGCTCGGTTATGGGTTTAACGCGGACGGAACACTCCGGCTTCCGACGCGCCTGATTCCCGACGCGCCCCCTGTCATCGACGATCTTCATTTACCTGCCGCTGCTCCGCCGCCAGCCGTACTGGACCGCTTGGCGGAGGCGTGCGGAAACGGGTGTTTTCTCGACTTTGAGCAGCCGATCAACGAGGTAAGCGCTGCGATCGCAATCGGACTGCAGCAGCGTATGCGGGCAAAAATAACCGTGCCTCCGGCGCTCCACCGGCTCTGCCCTGACGCAGATGTGCAAGTTTCCGGATTGCTCTGCAATTGCTGGGAAAGCTTTACCCGAAAGGCGCAGGCGCTGTACGGAAATCAATGGGTTCTTGAAATCATTCCATGGAACGTTTCGACGCAAATAAACCGCAACGGCACGGCAAAAGGATATCTGAAAACGGCGCAGTGCAGTTACCGAAGTGAAAACGGAGCCACGAAATACTACGACACGGAAGCGTCCGTAAAAAGGAAGATCGCCGTTGCGGAGAAGTACGGCTGCAGGGCGGCAATCGCGCTGCTGCGTGAGTACAAGCAGTGTGCAGACTAAAAGTGCGCGTCTGAACTGCGCACTTTTTTGAACGGCCGGCGAATCCTCACCGACCATCAAGCACGGGGATGATATTTGTTGTAAACGTTCTTCAGATTCTGCTTGACGACCTGCGTATAGATCTGGGTCGAGGAAATATCGCTGTGCCCGAGCATTTCCTGCAGGGAGCGAAGATCAGCGCCGTTTTCCAGCAAATGCGCGGCAAAGCTGTGGCGCAGGGTGTGTGGCGTGATGTCCTTGCTGATCTGCGCCGTGTCCTGATAGTGCTTGATGATCTTCCAGAAGCCCTGTCGGGTCATGCGGTCGCCGTTAATGTTGACGAAAAGCGCTTCCTCCTCCGGCCCCGAGACCATCTTCGGGCGAATATCGGTCAAATACGCCGTGAGCGCCTTGACCGCCGCGGGGTAAAGCGGGATAATACGGAATTTGCCGCCGCCCTCACACTTGACGAAAGAGCCTGAAAGGCTGACGTCCGCGACGTTCAGAGAGATCATTTCACTGACGCGCATACCGGTCGCATAGAGCGTTTCCAGCATCGCCTTATCGCGAAAGCCCTTCATGTCCGTGCATTTGGGCTGCTCCAGCAAAAGCTCGACTTCCCTGCCGGTTAAAATCTGCGGCAGTTTCTTTTCTGCCTTTTGCTGCGGAATCTCATGGACGGGATTATCGGTAACGAACCCCTCCGCCTGACAAAAAGCATAAAAGCTCTTCATAGAGGCAATGCTGCGCGCAATTGTCGACGGAGATTTACCGTTATTCGAAAGGTGCTGCGTATAGCGGCAAATACAGTCTCTGTCACAAGCTTCGAGCTGCATATCCTCAATATCCGAA
The DNA here is from genome assembly GCA_905235655.1 of uncultured Oscillospiraceae bacterium. GTDB lineage: Bacteria > Bacillota > Clostridia > Oscillospirales > Oscillospiraceae > JAZOXB01. The sequence continues at coordinate 39,324 of CAJOMA010000004.1, read as the reverse complement.
ATGTAATCAGTGAACTGGCGGATATCGCGCATGTAGGAAGCAACCGTATTGGCAGAGGCATGCTTGATATTCAAAAGATAATTCTCGTAAGCGGATACAAGATTTGCCAAGAGATCGGCTCCTTTCCTACAAGATTCGGCAAAAAACTACATATAGTGTTTGGCGGAAACAACAATCACAATTTATGCGAAAAATATTATTTCTACCAATTTTTTCACCGTTGCAAAAGTAACTATACCGCAAAAAACCTTGAATTTCAACACTTTTTCGCGTTTTTGTTAAAATTTGTTTATTATGCACATATATTATGTAAACTTAGTTATGTAAACCGCGTAACCGTTAATTTGCACTTGTAACCCTTTTGAAATCTTCTTCCGACATCTTGTGGGAAGCGTCGTATATTCCCTCTATATATGGTAGATTTTCATTTTGCAGGAAATCCTGCAATTATCCAAAATCGCTTTGGACATTTTTTACGAAAGTTACGCATGCTTTCTGTTTCTGCGTTTCCCTGCCCCGATCATGCTGCCGATCACGCCGCCTGTCATCACGGCAATCACGTTGGGCAGAATCGCGCCGTATCCCTCTCCGAAGAACAGCAGATTCGACAGCATTAAAATCACGATATAACCTGCTGCGAACGCAATTCCCCAAATAAATTTTTTCTGCTTTGCGCGATACGCGCCTATCAGCGACAGCACCAGCGCAACCAGTCCGACCGCGATGCAGACGGTCAGCTCCAGCTTGCTTTCCGGCACTGCGCCCGATAAGATCAGCTTTGCCCCGCCGAATGCCGCCAGAATTGTCAACGCGGGAATCGCGATCAGCAATACAATCCAGAAGCTTTTTTTGCTCGTTTTCGTTTTCATACCTACTCTCCTTTCCCTTTTCAGCGTATTGTCTGAGCGCGCGATGTATGACAAAAAAACGCACGACCGTTTCAGTCGTGCGTTCCTGCTGTCGATTATTTCTTTTTCTTTGCTTCTTTTTCAGCTTTTCTCTTTTCCGCGCGTTCTTTTGCGGCGGCCTGCGCCTCGGCGCGCGCCTTCTGCGCAGCCTCCTGCGCGGTGTTGTTCGTCATGACTGACCACTTGGCAAGCTCCATGCGGACGCGGTCCATGCTGGTTTCGATCACGATGTTTTCATCCTTCATATCGACGATCTTACCGACGATACCGCCGATGGTCGTGATTTTGTCGCCTTCCTTCAGCGAGCTGCGCAGCGCTTCCTCTTCCTTTTTCTTTTTCTTCTCAGGCCGGATGATCATAAAGTAGAACACCGCGATCATTGCGACAAGAATAATGATAAAACTGGGATCCATGAGATTTCCTCCTAATTATTGTTACTGCTATTATACTGAATCGCTGCGTGCAATGCAAGTATAATATTGATAATTTTACATTTTCGGTCAATCCTCGGCAGGTCTGCCGAGCTTTTCCGAGTATTCCGCGCGGAAGCGGGCGAATTCCCCAGCGTCCAGTGCGTCGCGAATGCGGCGGGTCAGCATGTTGTAGAAATAGAGGTTGTGCATAACGGACAGGCGCATGGCGAGCATTTCCTCCGCCTTGAACAAATGGTGGATATACGCGCGCGAATATCTGCGGCAGACCGGACAGTCGCATTCCGGGTCGATCGGACGTTCATCGCGTTCATACTTTGCGTTTTTCAGGTTTCTCGTACCGCCCCATGTAAAGAGCTTTGCGTGTCTTGCGTTTCTTGCAGGCATTACGCAGTCGAAGAAATCGACGCCTCTTGCCACGCCCTCGATGAGATTTGACGGCGTGCCGACTCCCATCAGATAGCGCGTCTTATTTCTCGGCATGTAAGGCTCGATCGCCTCGATGATGTCATACATCGTCTGTGTCGGCTCGCCGACCGCGAGACCGCCGATGGCATAGCCCGGCAGGTCAAGATCGGCGATCATTTTCATGTATTCAATGCGCAGGTCGGCATACGTTCCGCCCTGATTGATACCCCAAAGCATCTGCTGCGGGTTGACGGTCGTTTCCATCTGATTCAGGCGGGCGTTTTCGTTCCTGCAGCGCACCAGCCAGCGGTACGTCCGCTGTACCGAAGCCTTGACATATTCATAAGGCGACGGGTTTTTGACGCACTCGTCAAACGCCATGCAGATATCCGAGCCGAGATTCGACTGAATCTGCATGCTCTCCTCCGGTCCCATGAAGATTTTGCGTCCGTCGATGTGGGAGGCGAAATACACGCCCTCCTCCTTGATCTTCCGCAGGCTTGCCAGAGAAAACACCTGAAAGCCGCCGGAATCAGTCAGTATCGGCCCGTCCCACGTCATAAACCTGTGCAGTCCGCCCATCGCGCGGACGGTCTGATCGCCTGGGCGCAGATGCAGATGGTAGGTGTTGGACAGCTCCACCTGACAGCCGATATTCTTCAGGTCTGCCGCGCTCAGCGCGCCTTTGATCGCACCCTGCGTACCAACGTTCATAAATACGGGCGTCTGCACCGTGCCGTGCGCGCAGGTAAACACGCCGCGCCGCGCCGCGCCTTCCGTTTTCAGCAGTTCAAACATAGTTATACCTCACTCAATCAGCATCGCGTCGCCAAAGGAGAAAAAGCGGTAGCGCGCTTTGACCGCCTCGCGGTAGGCGTTCATCACATGCCCGTAGCCCGCGAAGGCGGACACCAGCATAATCAGCGTGCTCTCCGGCAGGTGGAAATTCGTGATCAGCGCGTCCATTGCTCTGAACTTGTAGCCGGGGTAGATAAAAATGTCCGTCCACGCGGACTTTTCGGAAAAATGACCGTTCTCGTCCGAAAGGGACTCCAGTGTGCGGCAGGAAGTCGTTCCGACGCAGATGACCCGTCCGCCCGACGCCTTCGTTTCGTTCAGAATTTGCGCCGTTTTCTTGGAGATCATGCACAATTCGCTGTGCATTTTGTGGTCTGTCACGTCGTCAACCTTGACAGGCCGGAAGGTGCCTAAGCCGACGTGCAGGGTCACATAGGCAAGCTTCACGCCCTTTGCGGCAATCCGATCCAGAAGCTCCTTTGTAAAATGCAAGCCGGCGGTCGGTGCAGCAGCGGAGCCGCTCACCTTGGAATAGACGGTCTGATACCGCTCTGCGTCCTTCAGTTCTTCCTTGATATACGGCGGCAGCGGCATTTTACCGAGCTGTTCGAGGATTTCGAGGAAGATACCCTCATAATGGAACTGCACCAGCCGGTTGCCCTCGTCCATTTCTTCCTTAACAGTCGCTGTCAGTTTTCCGTCGCCGAACGAAAGCCGCGTACCGACGTGCAGTTTTCTGGCAGGGCGGACGAGACATTCCCAGACGCCGTCGCCTTTATCCGTCAGAAGCAGGACTTCCGCAGCGCCTCCCGAGGGCAAGCGATTACCGAGCAGACGCGCCGGAATGACGCGCGAGTCGTTCATCACGAGACAGTCGCCCTCTTGAAGATACTCCAGAATATCATAAAAATGCCGGTGCTCCAGGGCGCCGGTCTCCTTCTGCATCACGAGCAGACGCGAGCCGTCTCTGCGCTCGAGCGGCGTCTGCGCGATCAGCTCTTGCGGAAGATCATAGTAGAAATCACTTGTTTTCAATTTCGTAGCTCTTTTCGTAAAAATCTACCTCATTATAACCGAAAAGCACATTTTTTTCAACATGGAAAACCAAAAAAGAGACCGCGCGACGCAGTCTCTCTGTCTGTCGAATTTACGCTGTCAAGAGTCGTTTGCTTTCCTTCCAGATTCTATCAATTCCTGTTCAAATTCCTTAGGATGCTTCAGATAATAATCTTGATGATATTCTTCCGCTTCATAGAAAGCGGTAAAAGGCTCCAGCGCGACGCAGACTTCCCTGTTCGATTCTTCACTCAGCTTTTTGATTCGCTTCTCTGCAAGCCGTCGCTCCTCCTCCGAGGTATAATAGATTGCGAGCGTATAGGAATGCCCCTTGTCGATGAACTGCCCTTCCGGATCAAACGGGTCAACATTGGCAAAAAAGATATCCAGAAGCTCGTCGAATGAAACGTTCGCGGGATCGTATTCCAGCATGATCGTTTCTCTGTGTCCTGTTTTCTGCTTCTTTACATCCTCATAAGTCGGAGTCTTTTCTTTTCCACCGGAATAGCCGCATACTACCTTGTCAACACCGTAAATCTTATAGATCGGCGTCACGCACCAGAAGCAGCCGCCTGCAAAATATGCTCTCATGCATTTATTCCTCCATTATTTATCAAGCTATATTAGAATATACCACAGTCTGCCACAGAACGCAACGTATCAAATTAAGATCGCTTCGAAAGGATTTACCGTCAAAAAAAGTCCTTGCTTTTTACGAAAAATGTGCTATAATAAGCCTGCTACGGAGGCTTAGCTCAGCTGGTTAGAGCGCCTGCTTCACACGCAGGAGGTCGATGGTTCGAGTCCATTAGTCTCCACCAAAAAACACCTGACGCCGTGTGGCGTTAGGTGTTTTTTTCGTGGAACTTGGACTCGAACAGGGCGGCGGTCCGCAGACCGCAAAAAACATGCCGGTGGCATGTTTTTTAGCCCGCGGCTCGCGAGTCCATTAGTCTCCACCAAAAGAAAGAGGTCACATTTGTGACCTCTCAGTCTGTCAAAGAACCCGGGCTTTTGTTAGGAAAAAGCCCGGGTTCTTTGACAGACTGCGGCAGCTTTGCCTTGGCAGAGCTGCCTAATGTATTAATTTCGCGGTGCTGAATCAGCAGCCCCATCCAAGCAGCGAACAAAGAAGCTGCCATATATTATTGCAATTGAAATTGAAATTACACATATACATACCTCCTTATAAGTATTCGTCTCGCGAGGACATATACATTGTAACAGATTGTAACTTTATTTGCAAATGTAATGATTCCCAATTATACCAATCCAAATAGAAAAACTCAACATGTAGCGAACACGCATCAGAATTCCGGCACGTCACTTATTCTCCGCTCTGCATTGGATCATTTCCGCAGCAATGCTGACTGCAATCTCCGCCGGCGTTTCCGCGCCGATGGCAAGACCGATCGGCGAATGCACGGAAGCGATCGCCTCCTCGGAAATCCCAGCCTCGCGCAATAGCTGCTGCGTTCTGGATATCTTATGGCGGCTTCCGATACAGCCGACGTACTTTGTCTTGGTACGCAGCACCTGCTCCAAAAGCGCATAATCCGACTGGTGCCCCGGGGTCATTATGACGACGTAATCGTTTTGTGTCAGCGTGACCTGCGCGGAAATATGCTCATAGTCGCCGAGGATGACCTCTTCGGCGGCTGGGAAATGTGCCTGATCCGCAAGCTCCCTGCGGTTATCAAACAAGGTCACGCGGAAGCCGACGCTCGCAAGCACGGGAACGAGCGCCTGTCCGACATGGCCGCCGCCAAAGACATAGACACGGCCGGCGCGTACCAGCGGTTCAACGTAAAGGGTTGGCTCCCCCTTTTGATAGATCGCGCGATAGGTGTAAAGCTCTGGCTGGTTCTTTGCCTCTTCCGCATAGACGATTTCGAATTTTTCCACGCAGCCGTCTTTGATCAGCAAATGCAGCCAGCTGTTCGCGTCGGTTTGCAAAGCCTCTCGCATCCGGTAGAGCGTCGGGAGTTCCGCATTGGTCAAAAGCTGATAATAGACGGTCACATTTCCGCCGCAGATCATACCGATCGACGCAACCTGATCCGGCGCAAGGCAGAAGGCGCGGATATGCGCGTTGCCCGATTTCAGGACTTCCCTTGCGTCCTGCGCGGCAAGCAGCTCGACCCTGCCGCCGCCGACCGTGCCGACCGTAGTGCCGTCTTCAAAGACCGCCATACGGGTTCCCGCGCCGCGCGGCGACGAGCCGGAGCTTGCAAGGATCGTGCAGAGAACGACACGATCCCCTTTTTCGACCGCGGAAATGACTTCATTCGTTAGTTTCAGCATAGTTTTCACTCCTGTTGCAGAAAAAGCTCCTTGCATGAATGCAAGGAGCTTTTGTAATCAAGAAAATGGAAATCAATAACCTCTTCTCTTGTTCTTACGAGCAGCTTCAGACTTCTGCTTCCGCTTGAGACTCGGGCTGACATAATGCTCTCTCTTCTTGACTTCGGCGATGACGCCGTCCTTCTGGCAGCTTCTCTTGAAGCGCTTCAGAGCACTTTCCAAAGACTCGTTCTCTTTGACACGGATTTCAGACATTGATTTCCCTCCCTCCGACGCATCCGGTTACATCCAGGATGCTTTCAGGGCCGATTTACGGCAACAATGATTATAGCTTTCGATATCTCGATTGTCAAGCAATTTCTTCAAATATTTTCGCTTTTTTGCGAAAAAGCGATCGTATCCCGCATTATTTCACGATCAGGTTGACGAGCTTGTTCTTTACGACGATCGTCTTGATCACGCTTCCGCCCAGCTTTTCAAGGAAGCGGGCGATCTTCTCGTCCTCGACCGCCGCCTTGACGACGCTGTCGTTATCCAGATCAGCGGGAACGTGGATCGTGCCGCGCAACTTGCCGTTGACCTGCACCGCCATGTCGATCTCGCTATCCTTGCATTTTGCCTCGTCGTAGGAAGGCCATGCGGAAACGGAGCAGATCCCCTCGAAGCCGTGCTGCTGCCAGATCTCGTCGCAGATGTGCGGCGCGAACGGACTCAGAAGCTGCAGCAGCGTCTTGAGCTCCGCGGCGTTGCAGCCGTTATCGGACAGCGCGGTGGTCAGGGTCATAAGCTGTGCCAGTGCGGTGTTGCCCTTGAGCGCGTCGATGTCGGAGGTCACCTTTTTGATCGACTTGTGCAGGATCGCTTCGTTCTTCGCGCTGTACTGTGTCTGGCTGTCACTGACGGTCTCGGCGAGATTCCAGACCTTGTCGAGGAAGCGTTTGCAGCCCTTGACGGAATTCGTCGCCCAGGATGCGGGTTTCTCAAAGTCGCCGATAAAGATAATATAGGTACGCATCGTATCTGCGCCGTATTCCGCGATCACGTCGGTCGGATTGATGACGTTGCCGCGGGACTTGGACATCTTGATGCCGCCTTCGCCGAGGATCATGCCGTGGCTCGTGCGCTTCGCGTACGGCTCTTTGGTCGGCACGACGCCGATGTCGTAGAGGAACTTATGCCAGAAGCGGCTGTAGAGAAGGTGGAGCGTCGTATGCTCCATGCCGCCGTTATACCAGTCCACCGGGCTCCAGTATTCAAGCGCTTCCTTCGAGGCAAGCGCCTTGTCGTTGTGCGGGTCCATGTAGCGCAGGAAGTACCACGAGGAGCCTGCCCACTGAGGCATGGTATCGGTCTCACGCTCGGCGGGACCGCCGCAGCACGGGCAGATCGTATTGACCCAGTCGGTCATGTTGGCAAGCGGAGAATGACCGTCGTCCGTCGGCTCGTAGCTTTCCACCTCGGGCAGCAGCAGCGGCAGGTCCTTTTCGTCCATCGGGACGGCGCCGCACTTCGGGCAGTGAATGATCGGGATCGGCTCGCCCCAATAACGCTGGCGGGAGAAGACCCAGTCGCGCAGCTTGAAGTTGACCTTCGCCTCGCCGATCCCATGCGCGGTCAGCCACGCGATGATTGCCTTCTTCGCCTCCTCGACGCTCATGCCGTCGAGAAAGCCGGAGTTGACCATCTCGCCGGTCGCGCAGTCGGTAAACGCCGCTTCCTCAATGTTGCCTCCCTTGACGACCTCGATGATCTCGCAGCCGAACTTCCTGGCAAACGCCCAGTCGCGGTCGTCGTGGCCGGGAACCGCCATGATCGCGCCGGTGCCGTAGGTGGACAGGACGTAGTCGGAAATGAAGATCGGGATTTCTTTTCCGTTAACGGGATTGATTCCCATGACGCCCCGCAGCATGACGCCGGTCTTGTCCTTGGCAAGCTCGGTACGCTCAAAATCTGATTTCGCGGCGGCTTCCGCTTGGTATGCCTTTACCTCATCCGCGTTTTCGAGGCGATCCATCCACTTTTCGACCAGCGCGTGCTCCGGAGAGAGCACCATGTAGGTCGCGCCAAAGAGCGTATCGGGGCGGGTCGTATAGATCACGATTTCGTCGCCGAGCGTGGAGGAGAATTTTACCTCCGCGCCGGTTGAGCGGCCGATCCAGTTCTTCTGCTGGAGCTTGACGCGCTCGATGAAGTCCAGATCGTCCAGATCGTCCAGCAGCCGCTGGGCATATTTGGTAATGCGGAGCATCCACTGGCTCTGCTCCTTGCGGATGACGGGACTGCCGCAGCGCTCGCAGACGTTATCCACGACTTCTTCGTTCGCAAGCACGCACTTGCACGAGGTGCACCAGTTAACGGGCATCTTCGTCTTATAGGCAAGTCCGTTCTTGTAAAGCTGGAGGAAAATCCACTGCGTCCACTTGAAATAGGACGGGTCGGTCGTGTTGATCTCGCGGTCCCAATCGAAGCTGTAGCCGAGGGATTTGAGCTGCGCGCGGAAGGTCTCGATATTGCGCTTCGTCACGACGGCGGGATGGATATGGTTCTTGATCGCGTAGTTCTCCGTCGGAAGTCCGAAGGCGTCGTAGCCCATCGGGAACAGCACGTTTTCGCCCTGCATGCGGTGCTTGCGCGCGATCACGTCCATCGCGGTATATGGCCGGGCGTGGCCGACGTGCAGACCCACGCCGGACGGATACGGGAATTCAATCAGAGCGTAGAATTTCTTCTTGTCCGCGCCGTTGATTGCTTTGTAAAGCGCTTTCTCTTCCCATATCTTCTGCCATTTATTCTCAATCGCAGTATAATCGTATTTCATGCGTTATGCCTCTTCTTTATCGAAATTCAAGGGAATCTCCTTCGCATCGTTCCAAAGACGCTCCAGATCATAGAACTCGCGGGCTTCTTTGGTAAAGACGTGCACGACAAGGCAGCCGAAGTCAAGCAGCACCCACGTGCCGCCGCGATGACCCTCTCTGTGCAGAAGCGCCTCGCCCATCTCATCGGCGACAACAGCCTCCACGCTGTCGCACAGCGTCTTAACGTGCGTGCTGGAGGTGCCGGTGCAGATCAGAAAGTAGTCCGCAATGCTCGTGACGTCCGTGACCTCAAGCAGCTTTATGCCGAGACCTTTTCTGTCGTCCAAAATCTGCGCGGCGCGTGTAGCAATTTCCTTTGGTGTAAACATCGTTCTCTCTCCTTTTCGTTACGGCGTTTCGGGGTCGTCCGTGCCGGTATCCTCTCCGCCGTTTTCTTCAGACGGCGGCGTTTCCTCAGACGCTTCGGTCGCTTCCGTGGCCTGCGTCTGTTCCGTTACTTCCCCGTCGTCATCGTCGTCGTCATCGCCGCCGACCGTGTTGTTTCGGCCGTTGCCGAAGCCGTATGCGGCATATTCGCCTTCGCCGCTGTCGCCGGCAACCTGACGGAAGTTCAGATCAAATACCGTCAGCTCCTTATTCAGCGGATTGAAGTGTTCATTGATCATGGTCAAGGCTTCATTGGGATCGACTTGGAAGAAATATGTGCCGCCGACCTCCACAACCTCGCCCGGCAGAGCGCGGCTGTAAATACCGTTCATGTCCATTCCCTGGAAGAAATGCCCGAGGAAGGCCAGATCATTGGAGGAAAGGTCCGTATCGGCAAACGCCGCGATGGAGCGCGCGTTTTCATCAATGTGCTCGGTGTCCTGCAGGAGCTTGGTCAACAGCTTCTGAATGAACATCCGCTGGATTCTGGCAGGCTCCGTGGATATCTCGTAGTAATCGTTTCTGTAGTTGAGCAGCTTGATCGCCTTCGCGCCGTCAACGGACTGCTGTCCGGCGTCAAGATTGCTGTACGCCGGCTCCTCCGGAACCTCAAAATCAATGTTTCCGGTCAGGTCAAGCAGACCGTTCAGCGAGGCGGTGTTGAAAACGAAATAGTAATCCGGCTGGAAGCCGATCATCTCCTTGACCTTTTCAACGACGGATTTGATACCGAATTCGCCGCCCTCGGCTTCCTTATAGACGTTAAAGACCGCCGGATACTTAAAGTTGCCGGAAATATAGGTCTCGCGCGGAATGCTGAGAAGGGCGACCTCCTTCGTGTTCAGGTCCACGCTCGCAAGCATGAGCATATTGCTCAGCTCCGTCGCCTCGTCGATCCCGATCAGCAGGAAATTGAGACGGTTGGAGTCGTTTTTGCTCTCCGGCACCTCATACTGCACCGGAAGGTCTTCCGTGGACGGCGGCAAAACGCTCCGTCCGCCTGCCACAAAATTGATCGGCTTCGGATCCTCCTGCGGCAGCGCGTTGACCTCTGCACTCTGGCTTATCAGCATGAAGCACATCGCAACTGCGCCAACAAACAGGCAGATTGCGCCGAGCATCAGAAGAATTGCGCGGATATGCGGCTGCAGTCTGCTTTCCGCTTCCTCCTGCGGCTCCTTTTTGATCAGCGGCGCGTCCGCCGATTTTTTCTCGGCTTTCGCAGGCGCAGATCGTTTCGTATTGCCAAACAGTTTCATCTGCTTTGCTTCCTTTCTTCCAGCCAGTGCAGCGCGGCACTGGAGTTTTTATCAATTTCACGGCGATAGGCCTTTAACTGTTCCATCGTCATGGTCAGACCGAGATACATCGCGTCGTCGAGGTTTTCCTCCGTCAGACGGCGCAGCTCTTCCACGCCCTCAAAGGAGCGATTTGGCTCCATATAATCGGCAAGATAAATAATTTTTTCCAGAACGCTCATATTTGCCTTGCCGGTCGTATGCCAGCGAATCGCGTCGCAAACAGCGGGATTCTCGCCGAAAATCCGCTCCGCGATCACGGCGCCGGTCTTGGCGTGGAGCAGCTTCGGATTGAGCCGCTCAAAATTATCTAATATCATAGCATAATGATCGCACAATTTCAACTGTTCTTGTGAATTCAGCGCTTTTGTCACGTCATGCAGGATGCCGGCGCGTTTTGCGTCCGTCGGATCAGCGCCGTATTTCAGCGCAAGACGCTCCGCCGTATCGCTGCAGCCGATCACATGCGGCACGCGCTTTTTGTTGTGCAGACAGAGGCTGACCTCCTGCAGGCGGTCAAAGCCCAGCCCCTTCAGATCGTCGCGGGAGAAATAGAGATCGTTCTTTTGAATATAGTCCTGCACCTCGGGCGAAATATAGTCCTGCGCCGCCTGAAACGCGAGCAGGGCGCGCACGGAAGTCGACGAATGCGGCAGATATTCATTTTCCACAAACACGGTCTGCAATTGCAGCGTGTCATTCAGCCTGTCGGCGCAGGAGCGAAGCTGCTGCGCGTTATCCGCGCTGCGGTGCGCGACCGCGACCGTCGCCTGTGCGGCAATACGCTCCGGATGATACCACGTCTCAAACGAGAGGAACATGTCCGTTCCCATCAGAAGAAAGAATTCGTCCTCCGGATAGATCACGCGAAGTTCATCGAGCGTATCTGCAGTGTAGCTTGCGCCTTCGCGGCGAAGCTCAATGTCTGACACCTCTGCATAAGGCAGTTCAGCGGCGGCAAGACGCGTCATTTCCATCCTGTGGCGCGGGGCGGGAGAATTCGCCGTCAGCGTTTTATGGGGCGGGGTCGCGGCAGGAATGAGCAGAACGCGATCCAGACAGAGCTTCTGCTGAAATTCGCGCGCTGCGAGGATATGCCCCAGATGCGGCGGATTGAAGCTGCCGCCGAAAATACCGATTCTTGCCATACGAAACGCCCTTCTCTCTTATTTTTTCCCGTTTCTGCGGTCGATCGCCGCCTGAATCGCTGCCTGACGGAAATATTCGTTCCGCTTCTCGCGCTCTTCCTTCGCCTTGCGGCGGCGCTCCTGCGCGCCTCTGCGCACGGGATTGACGGCCTTCTTCTGCAGGGCTCTGGCCTGTCTTGCCGCCTCCTGCGCCTTCTTTTCGGATTTTTTATAAAGCACAAATTTTGAGCCGATGCACTGCACGCCGTCCGCGTTCAGCGCGTCGCACAGGGCGTCGCAGGCTTCGCGCGCGGTCAGCAGCGCGGTTTCCAGAACGCGACCCTTGATCAGTTCCCTTGCCTCGAGCTGTCTGGCGGCTTCCTCGAGCACGCTGTCCGTGACGCCCTCCTTGCCGACCATGAGGGTCGTTTCGAGTGTATTTGCCTCGCTCCGAAGTAGCGAGCGTTCTTTACTTGTCAGCATGTTCCTTCTCCTCTCTGAGCTTTCGCACGAAGATCTCCAGCGCTCTCGCGCGGTGGGAGATTTGATTTTTCCGCTCGGGCGGAAGCTGCGCGAAGGTGCAGCCCTCCTCCGGGACGAAGAAGACCGGATCGTAGCCGAAGCCGTTTTCACCGTGCACCTCGCGCAGAATTCTGCCGGGGCACTCGCCTCTTGCAACGACGTTCTTTCCGTCCGGCGTCAGCATGGTGATCACGCTGACGAAATGCGCCGTCCGTTTTTCGTCCGGCACGTCTTCCATTCTTGAAAGCAGGTAATTGAGCCGATCTGTGTCGCTCTTGCAGGCGTCGCCGCCGAATCGCGCTGAATAGACGCCCGGCTCTCCGCCCAGCGCGTCGACCATCAGACCGGAATCGTCCGCGACGGTCGGAAGGCCGCAGACGTCCATAACGGTCTTCGCCTTGATATAGGAATTCTCTTCAAAGGTCGAGCCGTTCTCATCCGGCTCGACAAAAACGCCCGCTTCCTTCTGGGAGACAACCTCCATGCCGAGGGTCGACAGGATGGCGGACAGCTCCTGCAGCTTATGGGCGTTATTGCTCGCAAGTACCAGCTTCATTCCAGACTCCCCAAGCAGCGGCGCTGCATCTGTGTCAGAACGGTGTTTCCCTTTCTGCACAGGGCGATCAGCTTCCTCTGCTCTTCCATGCTGAACGGACGGCCCTCACCGGTCGCCTGCAGCTCTACGATGTCTCCCTCCGCGGTCATGATGCAGTTGAAGTCTACCAGCGCCTTGGAATCCTCCTCATAGCACAGATCGAGCATCGCCTCGTTGCGCACAATTCCGGCGGAAATGCCGGCGACATAGGTACGCACGGGCATTTTTTCGATCTTTCCCTGCTCCAATAGCTTCCGGCAGGCAAGGGTCAGCGCAATGAACCCGCCAGTCACGGAAGCCGTTCTCGTGCCGCCGTCGCCCTGCAGAACGTCGCAGTCCACCGTAATCGTATGTTCGCCGAGCGCCTCCAGATCAACCGCGCAGCGAAGGCTGCGTCCGATCAGCCGCTGAATCTCTGCGCTGCGCGCGGACAGCTTCAGCTTGGAAATATCGCGCTTTCCGCGCTCCCGGTTGGCGCGCGGGAGCATGGAATACTCCGCCGTTATCCAGCCGCCGCTCGTCACATGGGGCGGGACGCGGTCTTCCACGGATGCGTTGCACAGCACCATCGTGTATCCGATCTCGATCAGGCAGCTTCCCTCGGCAAACTTGGAAAAGCCGAGCGTCGCCTTCACCTTTCGCATTTCATCTGCTGCTCTGCCGTCGTTTCTCATGTGTGCCTCCTTAAATCAGTGCGTCCACGAATGCCTGCGCGTCAAACGGCATAAGATCGTCCATCTGCTCGCCGACGCCGATATATTTGACCGGAATCTGCAGCGCGTCCGCGACCGCAATGACGATGCCGCCCTTAGCGGTGCCGTCGAGCTTGGTCAGCGCGATCGCCGTTACGCCCGCGATTTCCTTAAACTGCTTTGCCTGCATAAGACCGTTCTGTCCGGTCGTGCCGTCGAGAACAAGAAGAATCTCCTTGTCCGCGTCCGGCAGCTCGCGGTCGATGATCCGCGTGATCTTGCCGAGCTCGTTCATCAGGTTCGCCTTATTGTGCAGACGGCCGGCGGTATCGCAGAGGATCACGTCCGTGCCTCTCGCCTTTGCCGCGGAAATGCCGTCGTAGACGACAGACGCGGGGTCTGCGCCCTCATGCTGCCGGACGATTTCCGCACCGCTTCTGCCAGCCCAGATTTCGAGCTGATCCGCCGCTGCCGCGCGGAAGGTATCGCCCGCGCACAGCAGGACGTTCTTCCCCTGCTGTCGCAGGTTATACGCCAGCTTTCCGATGGTCGTCGTCTTGCCGACGCCGTTGACGCCGATCACGAGGATCACGGACGGCTTCGTGCCGAGCTTCAGGCGCGTATCGCCGACGTTCAGCATTTGTACAAGGATGTCCTTCATCGCATTGCGGATTTCCTCTGCGCCGCGCAGCTTTTCTTCCTTCACGCGCTCGCGCAGGAGGTCGACCGCCTTGCAGGAGGTCTCCACGCCCAGATCGGCAAGGATCATGCTCTCCTCCAGCTCCTCGAAGAATTCCTCGTTCGCTCCGGTAAAGGAGTCGAACAGACAGCCGAACGTCGAGGACATCGCCGATCTCGTTTTTGACAGTCCTCTTTTGATTTTATCCAGTAAACCCATGTTATTCCTCCGAAATGATATCCAACTGCTGCTCCATCCGGTTCAGATCCAAATGCAATATCTTGGAAATGCCCTGCTCCTGCATGGTTACGCCGTAGAGCATATCCGCAGCCTCCATCGTACCGCGGCGGTGCGTGATAACGATAAACTGCGTGTCGGCGCTGAAGCCGCGTAAGTATGACGCGAAGCGTTCGACGTTCCGGTCGTCCAGCGCGGCATCGATCTCGTCGAGCATGCAGAACGGCGTCGGACGGACGCGAAGAATCGCAAAATACAGCGCGATCGCGACAAACGCCTTCTCGCCGCCGGAGAGGAGCGTTATGGTCTTGAGCTGTTTGCCGGGCGGCTGCACGCGTATCTCAATGCCGCAGGTCAGCGGCTCTTCCGGCTCTTCCAGCTCGAGCGACGCTCTGCCGCCGCCGAACATCTCCGTGAAGGTCTGACCGAAATAGGTGTTGATCTTCGCAAACTCCGTCGTGAAGATCTCCGTCATCTGCACGGTGATGTCGCTGATAATGCCCAGAAGGTCGCGCTTCGAGGTCAGAACGTCGTCTCTCTGACCGGTCAGATATTCATAGCGCTCGTTTACGCGGGCGAATTCCTCGATTGCGCCGAGGTTCGGCGTGCCGAGGGCAGCGATCCTGCGCTTCAGCTCTGCCGCCGTCTTCTGCGCCGCCATGACGCTGTCGATTTGCGTCGCGGCCTCCGGCGCCGTGGACGGCGTCAGCTCGTAATTTTCCCAGAGGCGGTCGATGATCTGCTTTTCTTCCATCTCCGCCGCAGTCTTTTTTGCTTCCAGACGCGCGCTTTCGCGCTCCATGTTCAAAATATCGCGGCTCTTGTCCTGCGCTTCCTTGTCTGTCGCGGTCTTTCTCGCCTCGACCCGCATGCGCTCTTCCAGCGCCGTCTTGAGCTGATCGCGCTTGCCCTGCGCGTCCGCGTTCTGCCGCTCAAAGGCGTTCTCACGCTCCGCGATCTGCGCAAGAAGCGCGTCGTTTTCCTGCTGATAGGCAGCAAGCAGCGACTGCTTCTGCGCGTGATCGCCGCGCATCGACTGCTCCAGACCGCGCAGACGGCCGATCGAATCCACCGCTGTCGCGCGCTCCGCTTCCAGCGCGGCGATATCCATGCGGATCGTCGTCATCTTCTCGCTCAGGCGGTTGCTCTGCTCGGCGGCGATGCTCTGCCCGTCGGAAAGTACCGTGAGCTCGCGCTCCGACTCGTCGATTTGACGCTCCAGAGCGCAGATTTGTTCCGTCAGGGTCTTCCTGCGCTGCTCGTCCGCTTTTTCCTGTGCTGCAATCGCGGAAAGCTCGCGCTCCGAGCCGGAAATCGCCTCGCCGATTGCCTGCGCAAGGACCGCGTACTGCTTTTCCTCGCCGGAAAGACGCAGCGCCTCGTCCTGCGCCGTGCGGAGCTTGCTTTCTTCAACGGAAAGCTCGTATTCAACCTGCTGCGCAAGGCGTTCCGCCTCGGCAAGGTCGTTCTTCCATTTCGCAAGCTTCTCCTCCGCCTCGGTTTTCTTCTTCCTGAGGCGTTCGATCTCATTGGCGCGCGAAAGGATGCCGGCGTTTTTCGACACCGAGCCGCCCGTCATAGAGCCGCCCGCGTTGATCACCTGTCCGTCCAGCGTGACGATACGGAAGCGGTGCGAGAAGAGATTTGCAATCGCGATCGCGGCGTCCATGTCGTCTGCAATGACAGTTTTCCCAAGCAGACTGGAAATAATATTGCGATATTTCGCATCGCTTCGCACAAGGTCTGAGGCAATACCCACAAAGCCGCGACAGCTTTCCACGCCGCGCTCGTTCAGCTCCTTGCCCTGAATGACGTTCAGCGGCAGGAAGGTCGCTCTGCCGGCGTCGTTGCGCGTCAGGTAGTTGATGGCGTTCTTCGCCGCCTGCTCGTCGCTGACGACAATCTGCTGCAGCGCGCTGCCGAGCGCGATCTCGATCGCGACCGTATAGGCGTCGTCCGTGCGGATCAGCGCGGAAACGGGTCCGTGGATATTGCGCAGCGCGCCCTTTCTGCTCTCCTGCATGACCACGCGAACGGCCTTGGAATAGCCCTCGTATTCGCGTTCCATCTCCTCAAAGAGCCGCAGGCGGGAAATGACTGTATCCAGCGCAACTGAGGCGTCCGTGACCTGCTTCTGCAGAGAATCTCTGCGTTCCGTGCGGGTCTTGCTTCGCAGGCGATAACCCTCGATGGTGTTTTGCGCGGTGGTAATAGCATCCTCTGCGTCGCTGAGCGCCTTGCGCGCCTGCGCGAGATTCATCTGCGCGTCCTGCTGACGGTTCTTCGCTGCCTCGCAGTCGGCGCACACCTGCGCCTTACGCTCTGCGCTGCGGCTCAGCGAATCCTCTGCGGCAGCAAGGTCAGCGCCCTTGGCAGACTGCTCCGTGCGAAGGCGCTCCTGCTCGTTGCGCAGGGTCAGATAGCGCTTCGTCATGCCGTCGGCGGAATCGGCAAGCTTCCTGCCCTCCGCTTCCGCTTCCCGCAGCTTGCCGGAAAGCAAATCTGCGTCCTTTGCGATTTCCGCAATTCTGGCTTCCAGCGAGGCGATCTGCTCGCCGATGCCGCCGCTGCGGCTCTCCTGCTCCGCCATTTCCGCACGCACGCGCTCTATGTTCGCAAGACAGTTGTCGCTGTTCGTGCGAAGCACGGCGATCTCGCTGCGGATGCTCTGCACGAGCGCTTCGCTCTCGGAAATCTGCTCTCGGAGTTGATCGGTCTGCAGATCGCGGTTGTGCAGATCAAAGCGCAGCGTCTCCGCCGTCACATAGAGCTGATCCAGCGCGGTGTGCTCCTGCTGGAGAATAAACGCGGCAGAATGGTAGTCCTCCTCTGCCTTGCGCGCCGTCGCGCTGAGCTTATCCAGACTGCGCAGCCACAGCGCGACCTCCACGCCCTTGAGCTCGTCGCGGTAGGTCAGGTATTTTTTCGCCTTCTCCGACTGCTCGCGCAGCGGCTCAACCTGCAGCTCGAGCTCGGAAATCTTGTCGCCGATACGAAGCAGGTTTTCCTCCGTATTCGCAAGACGGCGCTCCGTCTCCTCCTTACGGTGCCGGTATTTGGAGATACCCGCCGCCTCCTCGAAGATTTCGCGGCGATCCGTGCTTTTCAGCGACAGAATCTCGTCAATTCTGCCCTGACTGATATTGGAATAGCCCTCGCGTCCGAGGCCGGTGTCCATGAACAGCTCGTTCACGTCACGCAGGCGAACCGACTGCTTATTGATATAAAACTCGCTTTCGCCGGAACGGTAGTACCGCCGCGTGATCATCAGCTCGTCCGCGTCGTAGCGCAGCGCGCGGTCGGAATTGTCCAGAACGAGCGTCGCTTCAGCGAAGCCGACCTGTGAACGCTTCTCCGTGCCGCCGAAGATGACGTCCTCCATCCTCTGTCCGCGCAGGGTGCGGGAATTCTGCTCGCCCATGACCCAGCGTATCGCGTCGGATATATTTGATTTGCCGCTGCCGTTCGGCCCGACGATCGCAGTGATGTCATGACCGAAGCTGACAACCGTCTTATCAGGGAAGGATTTGAAGCCCTGAAGTTCAAGTTGTTTCAGATACATCGACATATTACTCCTATTGTATTTACGGTATGTTATTTTACCAGATATTGTGTAGAATTGCAAGCAAATTCCGCAATTTATACTATATAAATAAAAAAATCGGACTGAAATCAGTCCGATTTGGATAACTTCTGTATTGCCTGCGCCGCAGCGGCCTGCTCGGCGCGTTTTTTGCTGGTTCCGACGCCGCATCCGACCTCAACGCCGTTGAGCAG
Source organism: uncultured Oscillospiraceae bacterium (assembly GCA_905235655.1). Lineage (GTDB taxonomy): Bacteria > Bacillota > Clostridia > Oscillospirales > Oscillospiraceae > JAZOXB01. The sequence continues at coordinate 21,247 of CAJOMA010000004.1, read as the reverse complement.
GACGCGCACGGAAAACTCCTTGCAGTGATCCGGTCCTTGCTCGCCGATCAGCTCGTAATGCAGAGACTGATCGCGCTTTCGCTGCACCAGCTCCTGCAGCTCCGTCTTATAGTCATGCGTATTGAGTACCTTCGTGAGCATCGGAAAAATCAGCCGCGTCACGATCCCCTCCGCCGCCAAAAAGCCGCCGTCTATGTACGCCGCGGCAATCAGCGCCTCCATCACGTCGCAGAGAATACTGGCGCGGGTTCTGCCGCCGCCCTGCTCCTCTCCGTTGCCGAGCAGGAGGTAGTCGCCCAGATTGATCTGCTGCGCGACCTCCGCAAGATTTTTCTCGCAGACAAGCTCCGCGCGAATCTTCGTCAGCTCGCCCTCCTGCTTTGTCGGAAACATGTGATAAAGATACTCCGCCGTGGCAAGGCCGAGGATGGCGTCGCCCAGAAATTCCAGACGTTCATAGCTGCGCAGAGAATCCTTGTAGACCTCGTTGGCAAACGAGGTATGCGAAAGCGCAGTTTGCACCAAATCCTTGTCCTTGTAAGTGTAGCCTAATGCTTCTTCGAGCTTACTGAGCATGCTTCTCCTCCCGCAGCAGCGTCATTGCCGCAATATTGTCGCGGATATCGTCGCAGAAGCCGCTTTCAACCGCGTTCATCGCCTGACGGATCGCGCCGCGAACTGCCAGCGCATCGGAGGAGCCGTGCGCCTTAATGACCGGCTTCGTTATGCCAACCAGCATCGAGCCGCCGATCTCGCGGTAGTCCATGCGCTTCTTGATGGCCTCACCCTTCTTGCACAGCAGCGCGCCGAGCTTGGAAAAGAGATTACGATAGAACATCTCCTTAATCAGACCGCCCATGTAGATGGCGGTGCCCTCCATCGTTTTCAGCAGCACGTTGCCGGAGAAACCGTCCGCAACGACGACGTCCGCCCGATCCGCCGGTACGTCGCGTCCTTCGATGTTGCCGACAAAGTTGATAATTCCCTTTTCGCCTGCGGCTTTGAGCAGTTGATAGGCTTCCTTGTGCAAGGGATCGCCCTTCGTATCCTCTTCGCCGTTATTAAGCAACGCAACGCGCGGATTCTCCTTTTTCAGCGCTTTTTTCGCATAGAGCGAGCCCATGCAGCCGAACTGCAGCAAAAATTCCGGCGTACATTCCGTATTCGCGCCCGCGTCAATCAAAATGCAGCCGTTCCCCAACGGAAGCAGGGGCGCAAACGCCGCGCGGCGAATGCCGCGAATTCGCTTGACAAGCAGGGTCGCCGCGGAAAGGAGCGCGCCGGTATTGCCGGCGGAGATGAAGGCGTCTCCTGCGCCGTCTGCGAGCATTTTCAGACCCAGCACCATGGACGAGCCCTTGTGCTGCCGCACGACCTCCGCAGGATCGGCGTGCATATCGACGACATCCTCCGCGTTGGCGATCTCCACGCCGCTCGGCAGCGTGTCCCATCCATGCCGCTTCATACTCGCAAGGATATCCTCTCCCCGACCGACCAGAATGATCTCTACGCCGAATTCCTTTGCGCTCTGCAGCGCGCCCAAAACGATCTGTTCCGGCGCGTAATCGCCGCCCATTGCGTCAATGATGATTTTCATACGCTCTCTCCGTTTCTAATCTTTTCCAGATGTGTAAGCGCACGGTTGGCAATGGCGAGGTTCTTATTCGCCTTGCCCTTGATTCTCTTCTCCAGCGGGGCGATGATACCGAAGTTGATATTCATCGGCTGGAAGGAGGTCACGCTCGTATCGCTGATGTAATGCACCAAGGCGCCGATCGCAGTCAAATTGGAAAACGCCGGGATCGGCTCGCCCTTCAGCCGCGCCGCCATGGACGCCGCAGCCAGATAGCCCGAGGCGCAGGATTCCACATAGCCCTCCACGCCGGTCATCTGTCCGGCAAAGGCGACGAGCGGATCGCGGCGGTCGGCGTAGGTCGCGTCCAGAAGCTGCGGCGAATTCAGGAACGTATTTCGGTGCATGACGCCGTAGCGCAGGAATTCCGCGTCGTGCAGCGCGGGGATCATGGAAAACACGCGCTTCTGCTCCGGGAATTTCAGGTGTGTCTGGAAGCCGACGATATTATAGATGTTTCCCGCCGCATTGTCCTGACGGAGCTGGACGACGGCGTATGGCTCTCTGCCGGTTTTCGGGTCCTTCAGCCCGACGGGCTTTAACGGGCCGTAGCGGAGCGTATCTTCTCCGCGTCGCGCCATGACCTCCACGGGCATGCAGCCTTCGAAGACATTTTTGTCCTCAAAGCCGTGCACCTGCGCCTCCTGCGCGGAAGCAAGCTCGTGCACAAAGGCGGCGTATTCCTCTTTGGACAGGGCGCAGTTGATATAGTCCGCGCTGCCGCGGTCATAACGGGAAGCGAACCATGCATAGTCCATGTCGATTGATTCACGCGAGACGAGCGGCGCGGCCGCGTCAAAGAAATGAAGGTAATCGGCGTTGCCGAAATAGGCGGCGATCGCGTCGCTGAGGGCGTCGGAGGTCAGAGGGCCAGTCGCAATGATCACGGGGCCCTGCGGAACTTCCGTCACTTCCCCGGAAACGACGGTGATGTTCGGGTGGCTGCGGATCTTCTCCGTGACCATGCCCGAAAACCCATAGCGGTCGACCGCAAGACAGCCGCCTGCCTCTACGCGGGTCGCGTCCGCGCAGGTCAAGATCAGGCTGCCGAGTCTTCTCAATTCTTCTTTCAGAAGACCCACCGCGTTTTCCAGCCGGTCGCCGCGCAGAGAGTTGGAGCAGACCAGCTCGGCAAAATCCGCGCAGTGGTGTGCAGGCGACATCTTTGCCGGCTTCATCTCATAGAGCTTCACCGCAAAGCCGCGCTGCGCAAGCTGCCACGCCGCCTCGCTGCCGGCAAGTCCTGCGCCGATCACTTTCACTTCCGTCATTTTTTCTTTTTATCCTTCTTTACTTCCTCTGCGTTTTCCACCGTCTCGGCAGTCGCCTTCGGCATCCTGCGCTTATAGCCGCGCTTGTCCTCCGGCACAAATTCCTTGCATTCTTCGTTGATGCAGAAGGGCTTCATTCTGCCCTTGCCGGATTTTTTGAACAGGGTCTGCCCGCAGCTCGGGCAATCGTTCGCTGTCGGCACGTCCCACGTCATAAAGCCGCAATCCGCGCCTCTTTCGCAGGCGTAATAGACGTAGCCTTTCTTCGACTTACGCTTGAGGATCGTGCCGCCGCACTTCGGGCAGCGACCCGGCATCGGCTCCACGATCGGCTTCGTATTCTTGCACTCCGGGAAGCCCGGGCAGGCAAGGAATCTGCCGAAGCGTCCGATCTTAATGACCATTTTTCTGCCGCAGACCTCGCAGATTTCGTCCGTTTCCTCATCGGGGACTTTGATCCGCTTGCCCTCGAGGGCATCCTCTGCGGCGGTCATTTCCTCATGGAAGCCGCGATAGAAATCGCGCAGGACCTGCTTCCAGTCGACCTTTCCCGCTTCGACCTCGTCGAGCTGATGCTCCATGTTTGCGGTAAATTCCACGTCGATGATGTCGTTGAAGCGGTCGATCATCAAATCGGTCACGACCAGCCCGAGCGGCGTCGGGTAGAGCCGCTTTTCCTTCTTCATGACGTATTCTCTGTCCTGAATCGTTGCAACGATGGAAGCATAGGTCGACGGTCTGCCGACACCGCGCTCCTCCATCGCCTTGACCAGCGTTGCTTCGGTATAGCGCGCGGGAGGCGCGGTAAAGTGCTGTTCCTTCTTTGTTTTTTCCGCCTTCAGGCGTTCCGAGCCGTCCATCGCGGGCAGTCTGCAGGTTCTTTCCTCGTCCTCGTCGTCGCGACCTTCCTCGTAGACTGCCGTGAAGCCGGGGAATTTCAGGATCAAGTCGGTCGCGCGGAACACGTGTCCGGCGCAAACCGAATCGACCTGCACGGCGTCGTAGCGCGCGTCGGACATCTGGCAGGCGACGAAGCGGCTCCAGATGAGCTTATACAGACGGTACTGCTCTCTGGTCAGATCGCCCTTGATCGTCTCGGGATCGAGACGGACGTTGCTCGGACGGATGGCTTCGTGCGCATCCTGCGCGCCCTCCTTTTTGCGGAAGCGGCGCGGCGCATTGGGGCAGTAGGCGTCACCGTAACGGGCTTTGATCAGCTCGCGCGCCTCCGAAAGCGCTTCCTCGGAAAGGCGCAGGGAATCGGTACGCATATAGGTGATCAGACCGACAGAGCCTTCGCCGCTGATCTCGACGCCTTCATAAAGCTGCTGCGCGATCGCCATCGTGCGGCGCGGCGTCATGTTAAGCTTTCTGGATGCCTCCTGCTGCAGGGTAGACGTAATGAACGGCGGCGTCGGCGCGCGGTGCTTTTCCGAGCGCTTGAAGCTGTCGATGGTAAATTCTTTTCCTTTGATATCCGCGATGATCTGGTCGGTTTCCTTCTCGGAGTGCAGCTCGCGCTTCTTCTGATCGCCGAAATAGCGGGCGGTGAAGCCGCCGTCCTTTCCGATACAGCGCAGGTCAGCGTCCAGCGTCCAGAATTCCTTCGGAATGAACGCCTCGATCTCGCGCTCGCGCTCGACGACCAGACGGGTCGCGACCGACTGCACGCGGCCGGCGGACAGACCTCTGCGAACCTTCTTCCAGAGCAGCGGGCTGAGCTGATAGCCGACGATACGGTCGAGAATCCGGCGCGCCTGCTGCGCGTCGACCAGATCGTAGTCGATGTCCCGCGGCTTCTGAATGCTCCTCGTGACGACGTTCTTCGTGATCTCGTTGAAGGTCACGCGCTTCGTCTTGCTGTCCGGCAGACCGAGCAGCTCCTTCAAATGCCAGGAAATCGCCTCTCCCTCGCGGTCAGGGTCGGTTGCGAGATAGACGCAGTCCGCCTTTTTCGCGGCGGCGCGCAGCTCGCTGATAATCGACTCCTTGCCCTCCAGCGGGCCGTATTCTGGCGTAAAGTCATGCTCGATATCCACGCCGATCGTGCTCTTTGGCAGATCGCGCAGGTGTCCCATGCACGCCTCGACCCTGTAATCCGGGCCGAGATACTTTCCGATTGTTTTCGCCTTCGAGGGCGATTCTACGATGACCAGATTTGTTCCCTTTGCCATGAGAACCTCCATGTTATTTTCGCTTGTAATAGTTGCCAGGGAGCTTCTGCGCTCTGCCCTTGATCTGAAGCAAGGTCAGAGCGGCTGTCACATTTCGCGCCGGCAGACCGCTCTTTGCCGTTAGCTCGTCGCAGTGGACCGGCTGATCGGACAGAAGCGCAAACACCGTGCTTTCGTCCCCGGCAAGCACCGCCGGAGGCTCTTTTTCGTCACTATAAGTCTTTCTTTCGGGATTGTCAACGACTTTTTTGTCGCCGTCTTCCGAAAAAGTGACCGGCGAATAGACCGGCAGCGACATGCCGAAGCGAGTCTGGTAAATGCGCTGCAAGGCTTCCTTGCTGCGTCCGTCGGACAGCTTGTCCGGGAAAAAATGGGCGTATTCGCGCAGAACCTCCCAGCCGTCTTCGACCATATACGCGCCCTCGCGGATCAGCCGGTTGCTGCCGCTGCAATGCTTGACGCCGATGTTGCCGGGGATCGCAAACACATCTCTTCCCTGCTGCAATGCAAGATCTGCCGTGATCAGCGCGCCGCTCTTTTCCGGCGCCTCCACCACGAGAACGCCGAGCGACAGTCCGCTCAAAATGCGGTTTCTGACCGGAAAGTGTCCGCGCTCCGGGTTCGTCTTCGGCGGGTATTCGCTGAGGATGCAGCCGTGCTGGATGATCTTCTGAAACAGGAAATGATTCTCCCGCGGATAGTCGATATCCAGTCCGCACCCCATCACCGCGACGACCGGCATGGTAGAATCCAGCGCGCCCTTGAGCGCCATGGTGTCGATGCCTCTTGCGCCGCCGGAGACAACAATCCCGCCGCTGTTTGCGATCTGTCTGCCGAACTGCTTGGCGTACATCAAGCCGTAGGCGCTGCACCGCCGCGAGCCGACGACCGCGATTGCAGCTTCCCTGTCAAAATCCGGCAGCGTGCCCTTATAATACAGCAGCGCAGGCGGATCGGCAATGTTTTTCAGCCGGTTCGGATACCGCTCGTCGGCACAGGTCAGCAGATCGATCTCCTCGTTGTCGCAGTCGCGCAGGATCGCTTCCGCCTCGTCGAGCGATTTATCGAGAAGCGATTCCAGCCAGCGGCGGTCAAAGCCCTCCGTACGCAGATAATCGTCTTCCTTCAATTCATAAATGCGCTCCGCCGTGCCGTACAGCTCCAGCAGGGCGGCGCGGCCTCTTGTGCCGACGCCCTTTCGTGTCGTCAGCCAGACCCAATGCTTGTGCATAGCTTTCTCTTCTCTCTTTATTTCATCTGCCACATGACGATCGCGGCGGCAATCGCCGCGTTCAGCGATTCGCAGCGCGGCTGCATGGGAATGATGAGCTGTTTTTGGGATGCCGCAAGCAGTTCTTTGCAGACGCCCTGCCCCTCGCTGCCGATCACAACAAGATAGTCTTTCAGGTTCACCTCGCGGATATCCGACGCCTGCGGCGTCAGCGCGGTGACTGCGACCGGCACGCCGAAGGCATCCGCCGTGCGGAGGATCGTGCCGAGGTTGCCCGGGTCCTGAATGCGGTTTAACAGCAGCATGCCGGCTGATACCTGCGCGCTTTTCCGCTCCGGCAGCCCGCAGGTGAAGATCACGCCCTGCGGCGTTTTCATATCCGAAAGCGACTGCATCAGACTCTCCGGAATCCGCACGCACCGCACGCCGTCCGGCAAGGGCGGCGCAGTCTGTGTCTCGGAAACAACCACGGTTTTCAGCTTTGGATACCACTTCAACGCTTCCTCGAGCAGCTTGAAGCCGTCGGCGACAAATTCGCGCTGCTCCTCGCGGTAGGCGCGGGAGGTCTGCAGCTTGCGAATATGCCGCAGCAGCGGGTTTTGACTGCTTGTGATCCGCTCCATCAGAATCATCCTTTGTGTTTCAATACGAAAATACTAACATATTCCGTTTCCGCTGTCAAATCAGCCGTGTTCACGGAGAAAAGCGTCAATTTCCCCGCGCGTCGGCATGGACGCGGTCGTGCCGAGGCGCTGTACGGAGATCGCCGCAAGCGCATTAGCGAACAGAGCTGCGTCCCGCAGGCTCTTCCCCTCCGCAAGCGCGGCGATCAGTCCGCCGTTGAAGGCGTCGCCCGCACCGGTCGTATCAATCGCGTTGACGCGGTAGGCGGGAATGATCTCCGAGACGCCTCCCGCGTTGAGGTAGACCCCTCTGCTCCCGAGCGTGATCAGCACATTCTGCACGCCCTTTGCAAAAAGAACCTCTGCGGCGCGGTCTGCGCTTTCGATGTCTGTCACGGCAACGCCGGTCAGCGCCTCCGCCTCGACCTCGTTCGGGGTAACGAGATACACGCCGCGCAGAAAATCGTCGGAAACGGGCTGATACGGCGCGGTGTTTACGATCACCTTCACGCCGTGCTCCTTCGCCAGCTTCGCCGCCGTTTCATTCGCGTCCTGATTGATCTCCAACTGCAGCAGCAGATATTCGCACTTGCATATCTGCTCGGAAACAGTGGCGATATCCGCGTCCGTCACGGCGCTGCACGCGCCGGGTACGATAACGATGGCGTTCTGTCCCGTCGTTTCATCGACCATGATCAGCGCGGTTCCCGTCGGCACGCTGTCGCTGAAAAACAAATATTCCTCAGACAGATCGGCCTCGCGCATCGCCCGCAGCGGGATTTCCGAGAGGCTGTCGCGCCCAAGCTTCGTGATCATCGCGACGTCGCCGCCGGCTTTTCGTGCGGCGATCGCCTGATTGAAGCCCTTTCCCCCGGGACTCTGCATAAAAAAGCTCCCCTTGACCGTCTCAGCAGGCGCGGGCAAATGGGGCGCTCTGCTCATCAGATCGACCACAGAGCTGCCGAAGACCGTGATGTTTCGCAGCATCGCGTTTCCTCCTTGCGTATCATTATAATTAACATACAACTTAAAATTTTCCTTGTCAATAGAGGAAGCGGGCCTGCGGCAAAATCCGTAAGCCCGTTCGTTTATAAGCAATCTCTGATTTCGACCATTTGCAGCTCCGCCGCGAACGGCGCGTCCTCCGTACAGATGGCGCATTTGCAGCCGGGAACGCCGTCGTATTCGCGGAAGAAATAACTGCACTCGTCGACGTTCTGCACAACAGCAATCTCGTTATTCAGTACAACTTCAAACTGATTCAGCGGCAGGTGCAGACCGAGACCGGTCGCCTTCAGGAAGCTCTCCTTCAGCGTCCAGTAACGGAAAAGGAGCGCTTGCCTTGCTTCTTCTGTTTCCTGCGCAGCGATGTGTTCATATTCTTCTTTACAAAAAAAGCGTTCGGCAATCTTCATATTCGCGCTTTTGACGCATTCGATATCCGCGCCGATCTCGTGTTCCGACACTGCGCAGAGAACGAAACTGCCGGAATGAGACAAGCTGAAACAGACGTCGTCCCGCCCGGCAACATACGGCTTGCCCGCCTTTCCGCAGGAATAGGCATATTCGCGAATGCCGAGCAGCTCCAGCGCGCGCCGCAGCAGCTGTTCCGCGCCGAGCGAGGCGTTCCTATCCCTGCGGAAGCGGTAACGGTCTGTCTTCTCTCTCCTTTCTGCGGAAGTGCGCGCATACGCCGCTTCGTACAGGGTATCGTCCGAAAGCGCACTCACGTCCGCCGCAAGCAGAAGATTCTTTTCCATATCCGTTTTGAAATCAATCCACTCTTTTCAGCTCCGTGATCGCGGCGTAGTGCATAACCGTGAAGCGTTCGGGTGCGATCTTCGAAAGGAGCTTTTTGTGTTCTTCCTCCCACGCTGCGATCTCCGGCGCAGTCAGCGACGCGCCGATTCCGCGGCAGGCTTTCATTCTGCCGTTCCAGCTCTCGCGCGTGAACGGCACTCGCAGACGAAATTCCTCGTGCGAAACAAGGTCAAAAAATTGCGCATAACACGCGGGCAGTTCAATCGGGCGCATCACCGCGCCGCTACCCGTCCAGTTGGGAGAGTATTGCAAAACGAGCTTTTCACTCGCTGCTGCGATCTCATCCTCAAACGGCAGCCATTCCATGCACAGAAGCAGAAGCGTGCCGTTTCGACGAAGCAGCTTATAGAAAACCGAAGCGGTCTTCTTGTGGTCAAAATACCAGTAGCATTGACAGGCGGTGATTACGTCAAAGGAGCCGTCCGGAAAGGGCGGTTCTTCCGCCGTCGCGGTCAGATAGCGGATATCCATGCCTTCTGACAGTGCTTTTGCCATAGCGATCTGCGCTTCGGAACGGTCAATTCCCGTCCAGCTTGCGCCGTAAGGATAGAGATTGCGCGGCAGAACGCCTGTTCCCGTCCCGACGTCCAGCACGGTTTGCCCCTTTACGCAGAGATTTCTGTCAACGATTTTTTGATAGAATTCAGCGGGGTAAATATCGCGGTATTTTGCATAATCCACAGCAGTCTTTCCGAAGTCAAACGGTTTTCCCGCATCGATCATTCCGTCCGGCGTGTTCATCGTTTTTCCTCGAAATGTGCAAGCAGTTCTCGGTTGCGCTCCAGCATATTGTAAACGCCGTCCTCCGACAGCACGCCGCGCTTGAGATCGGCGAGGAGATTTCCCGCCTCATCCAGCGCGAAATCCTTTTTCCAGTCCTCGCCTGTGTAATACGCCTCGAGCTGCCGTATCTCGTTCTGGTAGGCTCTTAATTCGTTCAGCGCGCATTCCAGCGCGTCCAGTTTTTCGTTCGCTGCGTCCAGAATCGCCTCCATGCGCCTGACGCGCTCCGTTTCCGCCTTTTTCACGCCTCGTTCCCGTCCTTTCAAAGCACTAACGTAAGGTTGTTCAGACCGAGAGAATTGACGTAGTTGGCGCTCTTGACCGTTTTCATCACCATGCGGATGCCGATGTGCGCGACGGGGTCGTCGGTCTTATGTAGCTCCAGATAATTGACGGGGTCAAAATTCACGCAGTTGTCACGGATACGGATGACGCGCGTATCGCCCTTGAACAGGAGGCGCAAATCGACGCTGTGCTCTCTGCGATCCTTGGTGAAGCCGTGCTCGACAATGTTGCAGACCATTTCCTCGACGCAAAGCGCAAGCAGCATGCAGTTTTTCGTGCTCTCGCCGTGGGCGGCGCAGAATTCCACGGAGCGCTGCGAGGCCGCGATCGCCTCGTCGACGGACTGTATCGACATCTCCAGGCAGTCCGCCTCCGGCACGCCGAACTCCTTTGAAAGCATGGAGAACGCATCTGCGGAAATAACGATCCTCTTTTCCCTGATCCAGACGACAGCCGCAATGATCAGCAGCGTCAAGCTTTCGCCGCAGACAAAGCCCAGCCACACACCGGTGGTTCCCCAAATGCGGCTGAGGATAAAGGCGAACAACGCGGTAAATGTAAAATTCTGCATGACGGAGATCGCCTCGGTAAAGCGCGTGCGATCCACGCCCTGATAGTAGTTTTTGAGTCCGGTATTCAGCGAGCACGGCAGCAGCGACAGCGAGAACAGGCGAAGTCCCAGAGTCGCCATCGCGCCCGCGCCGGGATCGTCTCGCAGGAAGAGCTGAACGAGATAGGGCGCGGCGAGCAGTACGACCGCAATCACCGCAAGATCGAGCACAATCGCATAGCGGCACATCGTCTTCATCAGTTCGCGCAGCGCGCTCTTATCCTCGTCCGTGTAGAAAATCGAGGAAAGCAGCAGCGCGACCGACGCGATTCCCGCGCCGAAGCAGTAGCAGATATTTCCGACCGTGGAGATCACGGAATACGCCGCAACCGCCGCATTCTGACCGACGTCGAGCAGTATCTTGTTCAGCGCAAAAACGAGCAGCACCAGACTGAGTTGATTGATAACGGTGGGAACGCCCGCGCCGATGAGCTCCCCGCACAGGCGCGGCTTGACCGACCGGAGCCGCAGCTTGAACATGCAGTCTTTTTTCAGGAAATACGCTCCGCCGACCACAACCGCCAGCACATAGCTCAAGCTGGACGCAAGTCCCATTCCGAGCGTTTCCCACTTGATAACAAACACATTCAGCACGTCAAACAGGATATCCGAGAGTGTCATCACGACGACCGCCGCGGTGAGACGTCCGCGGTTGCCGGAAATCTGCAAAAACGGCACGCTGATCTGCGCGATAATGAAGGCCGGCGCGCCGAGGATAAAGCCGCGCAGATAGTCGCGGGTAAGCGTGAATACCGCGTTATCCGGCGTGGGCTGTCCTGCGCCGAGCAGGACGCAGATCGGATTGACGAAAATCAATACGAGCAGCATGCCGACTGCGGAAATCAGAACGGCAAGAACGACCGAGGCGGAAAAACAGGCGTTTGTCGCTTCCCTGTCGCCGTTGCCCATCGTCTTGCCGCACGCGACCTGAATGCCTGCGGAGAGCATGCTGCCGAACGCTGCAAAAACGAGCAGCACGGGACTGGCAAGCCCGTAGGCGGTCATGGAATCGACGCCGAGGAAGCGTCCGATCATGATGCTGTCGACCAGCATGCAGATCATGACCGTCATCGCAGAGAGAATCTGCGCGACAAGCATCTGTTTGAAAATCTTACGTATCATTTCTGTTTCCCGCTTCCTCTTCCTTTTTTTTTATTTTATCACAAATCTTTCTAACGTGCAACATTTTCTGAGAAATGATTACGCTGTATACGTAAAACTCCAAAAAAATCCAAAAAACTATTGATATGCTTATTGCGTTATGTTATAAAATAAGTAATTTAAAGCAACTTTAATGACAAAATAATTTACGGAGGTTCAAATTATGAAAGAGTTTTACGAAAAAGAGAATTTATCTATCATTGAGTTTGATCTTGAAGATGTAATTACAACATCTTCCGGCAATTCCGGCAACTCAGAGCATGAAAATGCGTACGGAGGATTTAACGAATGATAATCCGCCGGAGGGCGGTTGGTTTTAATTTTAATTTATTGCCCTGCTTATTCAGCAGGGCAATATTTTTGGAGAGTAACTAATGAGATTATCAATCCCGCAGCGCGCCGTTCTGATTGTATAAAGAAAACAGCGTCTCACTCGTATGAGTAGGACGCTGTTTCGCTTCATTTGATATAAAACTGCTGTTTTATGGCTTCACAAACAGCGCAAATAGTGATATTTCAAGGGTTTCTCAATCTAACGGCTTCATTGTCGGGAAGAGCAAGACGTCGCGGATGGAGGCCGAGTCGGTCAGAAGCATGACCAGACGGTCGACGCCGAAGCCAAGACCGCCCGTGGGCGGAAGGCCGTATTCCAGCGCGGTCACATAGTCGTAATCGACCTGCGCGTTGCTCTTGGGGTCGAGCTGCCTGCGCTCGGCGACCTGCCGCTCGAAGCGCGCCTTCTGGTCGATCGGATCGTTCAGCTCGCTGAAGGCGTTGCCGAATTCGGTCGCGTTGATAAAATACTCAAACCGTTCAGTGAATGCAGGGTCAGACGGCTTGCGCTTGGCAAGCGGGCTGTTTTCCACGGGGTAATCGTAGATAAAGGTCGGCTGTATCAGCTTTTCCTCCACGAAGGCGTCGAAGAATTCCGCGAGGATTGCGCCCTTGGTCGGAAGCTCGGGCAGTTCGACGTGGCGCTCCTTGGCAAGCGCGATTGCTTCCTCGTCCGACTTCACCTCGGCAAAGTCCACACCGGAATACTTCTTGACCGCCTCGACCATCGTCATGCGCTCCCAGTGGCTGAGGTCAATGGGAATGCCCTGATACACGATCTGCAGCGTGCCGCAGACCTTCATCGCGACAGTCTTCATCATTTCCTCTACCAAGTCCATCATGCCGTGAAAATCGGTATACGCCTGATAGAGCTCGATGGTCGTGAACTCCGGATTGTGCTTCGGATCCATGCCCTCGTTGCGGAAGATACGCCCGACCTCATAGACGCGGTCCATGCCGCCGACGACCAGCCGCTTGAGGTAGAGCTCTGTCTCGATACGCAGCACCATGTCCATGTTCAGCGTGTTGTGGTGGGTAAAGAACGGCCGTGCGGACGCGCCGATCTCGAACGGTGTCAGGATCGGGGTGTCGACCTCCAGAAAACCCTTGGAATCCAGAAATGCGCGAAGCTCGCGCAGGATCAGGCTGCGCTTGACAAAGGTCTCCTTAACCTCGGGATTGGCGATCAGATCGACGTATCGCTGGCGGTAACGGGTCTCCACATTCGTCAGACCGTGGAATTTATCCGGCAGCGGGAGCAGCGCCTTGCTCAGGAGCGTGACCTTGTGCGCGCGGACGGAGATTTCGCCGCGCTGCGTGCGGAACACGTCGCCGTCTACGCCGACGATATCGCCGATATCGAGCTTGCGGCAGTCCTCAAAGTCCGCCTCCGCCATTTCGTCAAATTTCATGTAGAGCTGGATACGGCCGTCGCTGTCCTGCAGATCGGCAAATATCACCTTGCCCATGCCGCGCTTGCTCATCAGACGTCCGGCAACCGCTACGGACTGACCTTCCATCTCGTCAAATCGGTCTTTGATCTGCGCGCTGGTGGCCGTAAAATCAAATTTAGTCTGTGTGAAGGGGTTTCTTCCCTCCTCACAGAGCTGCGCCAGCTTCTCTCTGCGGATTCTCACCTGATCGACAAGAGAGAGCTCCTCCTGCGGTACAAACTTTGCCATAGTTTTCTCCATTTCTGCCGCGTATATTTCAGCGATTTACGTCCAGAATTTCAATGCGGATCGTGCCTGCGGGCGCTTCCACCTCGGCGATCTCGCCGATCAGCTTGCCGAGCAGAGCCTTGCCGAAGGGAGAGTCGTCGGAAATGCGGTTTTCCATCGGGTTCGCCTCCTGCGAGCCGACGATCGCAAAAACGTCCGTCTCGTCCAGCTCGACGTCGCGCACCTTGACCGTGCAGCCGATCCCGACGCGGTTTTCTTCCTCGGCGTCCGTCGTCTCGTCGATCACGACGGCGTGAGACATGATGTTCTCAATCTCCGTGATTCTGCCGTAGAGTTTCGCCTGTTCGTTTTTCGCTTCATCATATTCGCTGTTTTCGGAAAGGTCGCCGAAGGAACGCGCTTCCTTGATCTGCTCGGCGACTTCCTTTTCTCTGGTGGTTTTCAGATAATGCAGCTCCGCTTCCAGTTCCTTCAAGCGATCTCTGGTCAGTTTGTATTCTTTCGCCATACCGTGATCCTCCAATGATACAAATATGCGCAATGATTATAGAGGAAAGCGCCCCTTCTGTCAAGCATTTATTTGCCGAGGGCGGCAATTGCCGCTTGAAGCTGCGCATCGTCCTCACGGGCGATTTTTTCATAATACAAATCCAGATAGGTTTCGTCGTCCACCTCGACGATCACGTCCGGCGTTACGCCGACGCCCGCGAGGGTGACGCCGTGCGGCGTCTGATAGTGACCGGTGGAAATTGCGATTGCAGAGCCGTCGCTCAGGCGGAAGGTCTGCTGATAATTTGCCTTGCCGCAGGTCTGCGTGCCGACGATCACGCCGGCTTCATATTCCTGCAGCGCAGCAGCGAAGAACTCCGCCGCGGAATAGGAATCGTCATTGACCAGCACCGCCATCGGAATATCCAGATAGCTTGCGTCGGAAGTATCGACCTCTTCCTCGCCCTTGTAGTCGACGGAGCGGAAGAGCGCCCCTTCCGGCAGGAGGTAGTCGAGGAGCTTGACCAGCTCGTGCTTCATTCCGCCGGGATTGAAGCGAAGATCAAAAACGAGGCAATCCGCGCCCTGCGCGGTCAAATCCTCGATCGCCGCGATCGCGTCGGCGGAGGAACGGGTGTCGAAATTGTTGATCTTGATATAGCCGACGCTATTTTCGAGCAGCTCATAGACCACGACGTCGACCTTGATCTCCTGTCTGGTAATGGTCACGTCGAAGCGCTTGCCGTCGCGCAGAATCGTGATCGTAACATCCGTGCCGGCCTCGCCGCGGACGCGGTGCTGCGCTTCCGTCATGCCCAGCGTCGCAGCACTTTCCCCCTCGACGGCGACGATCATATCGCCGATCTGCAGCCCTGCCGCCTCCGCAGGACTGTTATGGGTCACGGAAATGATTGTGAAGCCCGGATCGTCCTCCTTCGTCAGCTCGATCGTTACGCCGATGCCGACGTATGCGTTCGCGTTGCTCTCCATGTATGCGTCGTAGTCCTCGGCGCTGATATAGTAGCTCCAGCGGTCGCCGGTCGAGGCGATCGCAGCCTCGGCAAGATAGTCGCCGAGCTTCTCGGTGGAATAGCCGTCGACATAGTATTGGTCGAGGTAAGCGATGATCTCTTCAAGCTTCTGTTGATAAGAGGTATCCTGCGGCTCGGTCGGAGCAGTGCTATCAGGTTTGCTGGGCCGCACGGGCGTATGTTTATAATAGCAGCCGCTGATCGAAAGGCTTATGCCGATCGCGAGCAGGATGCAGAGCGTTTTACGAATCATAGATTTGTTTTGCTTCATAAGAATCTCCTGTATAGTTTTATGCCCGGAGCCCGCGGTGCAGGCTCCGGGCGCATGAACCATGTATCAGCCAGAAATATAGTTCATCGGGTTGACGGTATCGCCGTTATAGTAAATGGTAAAGTGCAGGTGCGGGCCGGTGGAATAGCCGGTGGAGCCGACGTAGCCTATCGTCTGCCCCTGTGAGACGTAATCTCCCTCGCTGACGATGTAGTGGGTCATGTGGCCGTAAAGGGACGAGAAGCCGTCCATGTGGTTGATTGTCACGTAGTAGCCGTAGGCGTAGTTATAGGTCGCCGTGGTGACGTAGCCGCTCTTGGTGGCGTAAATCGCAGTTCCCTCATACGCCGCAAGATCGACGCCGTTATGCATCGTATAGTTGCCGGTGATGGGGTGGACGCGGTAGCCGTAGGAGCTGGTGACGCAAACGTAGCCGCTGCGGTCGAGCGGGAACAGGAAGCCTTCGCCGCTGCTCGGATAGACCGGCTGCGGATCGGGATTGTCCGGCGTGGGAGGCGCGGGCGGATGCGCCGCGAGCCATTCTGCCTGCAGGGCGGCGGTCTTCTCCGCCTCGAGCGCGGCGATCTCGTCGGTCAGCGCCGTCAATTGCGCTTCATATTCTTCATCGAGCTTGATCAGCTCGATCTTATCCGCGACCAGCTCCGCAAGCAGCTGGTCGGATTCGGCGCGCTTTTCATCCAGAAGCTTCTGCGCTTCCGAAAGCTCCGCCTTCTTCTGCTCCAGAATGACCTTCTGTGCTGCGAGGTCTTCCTTGGCGGCGATGACCTCGGAGGCAAGCACGCGTATTTGATCCAGCATGCGCTGATCGGCCTTCGCAATCTCCTCAATCATGGCGCGGCAGTTGAGCATTTCCGCGAAGCTCTCCGCCTCGATCAGCACCGACCAGTAGGAGATTTCGCCGCGCTCCTGCATGGCGCGCATGCGCAGCTTATAGCGCTCGAAGAGATCGTCCTGCTGTCTCTGCAGCTCGTCAAGCTCCGCCTGCTTCTCGGAAATCAGCAGATTATACTGGTGCACCTGCTCGGTGACGTTCTCAATCTCCAGCCGCGTCAGCTCGATTTCCTGATCGACCTGCGCCTTCTGCTCGACGATATTCAGCGTTTTATTCTCATTTTCGGCGATCTGCGCTTCCAGCTCGCTGCGCTGCGCCTCAAGTTCATCCGATTGATTTTCCAGCTTGTCGATCTCCTCCTGAATCTCGGCGGAGGTCTTGGCGTTGACAATCATCACGACAAAGCCGGCAAGCAGTGAAATGACAAGCAGACCTGCTATCAGAGTAATAAACAGTCTTCTGTACTTGTACATAGTATTCCTCCTATCTCAAAAACAAACCGTCTTTCGATTCGGAAATCACACCTTCAGGAACCGGCGGATGGACATCAGGCTGCCGAAGATACCGATAAAGAAGCCGGCAACCGCGCAAATCACCGCCATGGGCATCATGACCTCGGCAAAGGGCACGACCGTCAGAACCTTCAGACCCGTGTTCAAAACCGCCTTGCGAATGAGCTCGTACAGACCCCATTCGATGAAGAAGGACAAAACCGCGCCGAAGAAGCCGAGAACAAAGCCCTCCACAAAGAACGGGAAGCGGATAAAGCTGTTTGTCGCGCCGACCATCTTCATGATCGCAATCTCCTCGCGGCGATCCAGCATCGCAAGGCGGATCGTGTTGGAAATGATAATCAGAGAAACGACGAGCAGCACCGCTGCGATCGCAAGCGAAGCAATATAGAGCACCGTGCGGATGGTCGCCAGCGCGTTGCCGACCTCCACGTCCGCATAGACCACGGCGACGCCGGTGATGCTCTCCAGCTCTGCCTGCGTTTCGGCGATTTTTGCGTTATCCACAAGCGTAATCTCAAACTGGTCGCGCATGGACTGCGGGTCCAGACCCTCAAACAGGGAACGGTCGGAATCGCCCATGAAGTTTTCCAGCGCCTCGGTGCGGGAGACAAACTTTGCGTTGGCGACATTGTCCAACAGGTTGATATCAGAGCCGACGCTCTTGGACTGCGCCTCGGTATAGGTTTCGTCGATGACGACGACGATGCGCGTTTGCTTCTGCACATCCTCCACCGTCAGGTTGAGGTTGTAGCAGATCAGCAGGAAGCTGTTGATGATCACAAGACAGGCGACCGTAATGCTGATCGCCGCGAAGGACATAAAGCCGTGCTTGAATACCGCGCGGAAGCCTTCGCCCAGTAAATACCCGAAATTATTATGCTTCATAGTCGTAATACCCGTCCATTCCGTCGCTGATGACCCGACCTTCTTCAATGGCGACGACGCGCTTGGTGAAGCGGTCGACCAGACCCTTCTCGTGCGTAACGACCATGACCGTTGTGCCGAGGGAGTTGATTTTCTCCAGCAGGAGCATGATCTCAAACGAGCGCGCCGGATCGAGGTTGCCGGTCGGCTCGTCGGCGATGATCATCGTGGGGTTGTTGATCAGCGCGCGGGCGATCGCGACACGCTGCTGCTCGCCGCCGGACAGCTCGTTGGGCAGGCGGCGGCCCTTGTTCTCCAGCCCGACCAGCTCGAGAACGTACGGTACGCGCTTCTTGATCTCCTTGTTCGACGCGCCGATGACGCGCATGGCAAAGGCGACGTTTTCATAGACCGTCTTGTTCTCGATCAGACGGAAATCCTGGAAAATGACGCCCAGCGTGCGGCGCATATAGGGCACAGAGGAGCGCTTGATCGACTCGAGCTTGTAGCCATTGACCAAAATCGAGCCGGAGGTTGGCTTCAGTTCCGCAGTCAGCAGTTTGATGATGGTCGATTTGCCCGAACCGGACTGACCGACCAGGAAGACAAATTCTCCGTCGTCGATGTGCATGTCGATACCGTTGAGCGCATGCGTACCGGTCTCGTATGTTTTTGTTACGTTGATTAAATCAATCATTTTATCACCAAATTTCTTATATCATTCGACTCTCGCGGGAGGCAAGATACTTTTTGACCATCAGCGCGACCTTGAAAATAATGGCATCGTCAAATTCGCGCAGGTCAAGTCCGGTCAGCTTCTTGATCTTCTCCAGACGGTAGACAAGCGTATTCCTGTGGACAAACAGCTTACGGGAGGTCTCGGAAACGTTCAGACTGTTCTCAAAGAACATATTGATCGTGAACAGGGTCTCCTGATCCAGAGAGTCGATGGAATTTTTCTTGAAGACTTCGGACAGGAAAATATCGCACAGGGTCGTCGGGAGCTGATAGATCAGGCGGCCGATGCCGAGGTTTTCGTAGTTGATGACAGTCTTCTCGGTGTCGAACACCTTACCGATCTCAATGGCGACCTGCGCTTCCTTATAGGAGTCGGCAAGCTCGCGCAGATGCTCGGACACCGTGCCGATGCCGATCGTCGTGCGGGCGAACAGCTCGGTCTTCAGGCGTTCTTCGATGTTCTTCGCCATCTGCGTCAGCTCTTCGCCGGTCACGTCCGGCGCGACATGGCAGATCACGGCGTGATCCGTCTCGTTCACGCTGATGACAAAATCCTGCTGATCGCTGAACATGGACTGCAGCAGCTCCACGACCGCAACGTCCGCATGACCGCGCTGACGGACAAGGAAGACTACGCGCGGCTGCTCCGTCTGGAAATGCAGCTCCTTCGCGCGGATATAGATGTCACCCGGCAGGATATTGTCCGTGATGATGTTCTTGACAAAGGTTCCCTTGTCGTGCTTTTCCTCGTAGTAGCTCTTGGTAAAGCTGAGGGAAACCTGCGCCATGCGGCAGATCGCCGCAGACTGCTCGTCGGTGCCATCCGTAAAGACGCAGTAACCGAAGGTCTGGTTCCATCCCTTCAGCGCAAAAAACGTCCGATTGCCGACACAGACCGGATTCTCCGGGTCCGCGTTCACAGCGGCGGCCGCGTCGTTGAACCGCTCTCCCAGCAGTGCGGCGCTGCCGCAGGAGATCACAGTGCCCTCCGCGTCGATCACGCCGATCGTCCGCTGCGAAGCCTCGCAGAGCTGTTCGATCACACTCTGAAACATACGACTTGCCATAAGCCGTCCTCCTTGTCTTTCGGGAAAATGCCGATATTCGGCGAAATTCTAACTGCAATCATACTCCATTTTTCAACAGATTGCAAGTCTTTTTAGACATTTTATTTCATTTCAGAGCTCGGTTTTTATGGATTATTTATAATTTTTCGTGAATATGGACAAAGCGGAGGAATTTTTTTGAGCAAAATGTTTCAGGTTTCTTTGAAAAATTTTTCGTCAAAATCAACAGATTCCAACTGCGCAATTTCCAATTCTGTCAGTTCACGTGTCATTCCGGCCGGAAGGTCGCCCAGTTCCAGACTGCCCTCGGAGACGC
The DNA here is from genome assembly GCA_905235655.1 of uncultured Oscillospiraceae bacterium. Taxonomy (GTDB): domain Bacteria; phylum Bacillota; class Clostridia; order Oscillospirales; family Oscillospiraceae; genus JAZOXB01. Next base: position 1,496 of record CAJOMA010000004.1, on the reverse strand, counting down.
GCCGCAGATAGGATACCGGTTTGCCGCGGCTGGCGAGCATGCGCCGTACCTGATGATACTTGCCCTCGCGCACACGGACGAGGGACTTCCCTTCTCCGAGCGGCTCCAGCACCGCCGCAAGGCATTTCGTACCGTCTTTCAAAACGCAGCCCTGCGCAAACGCGGCGACGTCACCCGCGTCCGCCGTTCCCGCATGCTCGGCATAGTAGCTCTTTTCGATCCCGCGCTTCGGAGAGATCAGGCGATGCGCAAGGTCGCCGTCGTTCGTAAACAGCAGCAGTCCTTCCGTGTCCATATCCAGACGCCCGATCGGCATTAATCGCTTATACTCCGGCGGCAAATACTCCATGACGGTCGGATATCGCTCGTCCGTTGCAGCCGTCACACAGCCGGCAGGCTTGTGCAGCATTACGACAATGCGCCTGTCTCCTCTGCCGATCGTCTGACCGTCGAGCGCGACAACGTCGTTCTGCTCGTCAATTTTCTGATCCGGCGCTGCGCAGATTTCGCCGTTCACCGTCACTCTGCCGGAGCGGATCACGTCCTTCAGCTTTCTGCGCGACTCCACGCCGGCTTCGGAAAGAAACCGATCCAGTCTCTGCATAGCGCAGCTCCTTTCGGAATAATTGTCCTTCTGCGGACATACAGTGTATCACATCAATACTTTCGGGGGGAATTTCATGTTTGTTCTGACCGCAAAACTATCAAAATCCAAGCTGATCGCGGCAGGCGTCATCCTGATTGCGGCAACAAATCGGCCGGACGTGTTAGATCCAGCCCTTTTAAGACCGGGCCGTTTTGATCGCCAGATTACGGTAGACAGACCAGATGTGGCTGGCCGTGAGCAGATTCTTAAGGTCCATGCAGAGGGTAAGCCGTTTGCAGCAGATATTGCTTTTGATAGCATTGCTAAACTTACGCCGGGTTTTACGGGCGCTGACCTTGCGAATCTGTTGAATGAGGCTGCTTTGCTGGCCGCGCGGCGCAATAAAAAAGAGATCAGCATGAACGAGATAGAGGAGGCCATGGAACGCGTGATTGCAGGTCCCGAGCGCAAAAGTCGCGTGGTCTCTGATAAAGAGCGCGCAACCATTGCCTATCATGAATCTGGGCATGCTTTGGTAGGCCATTTGCTTGAGGATGCAGATCCGGTGCACAAAATTACCATTGTTCCGCGTGGCCAGGCTTTAGGGTATACGCTGAGCTTGCCTGAGCAGGATCACTTCTTGGAGTCAAGGTCAACTTTGTTAGACCAAATTACCACGCTGTTAGGTGGGCGCGCCGCAGAAAAACTCTTCTGCTCAGATATTACAACGGGTGCATCTAACGATATAGAACGGGCAACAAAGCTTGCGCGCCAGATGGTGACACGCTTTGGCATGAGCGATGTCTTAGGGAACCAGGTCTTTGGCGAAGCTCAGCATGAGGTTTTCTTAGGAAGAGATCTCGCTGATAAGCAGGACTATTCTCCGGATACTGCCAAGCTGATTGATGAT
>CAJOMA010000003.1 GCA_905235655.1 uncultured Oscillospiraceae bacterium | reverse complement strand
GGTCTGGCGACCCGCCCGACGGCGGACAGAGTAAAAGAAGCTGTGTTCAATATCATCCAGTATGAAATCGCCGGTGAGGTTCTCGACCTGTTCGCAGGCTCCGGTCAGCTCGGCATCGAGGCGCTGAGCAGGGGAGCCGAGCACGCAGTTTTTGTCGACGAACGCTCCGACGCGGTTTCCGTCGTCCGCGAGAATCTTCGCCGCACCCATCTGGAGAACAAAGCCGAGGTGATCTGCGCGGATTATCTTTCCTATCTGTCCCGCTGCAGAAAACGCTTCCGTTTGATCTTTCTCGATCCGCCTTATGCAGAAAAATATTTAGAAAATGCAATAAAACGTATCTCAGAAATTGACATTTTAGCAGAAGGTGCTATAATTATTGCAGAACGTCCGCTCGGAAAGCCGTTAGACGACGATTTTGCGGGTCTGGTGCGTTCCAAAGACTATCATTACGGCAAGACGACAATCACGTTGTTCCGCCGCGCGGAGGATACCGTATGAAAATTGCCGTCTATCCCGGCAGCTTCGACCCCGTAACGAACGGCCATCTGAACATCATCGAGCGGGCGGCAAGACTGTTTGACCGCTTGATCGTCTGCGTGATGGTCAACGCCGAAAAGAAGCCGCTGTTTTCGCTCGAAGAGCGGGAAGAATTCCTGCGCCTTGTCTGCGCGCACCTTCCGAATGTGGAGATTGATTCCTACGGCGGGCTGCTTGCTGAGTACGCGAAAGCGCATCATTGCTGCACGATCATCAAGGGTCTGCGCGCAGGCTCCGACTTTGAAAAGGAATTTCAGATGGCAATGATCAACCGCAAGCTCAATCCCGATCTTGAATCGCTTTTCCTGACTGCCGAGCACCAGTACATGTATCTGAGCTCCAGCGCGGTCAAGGAGCTCGGATACTACGGCGCGGACGTCTCGGGGCTTCTGCCGACGCAGATTCTGGAACAATTTGAGCAAAGAACCGGAAATAATTCTGACAATAAGGAGAATGAAACATGAACGAACATGGCATTGAAGAACTGATCGGCACATTATATGAAATGGTGCAGGACGCCAAGAGCGTTCCCTTCAGCGGCGACAAGTGCTCCGTCGAACGCGAGCGCGTATTGGATCTGCTAGATGAGATCAGCAATCAGCTTCCCGGCGAGCTGAAGCAGGCAAAGACCATCGTTGAATCCCGCGCCGAGCTGATCACCAGCGCAAAGCGTGAAGCCGAGACCATCCTGAAGGACGCCAAGGCGCAGGCTCGTCAGCTTGTATCTCAGGAAGCGGTCTACAACGAAGCAAAAACGCAGGCCAATGAGATGGTTCGCGCCGCGCAGGAGAAGATCAAGGAGCTCAAGCAGGTCACGAACGACTATGTAGACGACTCTCTGCGCCGCACGGAAGAGGCTGTCGCCGAGGCGCTTTCCGAGATTCGCGACTCGCGCGCAAAGTTCCGCGGCCTTGTCAATCCGCAGGCGCCGAAGCAGAACACCGCTATCATTGAAGATGTGTAATTCTTAAACAGGTCAATTCTCCATAATTGACCTGTTTTTTCAAATAGGAGGTTAACAAATGGATTACTTGGAACGCTACCGTTACTGGCTGGAAAACGCGCCGCTGTGCGAAAGCTGCCGCGAAAAGATGGACGCTATGGCAAACGATGATGACGAGATGAAGGGCGCGTTCGGCGCGGAGCTGCAGTTCGGCACTGCCGGCATTCGCGGCATTATGGGCGTCGGCACCAACCGTCTCAATCGCTTTACCGTCCGCCGCACGGCGCAGGGACTTGCCGCGTGGCTCACCGGCACCGATTTGCCGCAGAAATGCGCGATCGGCTATGACTCACGCCACAATTCCCGTAAATTCGCCGAAATCTGCGCCTGTGCGCTGGCAGAGCGCGGTGTACACGTCTACGTCTACCACGAGCTTGCGCCAACCCCGATGCTCTCCTTTGCCGTTCGTCAGCTCGGCTGCGGCTGCGGCATTATGATCACAGCGAGCCACAATGCCGGCGCTTATAACGGCGTCAAGTGCTACGGACAGGACGGCTGTCAGATGACGGATGAGCCCGCCGCCGTGGTATTCAACGAGATTTCGAAGATTCCGTATTTCATCCCGCAGGAGAGGACCTTTGAAGAGCAGATGGCTGCCGGTCTGGTCGAATTTATCGCGCCCGAGCTTTGGGAACGCTACTATCAGACCGTTCTGAACGAGCGCATTGCGCTTGAAAAGTCCGACAATCTGAACCTGCTGTATACGCCGCTCTGCGGCACCGGCAACAAACCCGTGCGTGAGGTTCTCGGCAGGATCGGCGTGAACGTCGACGTAGTCAAGGTGCAGGAGCTGCCCGACGGAGATTTCAAAACCTGTGAATATCCGAATCCGGAGACGGACGCCGCGCTGAACGAGTGCTACAAGATTGCGCGCAATACCCATCCCGATCTGATTCTCGGCACCGACCCCGACTGCGACCGCGTTGCGATCGCCGTGCCGTGGGGCGACGGCTTCCGCAAGCTCTCCGGCAATGAGCTCGGCTGCCTGCTGCTCGACTACGTTCTCGGCGAGCTCTCCGCGCAGGGCAGGCTGCCGAAGCATCCTGTCGCCGTCAAGAGCATCGTCTCCACGCCGCTTGCCGACAAGGTCGCGGCGAAATACGGCGTCAAGATGAAGTCCGTCCTGACCGGCTTCAAGTACATCGGCGGCGAAATCCTCGCGCTGGAGAATAAGGGCGAGGAAAACCGCTTCGTCTTCGGCTTTGAGGAAAGCTGCGGCTACCTCAAGGGCACCTACGCAAGAGACAAGGACGCCGTCGTCGCCTCCATGCTGACCTGCGATCTGGCGGCGAAGCTGAAGCGTGAGGGCATGAATATGGCGCAGAAGATGGACGCCCTCTACGCGGAGCTCGGCTATCATGAAGCGAAGGTCATCAGCATCGAACTGAAGGGTCCGAACGCGATGGAGCTGTCGGCGAAATTCATGGCTGACTTCCGCGCCAATACGCCGAAGGAGTTGTGCGGCATTCCAGTGACGGTATGCACCGACTATCAAAGCCGTGTTTCGCGTGATATGCTGACCGGTGAGGAAACGCCCGTCACCCTGCCGAAGTCGAACGTTGTCACACTGACCATCGGCGACAAAGGCAGCGTGATCGTCCGTCCCTCCGGCACGGAGCCGAAGGTCAAGCTGTACCTGACCGCGGTCGATCTCGATCAGGAGAAGGCAAAAGCGCTGCTTGCCGGTCTGGCAGAGGCGATGAACGCTTACGCGCCGAAATAATGCTTGACAAATGCCGGTCATTTGGGTATCATAGCAAAAAGATTGAAAACACGTCGACGGAGAGGAGTATCCGTGCGATCCGACTTAGAGAGGGAACGGTTGGTGCAAGTTCCTGTCGGCTGCCGGAGAAGGTCGCTCCCGAGTGCGCCGGTTGAAAGCAGTAGATCGGTGCGGTCGCTCCCGTTACAGAGCGTTTGAGTGCCCGCTATGCGGGAATTCAGGTGGTACCACGGTATTTTATCGCCCTGAGCTTTATGCTCGGGGCGTTTTTTCACGCAAAGGAGAAGATAAAATGGAATTACCGAAAACCTATAATCCGCAGGAAGTGGAGTCCAAGCTGTACCGGTTCTGGTGCGATGGCGGCTACTTCCACACGGAGCGCGATCCGAAGAAAAAACCCTTCACGATCGTCATGCCGCCACCGAACGTCACAGGACAGCTTCACATGGGTCACGCGATGGACGCCGCGCTGCAGGACGTGCTGATTCGCTTTAAGCGCATGCAAGGCTACGCGGCTCTGTGGGTTCCCGGCGTCGACCACGCCGGCATCGCGACACAGATCAAGGTGGAAGAGGAGCTTCGCAAGGAAGGTCTTTCGCGCTATGATCTCGGCAGAGAAAAGTTCCTCGAAAAGGTCTGGGCGTGGAAGCATCAGTACGGCAATCGGATCGTCGAACAGCAGAAGAAGCTCGGCGCGTCCTGCGACTGGGACCGCGCCTGCTTTACCATGGACGAGCGCTGCTCCAAGGCCGTGCGCGAGGTCTTTGTCAACCTCTATGAGCAAGGCTTGATCTATAAAGGCAGCCGGATCATCAACTGGTGCCCGCACTGCGTGACCGCGCTTTCCGACGCGGAGGTCGAATATGTCGACAAGCCCGGCAATCTCTGGCACATCCGCTACCCGCTCGCGGACGGCAGCGGCGAGGTCGTCGTCGCGACGACGAGACCGGAGACGATGCTCGGTGATACCGGCGTCTGCGTCAACCCGAACGACGAACGCTATAAGGCGATCGTCAGCAAGACCGTCATCCTGCCGCTTGTGAACAAAGAGATTCCGATCGTTGCCGACGACTACGCAGAGATGGACTTCGGCACGGGCTGCGTCAAAATGACCCCCGCGCACGATCCGAACGACTTTGAGGTCGGTCTGCGCCACAATCTGGAAATCATCCGCGTGCTCGACGACAACGGAAAGGTCAACGAATTCGGCGGCAGGTACGAAGGGCTGGATCGCTATGAGGCGAGAAAGCAGATCGTCGCCGATCTGGAAGAGCAGGGCTATCTTGTCAAGGTCGAGCCGTATAATCACAACGTCGGCACCTGCTACCGCTGCCACCGCGACGTTGAGCCGATCATTTCGGCGCAATGGTTCGTCAAGATGAAGCCGCTGGCGCAGGAAGCCCTGCGCGTTGTCAACGAGGGCGAAACAAAGTTCGTTCCCGAACGCTTTACGAAGATTTACACCAACTGGATGGAGAACGTGCGCGACTGGTGCATTTCCCGTCAGCTCTGGTGGGGACATCAGATTCCCGCGTGGTACTGCGCGGACTGCGGGCACATGACCGTATCCCGGGAGGACGCGACCTGCTGCGAAAAGTGCGGCAGCACGAACGTCACCCGCGACGAGGACGTGCTCGATACATGGTTCTCTTCCGCGCTGTGGCCGTTCGAGACGCTCGGCTGGCCGGATACGGAGTCGGAGGATTATAAGTATTTCTATCCGACCGACGTGCTCGTCACCGGCTATGACATTATCTTCTTCTGGGTCTCGCGCATGATCTTCTCCGGCTGCAAGCAGACGAAAATGCCGCCCTTCCACACCGTGCTGATTCACGGTTTGATCCGCGACGACAAGGGCAGAAAGATGTCAAAGTCGCTCGGAAACGGTATTGATCCATTGGAAATGATCGAGCGCTTCGGCTCCGACGCCCTGCGCATGAACATGATTACGGCGAATTCTCCCGGCAACGATATGCGCTTCTATGTGGAGCGCTGCGAGGCGATGCGCAACTTTGCGAACAAGCTCTGGAACGCAAGCCGCTATGTCATGATGAATCTCAGCATTGAGAAAAACGAGCTGCCCAACCTTTCCGAGCTGGAAACGGCTGACAGGTGGATTCTCTCCAAGCTCAATACGCTGATTGCCGATGTGACGGAGAATCTTGACAAGTACGAGCTCGGCATCGCCGTGCAGAAGGTCTATGACTTCATCTGGGACAGCTACTGCGACTGGTATATTGAGCTGACCAAGGCGCGCCTGTACGGTGAGGACGAGGGAAGCAAGCTGGTTGCCCAGAAGGTTCTTTTGTATGTACTCGATCAGATTCTGCGTCTGATGCATCCGTTCATGCCCTTCATCACGGAGGAGATTTGGCAGGCGATCCCGCACGACGGCGAGGCGTTGATTATCGCTTCGTGGCCGAGCTACCGCGAAGACCTCTGCTTCAAGGCGGAGGAGAGCGCGATGGAGAGCATCATGAACGCGATCCGCGCCGTCCGCAACCGCAGAGCGGAAATGAACGTTCCTCCCTCGAAAAAGTGCACGCTCTATATCGTCACCCGTAAGCCGGAAATCTTCGAGGCGGGCAAGGGCTTCATGACGCGCCTTGCATACGCCGATGAGGTCATTATTTCCCCCATCGAGCCGGAGGGACACGAGTCCATGGCGTCCTGCGTGACGCACGACGCGACGCTCTATATGCCGATGAGCCAGCTTGTGGACGTTGAAAAAGAGCTCGAGCGTATTGCCAAGGAGAAGGAAAAGACCGAAAAGGGGCTTGCCGGTATCCGCGCCAAGCTCGGCAATGAGAGCTTTGTCGCCAAGGCGCCGGAGGCGGTCGTCGCCGCCGAACGCGCGAAGGCGGAAAAGCTGGAAGCTCTTCTGAAGCAGCTCGAAGAGAGCGAAGCGCGACTGAAAGCGCTGTAATTTCAAATCACCCGACTGATCGACAGACAGTCGGGCGATTTTTTTACATTTTCTTCTTTATTTCCGTTCCGGTTTCGTGTATAATCTTGTATTAGGAAAAATATGAACAAGGAAAGGAATGAAAGTTTTGGAAGAGAAGTTCGTAGAGAAAACGGAAAGCATTTCAGAAGAATTGCCGGAGGCTTCTTCGGAGGAAAAGCCCGAAGAAAAGAAGGGCGGCGTTCTTTACGATATATACGCGCTGCTGCATGATCTCGTTTATATTCTTGCTGCGATTACGCTGGTTTTTGTGTTCTTTGTCCGACTGGTCGGTGTGAACGGAGACTCGATGCTGCCGACGCTGCAGAACGGCGACTATCTCGCCCTGCAGAGCAACGTCATCATGGGCGATCTGAAATACGGCGACATCATCGTTGCGCGAAAGCTGGAGTTCCGCGCCGGCGAGCCGATCGTCAAGCGCGTGATCGCCACGGAGGGTCAGACGGTTCGGATCGACTATGACGCAAAGGGAGAGATTCGCGTCTGGGTGGACGACGTCCTGCTGAACGAGCCGTATATCAAGGATTTGATGGAAGCCAGATATACCGTGCCGATGGTTGTCACGGTTGACAAGGACTGCGTTTTCGTGATGGGCGATAACCGCAACAACTCCGCCGACAGCCGCTATGCGGAGATCGGACAGATCAAGCTGAATCAGGTGCTCGGCAAGGTGCTGATGATCGTCCTGCCGGGAGAAGACGGAACCGGTTCTCGTAATTTCGGACGGATCGGATCGGTGTCATAATGGACGATAAAATGAATATCCAATGGTATCCGGGACACATGACAAAAACGCGCCGCCGGATGGAGGAGGATCTCAAGCTGGTGGACGCCGTCTGCGAGCTTTTAGACGCGCGCATCCCGATGGCGAGCCGCAATCCGGATATCGACGCGATCTGCGGCAAAAAGCCGCGCATGGTGATCCTGAATCGGATCGACCTTGCCGATCCTGCCGCGACTGCGCGGTGGAGCGAGTATTTTAAGAGCAAGGGCGATTGCGTTCTGAAAACGGACTGCAAGAGCCGCAAGGGGATCGACCGCTTTATCCCGGCGGTACGCGAGCTGCTTTCCGAAAAGCTGCGGCGATATCAGGAGCGCGGCTTTGTCAATAAGCCGCTCAAGCTGATGATCGTCGGCATTCCGAACGTCGGCAAATCGACCTTTATCAATCAGATTTCCGGCCGCAAGGGCGCAAAGGCGGAAAACCGCCCCGGCGTAACCCGGGGAACGCAGTGGATCACGGTGGATAACGGCCTGCTGCTTCTGGATACGCCCGGCATTCTCTGGCCGAAATTCGACGACGAAGAGGTCGGCAGACGGCTTGCCTACACCGGCGCGGTCAAGGACGACATCCTCGATATGGAGGCGCTTGCCTGCAATCTGATCGCCCTGCTTTGGAAACGCTATCCGGACGCGCTGCGCGAACGCTATAATATCGACCTGCCGGAGGACGCGAAGGGCTACGAGCTGCTGGTGGAAGCCGGCAGAAGACGCGGTTTTCTTCTTGCGCGCGGGGAAATCGACACGGAGCGCATGGCAAGAGTGCTTTTGGAGGAATACCGGAGCTGCAAAATCGGACGATTTACGTTAGAGGAGCCTGAAACATGAGTGAGCTTTGGAAGTATGAGCACGCCGCCTTTGCAAAGGGCTTTGACCTGATCTGCGGCGTCGACGAGGCGGGCAGAGGCCCCTTGGCAGGACCGGTCTGCGCCGCCGCCGTTATTCTGCCGCGCGACTTGGAGATCGAGGGACTGAACGACTCCAAAAAGCTTTCCGACAAACGCCGCCGCGCGCTGTATGACGTGATTACGGATCGGGCGATTGCCTTTGGCATCGCCATGGTCGATGAAAAGACGATTGACGAGATTAATATCCTGCAGGCGACCTTCCTCGCCATGCGGCAGGCGGTGGAGCAGCTTTCCGTAAAGCCTGCCCTTGCGCTGGTGGACGGCAACCGCGAGCCGGATTTCGGGGATATTCCCGTAGAGACGATCATCAAGGGCGACAGCTTGAGCGCGAACATCGCCGCGGCGTCGATCCTTGCGAAGGTCACGCGTGACCGCTTCATGGAAGAGCAGGATGCGCGCTATCCGCAGTACGGCTTTGCGGTACATAAGGGCTACGGCACGCAGGCGCATTACGCCGCGCTGCGCGAATACGGACCTTGCCCGATCCACCGCATGACCTTCCTCAAGAAGCTCTATGGCGCGTGATTATTTGGGTCGCTGGGGCGAAAGCCTCGCGGCAGACTACCTGCGAAAGAAACGTTATATGATCACGGCGGCGAATTACCGCTCCCGCTTCGGCGAGATTGACCTGATCGCGGAGAACCGGCGGTTTCTTGTGTTTGTGGAAGTGAAGCTCCGCAAGAATGCGGACTTCGGGCAGGCAATGGAATTCGTCGACCGCAGAAAGCAGGAACGCTTAAAGCAGACCGCCGCGATCTATCTGTCGCAGAACGAGGAAGCCTCGAAACAGCCGCGATTTGACGTGATCGAGATCTATGCGCCGGACGGCATGGATACCAAGCGTCCGGAAATCAAGCATTGGGAGGACGCCTTTGAGTAAGCTTCGTTTATTCGACGGACACTGCGATACTGCGTACATGCTGTGGACTGAAAATCAGCCCCTGCTGCAAAACACCTGCCATGTCGATCTCGTGAAAGCGCGTGCGTTTCACGCTTATGCGCAGGTGTTTGCTTTTTGCAGCTACGCCGGCATGCCGGATCGATTGCCCGGCACGCAGGAGGAGTATCTGACGGTTCCGCTGCGGCTTCTGCGCGAGGAAGTGGAGAAGAACAGCGAGTGCGTCGCCTTCGCCGCAACCGCCGCTGATATCACGAAAGAGAATGCGCAGGGGAAGGTTGCTGCGCTGCTTTCCATTGAAGGACCGGAGGTCATCGGCTGCGATCCGGAACGCCTGCCGCAGCTTCGCGCGGACGGCTTCTGCATGTCCACGCTGACGTGGAACTCGGACAACGCGCTGGCAGGCTGTCACAGCGGTAACAGGAGCTTGACGGATCGTGGCAGGGCTTTTGTCAAGGCGGCGCAGGAAAACAACATTTTGATCGACGTCAGCCATATCTCAGAGTCCTCTTTTTGGGACGTTGTCGATGTTACAAGGAAGCCGATCCTCGCAAGCCACTCCAATTGCCGCGCGCTCTGCAATCATACCCGCAATCTGACGGACGATCAGCTCCGCGCAATCGCGGACACCGGCGGCACGGTGGGTTTGAATCTCTATCAGCCGTTTTTGGGAGATAACGCTGATTTCGGCACGATGCGGGCGCATTTAGAGCGCATGATGACGCTCTGCGGGGAAACGCACGTCGCCCTCGGCGGCGATATGGACGGATGTGATCTGCTGCCACAGGGCTTTCACGATTTATCTGATTACTCAAAATTTTATGAATATCTGCAGAACTGCGGATATTCCGAAACTCTGCTGAATTGCATTTTTTATGACAATTTATGCCGTTTGTTCTGAAAGGGGGGAAGACGGATGGCGCTTTATGCGATCGGCGATCTGCATTTGTCCTTCGGCTCGGATAAGCCGATGGACGTATTCGGCGGCGCGTGGAACAATTATGTCGACAAGCTGCGCGAAGGGCTGTCCGTCATTCAGCCGGAGGATACGACGGTTCTGCTCGGCGATCTTTCGTGGGCGCTCGATATGGAAGGCGCGGCGGAGGATTTTTCCTTTATCAACTCCATTCCCGGCAGAAAGATCATCCTCAAGGGAAATCACGACTTCTGGTGGACAACCGCGACGAAATTTTATAAATTCTGCACGGAACACGGTTTTTCCGACATGTACATTTTGAACAACAACGCCTATGTCTACGAAGATATTGCAATCTGCGGAACGCGTGGCTGGTTCTTTGAGGAGGAAGCAGAAGCAGGAAGTCATAACGACAAGGTGTTCAAGCGGGAGCTGATCCGTCTGGAAACGTCCCTGCAGGCAGCGGAACGTGAGGAAATCTTCTGTTTCCTGCATTATCCGCCGCGCTACCGCGGCTATGAATGCCCTGAAATTCTCGCGCTGCTCAAAAAATACGGGGTGAAGGAATGCTGCTACGGACATCTGCACGGCGACAGCCACAAGCTCGCGATCGAGGGAAGTTATGACGGGGTCAACTTCCGTCTTTGCGCTGCAGATTTCCTCAAATTCAGACCGGTTCGGCTGAAATAGTAAAAAACAGTTGAAATATGCGCAATTATCTGTTAAAATATTTCGGCTATATGTAATAGTGCGCAGCTTGGCGCAACACACAGGAGGATACCAACCATGAACGTTAAAAACGTAGAAAAAGAAGCCGTCCACGCAAAGGTGACCGCGCTCGTCAGCCGCACGGAGCTGGAGCCGGCGATCAACAAGGTCTATCTGAAAATCCGTAAGGACATCTCCATCCCCGGCTTCCGCAAGGGCAAGGCGCCGCGCATGGTCATCGAGGCCGCTTACGGCAAGCACGTCTTCTTTGAGGACGCGATCGAGGAGCTGTTCTCTGAAATCTATAAGGAATGCGTGCTCACGCAGGAAATCAAGCCCGTCGGCCGTCCGAGCGTTTCCGCCCTGGTCATCAACGACGACGATTCCGTCACGCTGACCATCGAGACTGATCTGTACCCTGAGGTCACCCTCGGCCAGTACAAGGGACTTGAGGTCGAGAAGGCTGACGCGGAGGTCGCCGAATCCGAGATCGACGCGGAGATCGACCGTATGGCGCAGAACGTCGCCCGTATCACCACAGTCGACCGTCCGGCGCAGGACGGCGATACCGCCGTGATCGACTTTGAGGGCTTCAAGGACGGCGTCGCGTTCGAGGGCGGCAAGGGCGAAAGCTACGAGCTGAAGCTCGGCTCCGGCAGCTTCATCCCCGGCTTTGAGGAGCAGGTCGTCGGCATGAGCGCGGGCGAGGAGAAGGACATCAATGTGACCTTCCCGGAAAACTACCACGCCGAGGAGCTCAAGGGCGCGCCTGTCGTCTTTAAGGTAAAGCTCCATGAGGTCAAGGAGACCGCCGTTCCCGAGAAGGACGACGAGTTTGTGAAGGACGTTTCCGAATTCGACACCATGGCGGAGCTTCGCGCCGACATCGAAAACCGCATCCGCACCGAAAAGCAGGCGGGGATCGACCGCGCGTTTGAGAACGCCGCGATCGAGAAGGCAGTCGCCAACATGACCGTCGAGATCCCCGACAGCATGGTCGAAGAAGAGCTTGAACGCGAAATGGAGCGCATGGACTATGAGCTTCGTTCGCAGGGCGCTTCTCTGGAAGCCTACGCGCAGATGATGGGCGGCACGATGGAAAACATCAAGAACAGTCTCCGTTCGGGCGCGCTGAACGCAGTGAAGACCAACGTCCTGCTCGACGCCGTCGTCGACGCGGAAAAGCTCGAGGTCACCGACGAGGAATGTGAAGAAGAGTATACGAAACTGGCGGAGTCCTATAAGATGGACGTGGAAAAGATCAAGGAAATCCTTGACCGCAAGGGCATGGAGGGAGACCTGCAGGTTCGCAAGGCTGCGAAGCTGATCGCGGACAGCGCGGTCGCCGTCGCGCCCAAGGCCGAGGAGAAGAAGGAAGAGGAATAATCCTCTTTCGGAACGGTTAGAATGTTTCGAGAAAGGAGCATTGCTATGAGCTTAGTACCTTATGTTGTTGAACAAACCAGCCGCGGCGAGCGTTCGTATGACATTTTCTCCCGCCTGCTGAACGACCGCATCATCTTCCTGTCGGAGGAGGTCAACGATACCACGGCGAGCCTCGTCGTCGCGCAGCTTCTGTATCTGGAGGCGCAGGACCCCGACAAGGATATCCAGTTCTACATCAACAGCCCCGGCGGCAGTGTGACCGCCGGCATGGCGATCTACGACACGATGAAGTATATCAAGTGCGACGTTTCGACGATCTGCGTGGGTATGGCGGCGTCCATGGGCGCGTTTCTGCTGTCCTCCGGCACGAAGGGCAAGCGCTATGCGCTTCCGAATGCCGAGATCATGATCCACCAGCCCTCCGGCGGCGCGCAGGGTCAGGTCACCGATATCCAGATTCACGCGCAGCGCATTGCTCAGATCAAGAAGCGCTTGAATGAAATCCTTGCTGAAAATACGGGCAAGCCGTATGAACAGGTCGCCGCCGACTGCGAGCGCGATCACTTCCTCTCCGCCGAGGAGGCAAAGGAATACGGTCTGGTCGATCAGGTGATCTATCAGAGATAATTAAGGGGAGATTGTTTTGGCTGAAAAACTGATCCGCTGTTCCTTCTGCGGAAAAACGCAGGGACAGGTCGAGCGTATCCTGTCCGGTCCAAACGTATACATCTGCAACGAATGCGTTGACCTCTGCGCCAACCTTCTGGCGGAGAATATGTATGAGACCGAAGACCGTCAAGCGCTGCAGGCGCCGGATCGCCTTCCTACGCCGAAGGAGATCAAGGAATACATGGATGGTTACATCATCGGACAGGAAGAGGCGAAAATCGCGCTTTCCGTCGCGGTGTACAATCACTATAAGCGTATCTACTTCGGCAATATCTCCGACGTGGAGCTGCAGAAGAGCAATATCCTGCTGATCGGCCCGACCGGCTGCGGCAAGACGCTCTTTGCGCAGACGCTCGCAAAAATCCTGAATGTTCCGTTTGCCATTGCTGACGCTACCACGCTGACCGAGGCCGGCTATGTCGGCGAGGACGTGGAGAACATTCTGCTTCGGCTGCTGCAGGCGGCTGATTTCGACGTGGAGCTTGCCGAGCGCGGCATTATCTACATCGACGAAATGGACAAAATCGCCCGCAAGAGCGAAAATACCTCAATTACCCGTGACGTTTCGGGCGAAGGCGTGCAGCAGGCGCTGCTGAAGATTCTGGAGGGGACGGTTGCGAACGTTCCGCCGCAGGGCGGCAGAAAGCATCCGCAGCAGGAGTTCATTCAGATCGATACGACCAACATCCTCTTTATCTGCGGCGGGGCATTCGACGGCTTGGATAAGATCATCGAAAAGCGCGTCGACCGTTCCAGCCTCGGCTTCGGCGCCGAGCTGAAAAACCGCGCAGAGCGGGATGTCGGCAAGCTGTTTGCGCAGGTCCAGCCGCACGATCTTCTGAAATTCGGCATCATTCCGGAGCTGGTCGGCAGAATGCCGGTCGTCACCAGTCTGAGCAGTCTGAACAAGGAAGACCTGATCCGCATTCTGACGGAGCCGAAAAACGCGCTCTGCCGTCAGTATCGGAGACTTCTGGAGCTCGATCACGTGACGCTCGACTTCGAGCCGGAAGCGCTGGACGCGATTGCACAGAAGGCGATCGACCGGAAGATTGGCGCGCGCGGACTTCGCGCCGTGCTGGAGGACGTCATGACGAAAATCATGTACGAGATTCCGTCCGATCCCTCCATCACAAAGGTGCTGATCACGCGCGACTGTGTTTTGAACGGCGCAGCGCCGAAGGTCACCCGCACCAAAGCCAAACACGCCGGATAACAGGTAAGGGGGAGCAATTGATATTTGCCCCCTTTTCTTGTTTCTGCACCCCGCGAAAGGAGACTATATGAACGAGATTATTATTTCCGAGCGCATGCCGGTGCTTGCCCTGCGCGGTTTGACGGCGTTTCCCCAGACGACGACGCATTTCGACGTCGGCAGGGAGAAGTCCGTCCGCGCGCTGGATAAGGCGATGGCAGGCGATCAGCGGATTCTGTTAATTACGCAGAAGGATATTCTGCAGGACGATCCGGGCTTTATGGATTTGTATTCGATCGGCACGGTCGCCCATGTGCGGCAGGTGCTGAAAATGCCCGGCGATTCCGTGCGCGTGCTGGTGTTCGGCGAATACCGCGCCAGAATCACAGAGGCAGTCCAGAAAACCCCGTATCTGCTTGCCCGCACCGAATCCGTCCCCGATCTGGATTACGTCGCCGGAACGACGAAGATCGAAGCGCTGAAACGGCAGGCGATCCAACTTTTTGAAGAGTTCACCGAGCTGTCGCAGCGGCCGGTGCAGGAGTATATGCTGCGGATACTGGCAACGCAGGAGCCCGGCCTGATCGCCGACCTGATTGCGCAGGCGGCGACCTTCGGCTACGCCGACAAAATGACCGTGCTCAAGCAGCTGCATCCCGTCCACCGTCTGGAAACGACGATTAAGCTTCTTTCGCGGGAGCTTGACGTACTTGAGATGGAGAATCATCTGCAGGACGAGACACAGCAGAGCATTGACAAGGGACAGCGCGACTATTTCCTGCGCGAGCAGATGAAGGTCATCCGTTCGGAGCTCGGCGAAAACGACGACGAGGCCGAATTGGAGGAATACAGAGAGAAGATCGCAAAGGCGGAGCTTCCGAAGGAAGCCGAGGAAAAGCTCGAAAAGGAAGTCCAGCGGCTTGCGAAGCAGCCCTACGGCTCCTCCGAGGCGTCCGTCATCCGGAACTATCTGGACGTTGCGCTGGAGCTGCCGTGGAATAAGAAGACGAAGGAACGCCTCGACGTCAGCGCTGCGAGAAAGATTCTGGACGAGGATCATTTCGGTCTGCAGAAGGTCAAGGAGCGCATTCTTGAGATTCTTGCGGTCAAGCAGCTTGCGCCGGATCTTCCGGGGCAGATCATCTGTCTGGTAGGCCCTCCGGGCGTCGGCAAGACCTCCGTTGCCATGAGCGTCGCCCGCGCGCTGAATCGAAAGCTTGCGCGCATTTCCCTCGGCGGCATTCACGACGAGGCGGAAATTCGCGGGCACAGAAAAACCTACATCGGCGCGATGCCTGGCAGAATTCTGACCGCGCTGCAGCAGGCGGGCTCTTCCAATCCGCTTTTGCTGCTCGACGAGATCGACAAGCTCGGCAGCGACTACCGAGGCGATCCGTCTGCGGCGCTGCTTGAGGTGCTGGATGCGGAGCAGAACAGCGCCTTCCGCGACAACTATCTCGAAATCCCGTTCGATCTGAGCGACTGCATGTTCATTACGACGGCGAATACAGCGGATACGATTCCGCGTCCGCTCCTCGACCGCATGGAGGTCATCGAGCTCAATTCCTATACAGATGAGGAAAAGCTGATGATCGCAAAGCGGCACCTGCTGCCGAAGCAGCTCAAGAAGCACGGACTCAAAAAGTCGCAGGTCACCGTGACAGACGACGCGATCCGCGAGATGATTCAGTGCTACACGAGAGAATCCGGCGTTCGGAATCTCGAACGCGAGCTTGCAGCGCTTTGCAGAAAATGCGCGATGCGCTTCGTTTCCGATCCGGAGCTTAGACGCATCCGCGTCAATGGCTCGGAGCTGCAGAATTATCTCGGCGTGCGCAGGATTCTCCCCGATAAGCTCGCGCCTGCCGACACGGTCGGTCTGGTCACGGGACTTGCGTGGACGGCGGTCGGCGGCGAAACGCTCGAGGTCGAATGCAACGTCACCGAAGGCTCCGGCAAGCTCAATCTGACCGGCAATCTCGGCGACGTGATGAAGGAGTCCGTCCAGGCGGCGATGAGCTTTATCCGCTCCCGCGCAGAAAGCCTGCATATCCCGCAGGATTTCTACAAAACAAAGGATATTCATGTGCATTTCCCCGAGGGCGCGGTTCCGAAGGACGGCCCGTCCGCCGGCATTACCGTCTGCACGGCGATGGTTTCCGCGCTGACCGGCGCGCCGGTACGTCGCGATATCGCCATGACCGGCGAAATTTCGATCCGCGGTCGCGTGCTGCCGATCGGCGGTCTGAAGGAGAAAACCATGGCCGCGCTGCGCCACGGCGTGAAGACGGTCATCCTTCCGCGCGCAAATGAGAAGGACTTGGATGAGATCGACCAGACGGTCAGAAAGTCGCTGAACTTCATCCTTGTGGATTATGCCGACGCCGTGATCGACGCCGCGCTTATCCTGCCCGCAGAGGAGGACAGAGAATGCAGGCTGCAGCAGAAGGCCGTTCCTCCGGTCAGCGTGCCGCACGAACAGCCGAAGCCGAAGACGAGGATCCGGCAATGAATCTGCAAAAGGTCGAGTTTATCAAATCTGCGGCGCAGCCGAACGCCTTTTTGAACGACGCGCTGCCGCAGATCGCCTTCTCCGGAAAATCCAACGTCGGCAAGTCCTCCGTCCTCAACTGCGTCCTGCAGCGGAGAAACTTCGCCCGCGTCGGCCAGAAGCCCGGAAAGACCGTCCACATCAATTATTTCAAGGTAGACGACAAGGCTTATTTTGTCGATCTGCCGGGCTACGGCTACGCGCAGGTCGCCGAGAGCGAAAAGGAACGCTGGGGCAGGCTGATGGAGGCGTATTTCGCGCAGGCGGATCGAGTCACGCTCGGCGTGATGATCGTCGACGCGCGCCATGCGCCGACAAAGCTGGACGTGGTTATGGCGGAACTGTTTCAGAGCGCCGACCGTCCGTTTGTGGTCGTCGCCAACAAGCTCGACAAGCTAAAAAAGAGCGAGGTTGCGCCGAACATGGCGCGCATCCGCGCCGGCCTGAAGCTCTCGCCCGATACCGCACTGATCCCATTTTCCGCGGAAAAGGGGACCGGCAGAGCCGAGCTCGTCAGCGCGATCTTCCGCGCGGTGGAAAAATAGAGAAAAAATGAGCGTGTTTGCAGGAAACACGCTCATTTTATTCTTGCAAGAAAGGCAAGAAAATGCTATAATAACTTGGATTAAACTGTAAGAGGATACGCATGGACGAACCGAGATATCATCTGACCGGAGTCATGCGGAAACAGGACGCGCTGCCGGAGGACTTTGACGGCCCGCTGGACGTGATTTTGCTTCTGCTCAGCAAAAACAAAATAGAGATTCAGGACGTCAGCATTACGTCGATTCTGGAGCAGTATCTTGCGTATCTGGATGAGATGAAGCGGCTGGACATGGAGATTGCCAGCGAGTTTATCGCCATGGCGTCCCATCTGATGTTGATTAAAACGAAAATGCTTTTGTCCGCCGCCGAACGCGAGGAAGCTCTCTCGGAGATGGAGCTTCTGATCCGTTCTCTGGAAGAGCGGCAGCGCGCCGACGCCTTGGAGCAGATTCGCACGGCGATAAGCTATCTGGAACCGCGCAACGAGATCGGCTGTAATTCCTTTATCAAGCAGCCGGAGCCGTATCAGGCGGACAAAACCTATCGCTATCAGCATGAGCCGGAAGACCTGCTGCGCGCCTTTTCCATGATCGCCGAGCGCAGTGAACGTGCGCTTCCGCCGCCCGTGTCGAACTTCCGCGGCATCGTCGGCGCAGAGCCGTATCCCGTCACAAAGAAGGCGGCGCAGGTGCTCAAGCGTCTTCTGATGCGCGGCGTATCCAAATTCCGCAGTCTGTTCAAGGGAAGCCGCTCCCGCAGCGAGATCGTGGCGACCTTCCTTGCCGTTTTGGAGCTTTGCCGTATCCGCTCCATTGAGCTGGAGGACGGCGGCGACGATGTCAATGTCCGCTTCTTAAAAATGCCGGAGGGAGAAATGGAGTCACTGGATGGAACGAACTGAATTAGAGCGCGTGATCGAGGCGATCCTCTTTGCCGCGGGTGAACCGGTCGAGACGAATCGGATCGCGTTGGCGGCCGAGTGCGACCCGGACGAGGTCGACGCTGCGGCGAAATCGCTGATGGATCGGCTTTCTTACGACCGGCGCGGACTTCGCGTAATCAAACTGGAAAAGGCATATCAGATGTGTTCCTCCGTGGAAATGTCCTCGTATATCACGAAGGCGCTGGAGACGAGAAAGCCGCCGAAGCTCTCGGCTTCGCAATTGGAAACGCTGACGATTGTCGCCTATTACCAGCCGGCAACGAAAGCTTATATCGAGCAGATTCGCGGCGTTGACAGCTCGTATTCGGTCAGCGCGCTGCTGAATAAGCGGCTGATTGAGGAATGCGGCAGACTGAATGTACCCGGAAGACCGATCCTCTACCGCACGACGCCGGATTTCCTGCGCACCTTCGGACTGTCCTCGCTGGACGAGCTGCCGGAAATTGAAAAAATGCAGTTCGGCAAGAAAGACTTGCCGATGGATGAACCAACCGAAATCGTTGAGGAGGTAGCAGAACATGAGTAAGAACGTAGCGGATGTCCTCGGCGCATCCATGTCAAAGGTCAGAGAAATGGTGGACGCGAACACCGTCGTCGGCGCGCCGATTGCCGCCGCCGAGGGCGTGACGCTGATACCGATCTCCAAGATTTCATTCGGTCTCGCCTCCGGCGGCGCCGATCTTGCCGCGAAGATCGCCGATACGAACGGCACGTTCAGCGGCGGCGCAGGCTGCGGCGTGAAGATCACGCCGGTCGCGATCATCGTCATTCAGAATGATCGAGTGCGTGTGCTGCCGGTGGACGAGCCTGCGAGCTCCGCTGCAGAGCGCGTGATCGAGCAGCTTCCCGGCTTTGTCGATAAGCTGTCAGACATGATCGGAAAGAAAAAGTCCGACATTTCCGATATTTAACAGGCGTATTCTCATGACTCCGGCAAAAAATAGCAGGGGTGATGAGAAATGAAATGGCTTTTCAGGACGGCGGCCGCCTTTGCTGCTGCCGTCCTTTTCCTGTCGGTTTGCTATGCCGCGCCGTCTGACAGCGCAAAGAGCGCGATTCTGATGGACGCCGACACCGGCAGAATCCTCTACGCAAAAAACAGCGACTGTAAAAGCCTGATCGCAAGCACAACGAAGATCATGACGGCAATCGTCGTTTTGGAGCACTGTCAGCTCGACGAGGTTTATGAGATTCCGCCGCAGGCGACGAATATCGAAGGCTCTTCGATCTATCTGCAGGCGGGCGAGCGGCTGACGATCCGCGACCTGCTCTACGGCATGATGCTCCAGTCCGGCAACGACGCTGCAGTCGCGCTTGCCCTTGCGTGCAGCGACAGCGTTGCGGAATTTGTCGATTTGATGAATCTGAAGGCGCAGCAGCTCGGTCTGCACCGGACGCATTTTGAAAACCCGAACGGGCTGGACGGCGAGGCGCATTATTCCACCGCCGCAGATCTGGCAAGACTGACGCAGTACGCGCTGAAAAATTCAGATTTTGAAGATATCGTTTCCACGAAGTCCGTCCGGATCGGAGATCGCAGTCTGACAAATCACAACAAACTGCTGTGGTCTGTCGACGGCGCGATCGGCGTGAAAACCGGCTATACCAAGGCGGCGGGCAGAATCCTCGTCAGCGCAGCGGAACGGAACGGCAGGCGGCTGATTGCCGTCACGATATCGGACGGCAACGACTGGCAGGATCACAAAGCCCTCTACGACTACGGTTTCGCGCAGTATCCGGAGCGCACGCTGATCTCGGCAGGTGAGGACGTCGGCTGGGTGGACTGCATGGACGGAAACCGCGCTTATTTGACCGCAGGGGAGGACGTTTCCTATCCTGCTTACGAAAACGAGAATGTCCGCGTTACGGTGCAGTATCCGAAGTTCTGCTTTGCGCCCGGCGCTGCCGGAACGCCTGCAGGTTACGGAACCGTAACGATCGGTGACAGAGAAATCGGAACGGTAACGCTTCTTTGGAAAGGACGGGAGCAGGATGACAGAACGGTTACAGAAAATCCTTTCCACGTATGGAATCGCCTCCCGTCGCGCGGCTGAAAAACTTTTGCGGGAGGGCAGAATCACGGTGAACGGCCTTCCTGCCGTCCTCGGTCAGAGCGCCGATCCCGAAACGGACGATATCCGCGTGGACGGAAGCCCGCTGCCGAAGAAAGCGGAGACGGTCTGCATCATGCTCTACAAACCGCGCGGCTATGTTACGACGCTTTCTGACGAGCTTGGGCGAAGAACCGCCGCTTCCCTGGTAAACTGCGGCTGCCGCGTCTATCCGGTCGGCAGACTGGACTGTGCCTCGGAGGGTCTGCTTCTCTTTACCAACGACGGCGACCTTGCCAATCGCCTCATGCACCCGAGCCACGCCGTTGAAAAGGTATATGAGGTTACCGTAGCCGGCGCCTTGGATACCGCGCAGGAGCGCCTCGCGCGTCCGATTGTGCTGGACGGAAGAAAAATTGCGCCGCCGAAGGTCGTCCTTCTGCGGCAAAGCGAAAAGAAAGCAACTTACGAAATCACGATTCACGAGGGCAGAAACCGCCAGATTCGCCGCATGTGTGAAGCGGCAGGACTCAGCGTCCTGCGGCTTTGCCGCGTGCGCGAGGGCAGTCTTTCGCTCGGCGATCTGCCGGTCGGAAAATGGCGGTATCTGACGAAGGAAGAATACAAAGCATTGGAGGGTAAGAAATGACAGCGGACATTCTGACCTGCATACATAACAAAATGAATTCGTTCTCTAAAGGACAGCGTAAAATTGCAGAATATATTCTCGAGAGCTATGATAAAGCGGCGTTTCTGACGGCAGGCGTGCTGGGCAAGACCGTTCAGGTATCCGAATCCACCGTAGTGCGTTTTGCGGCGGAGCTCGGTTACGACGGCTACCCCGAAATGCAGAAGGCCATGCAGGAAATGGTATTGACCCGACTGACCTCCGTGCAGCGGATCGAGGTCGGCGAAAAGCGCATGCCGGAGAAGCATGTGCTATCCACGGTTTTGCAGACGGATATGGATTTGATCCGCGCCACAAACGAACAGATCGCGCCGGATGCCTTCAACGGCGCGGTCGACGCCCTTCTGAACGCGCAGACGATCTATATTGTCGGCGTGCGTTCCTCTTCCGCCCTTTCGTCCTTTTTGTGCTACTATTTCAAGTACATGTTCCGCGACGTCCGGCTGATCACCTCCGCCTCTGACAGCGAGGTCTTCGAGCAGATCGTGCGCATTTCGCCGCAGGACGCGCTGATCTGCATCAGCTTCCCGCGCTATTCCTCGGCGGCGATTCAGGCGGCAGAGTATGCCCATACCTCCGGCGCAAAGACGATTGCGCTGACGGACTGCGCCTCTTCTCCGCTTGCGCAATTCGCAGACTATCTGCTGACGGCAAAGAGCGACATGATCTCGCTTGTCGATTCCCTTGTCGCGCCGATGAGCGTCCTCAACGCGCTGATCGTTGCCGCCGCCTCCAAAAAGAAGCTCGAAACAACACGGATCTTCAACAAATTGGAGGAGATCTGGGACGTATACCATGTCTATGAAAAGATCGACGAATGATCTTGTGATCGTCGGCGGCGGTGCGGCGGGGATGTTCGCCGCTGCGCAGGCGGTGAAGCGGGGGCTTCGCGTTCTGCTTCTGGAGCAGAACGACCGCCTTGGCAAAAAGCTCGCGATCACCGGCAAGGGTCGCTGCAATGTGACAAACCGCTGCGCGCCGGAAGATGTTTTAAAGAATATCCCGCGCAATCCGCGCTTCCTCTACAGCGCGATCTGCGGCTTTCCGCCCGAGCGGACGATGGCGTTCTTTGAAGAAAACGGCTGTC
Organism: uncultured Oscillospiraceae bacterium; assembly: GCA_905235655.1. Classification (GTDB taxonomy): domain Bacteria; phylum Bacillota; class Clostridia; order Oscillospirales; family Oscillospiraceae; genus JAZOXB01. The sequence goes on along the minus strand of CAJOMA010000003.1, from coordinate 53,278 downwards.
CTTTGAAAACGGAACGCGGCAATCGCGTCTTTCCCGTATCCGACCGCTCTGCGGACGTAATCGCCGCGCTGGAGCGCGCAATGAGGTCGCCGCTTTTGGAGCGCAGACAGGAGGCTGTCCGCGGTCTGCTTGCGCAGGAGGGCAGGATCGTCGGCGTTAAGACGCAAAACGGCGTCATTTCCTGCGAAAAGGTTCTGCTCTGTACGGGCGGCGCGTCCTATCCCTTGACGGGTTCGACCGGCGACGGCTACCGGATGGCGAAAGAGCTCGGGCACAACATCATTGCGCCGACCGGCTCGCTCGTTCCGCTTATCAGCGACAGCGATTGCGTGAGGCTGCAGGGGCTGTCCCTGCGCAATACGGAATTGAAGCTGCTGGACAAAAAGGGAAAGACCGTTTTTCAGGAATTCGGCGAGCTGCTGTTCACGCATTTCGGTATCTCCGGCCCGATGGCGCTGTCCGCCTCCGCGCAGATGAAAGAGGGAGAGCACTACAGCGTATCGCTCGACTTAAAGCCCGCGCTCAACGAGTCGAAGCTCGACGCGAGATTCCTGCGCGACCTTGAAAAGTACGCCAATCGCAGCATGGAAAACGCGCTTGCCGATCTCTACCCGCGTTCGATGATTCCCGTCCTGCTGGAGCGGTGCGGCATTGATCCGTCCATGCAGGCAAACGCGCTGACAAAGCGCCTGCGAAGATCGCTTTTGGAGCAGACAAAACGGTTTATCATCCCAATTTCGGGGACGAGACCGGTGGAGGAAGCGATCATCACCCGCGGCGGCGTGGACGTCAAACAGATCCATCCCAAAACGATGGAATCCAAGCTGGTCGAAGGCTTGTATTTTGCCGGCGAGATCATTGACTGCGACGCCTACACCGGCGGTTTTAATCTGCAGATCGCGTGGGCGACCGCATATTCCGCAGTATACGCAATCGCAGATTCACGGTTTGACAAACCGGCAGATAAACGGTATAATATTGAAAGTTTTTGAAGAGGTGAGCTGCATGAACAAGGTTTACAGTGTTGCGATCGACGGTCCCGCCGGCGCGGGAAAAAGCACTATGGCGCGCCGCGCCGCGGCAGAACTGAATTTTGTTTATGTGGACACAGGCGCGATCTATCGCACGGTCGCCTATGCCGTTCTCAAAAGCGGCATTCTTCCGGAAGAAGCGGAGAAGATCGACGCGCTTCTGCCGCGGCTTCGCGTGAAGCTTTCCTGGAAGGACGGCGTGCAGCATACATATCTCGGCGGCGCGGACGTATCGAAGAAGATTCGACTGCCGGAGGTCTCCTCCATGGCTTCAAAGGTTTCCGCGCTGCCGTCCGTCCGCGCGTTCCTGCTTGACACGCAGAGAAACGTCGCCGAAACGAACAGCGTCATCATGGACGGCCGCGATATCGGAACGGTCGTTCTGCCGAATGCGGATGTAAAAATCTACCTCAGCGCCTCCGCAGAGGTTCGCGCAAAGCGCCGCTTCCTTGAGCTGCAGGCGCAGGGAAGGAACGACGTCTATGAGGATGTTCTTAAGGATATGATCGAGCGCGATTACCGCGATATGCACCGCGAGATTGCGCCGCTCAGACAGGCGGACGACGCCGTATTGCTCGACACCTCCGAGCTTTCTTTGGAGGAAAGCGTTGCTGCCTTACTAAAAATCATACGGGAGAAGCTTGCTTTATGAAGATGTTTTCCGCAAGGACATATCGCTTTCTACGCGCTGTCGCTTTGTTTTTCCTGCGTTTGGTGCATCCGGCCGTTCACGTGACCGGACGGGAGAATATTCCCGATGGGCCGGTGATCTTTGCCGCCAACCACAGCGCCTTCTCCGACCCGATCTGGGTCATCGGCTGCGCCGACCTGCCGGTCATTCCGCGTACCATGGCGAAAAAGGAGCTTTTGAAGACGCCGATTCTCGGCTGGTTGCTGAAAAAGCTCAGCGTTTTTCCCGTTGACCGGGAGGGGGCGGACATCGGCGCGATCAAGACGGCGATGAAGACGATCCGCGACGGCAGCAAACTGCTGATTTTCCCCGAGGGAACGCGCGTTCGCAAGGGAAAAAAGTCTGAGCCGCACAACGGCGTTGTGCTGATCGCAACAAGGACGCAGACAAGGGTTTTACCGGTCTATGTGACGGCAAAGAAAAAGCTCTTCCGGAGGATTAACGTCGTCTACGGCGAGTCCTATCAGCCGCAAACGGCGGACAAGCATGCGACCGAACAGGAATTGAACGACTTGTCTGCGGAGCTTTTGAAGAAAATCTATCGCTTGGGTGAAGGGCTGTGAAGATTGTAGCAGCGAAAACCGCCGGCTTCTGCTACGGCGTCAGCCGCGCGGTCGGTCTGGTCGAACAGGCGATCGTGGAAGGGAAGTCCACCGTGACCTTCGGCCCGATCGCACACAACCGGCATCTGGTACGCCATTTTGAGGAGCTGGGCGTCAAGGAGATTTCCTCCCTTGACGATATTCCGGACGGCTCGACGGTCATCATCCGTTCTCACGGCATTCCGCGCGCGACGTATGAAGCGTTGGAGGCAAAAAACGTCGAGATCATCGACGCGACCTGTCCGTCCGTCAAGCGCATCCATTCTCTTGTCGCCAAGGCGGAGGAGGATGGCAGACAGCCGATCATCATCGGCACGCCGACCCATCCCGAGATCATAGCGATCGCCGGCTGGTGCAGGCATCCTTTGGTCTTTTCCAGCGCAGAGGAGCTCGAAAACTGGCTGAATTCTTCGGAAAATAATAAGGATTTGCCCGTCACAATGGTTTCTCAGACGACAAGTACGCAATTTTTATGGGAATCTTGCAAGAAAATCGTAAAAAAAGTGTGTACAAATCGAGAAATCTTTGATACAATATGCAGAGCAACTGAAAACAGGCAGGCAGAAGCCGCGGAACTGGCGGCGAATTGCGACGCCATGATCGTCGTCGGAGACCGCAACAGCTCCAATACCGGTCGTCTGGCGCATATCTGCGCAGAGCACTGCGCGAGGGTCGACCTGATCGACTGCGCGGACGAGCTCGATCCTGCCGTATATCAGAATTGCGCTACCATCGGCATCACTGCAGGCGCGTCGACGCCTGCGTGGATTATAAAGGAGGTCAATAAGACTATGAGCGAAATTTCTAATGTTGATGCAGTCGCAGAGGAGAGCTTTGAGGCTTTGCTCGAAAACTCCATCAAGACTTTAAATACAGGAGATAAGGTTTTTGGCACCGTTACCGCGATCGGTTCCACCGAAGTCCAGGTCGATCTGGGCACGAAGCATGCCGGCTACATCCCGTATGACGAAGTCAGCGCAGACCCCAACGTAAAACCCGAGGAAGTCCTGAAGGTCGGCGACGAGATCGAAGTGTTCGTCGTTCGCGTCAACGATCAGGAGGGCACCGTTCAGCTCAGCCGCAAAAAGCTCGAGGGCATGAAGGTGTGGGACGAGGTCGAAAAGGCCTGCGAGGAAAAGACTCCCGTTGAAGGCGTCATTACCGAAGAGAACAAGGGCGGTCTGGTCGCCAACGTCAAGGGCGTCCGCGTGTTCATTCCGGCTTCTCAGACCGGCGTCGCCAAGGGCGGCGACCTGAGCGAGCTCAAGGGCAAGACCCTGAAAATGAAGATCACCGAATTCAACCGCGCCCGCCGCAGAGTCGTCGGCTCTATCCGCGCCCTGAGCGGCGAGGCTCGCAGAGCTGCGATTGAGAAGGTTTGGAGCGAGATCGAGGTCGGCAAGAAGTACACCGGCACCGTTAAGTCCCTCACCAGCTACGGCGCCTTTGTCGACATCGGCGGCGTGGACGGCATGGTCCATATCTCCGAGCTGTCTTGGGGACGCATTAAGACTCCCGACGAGGTCGTAAAGGTCGGCGATACCATCGAGGTCTTCGTCATAAAGGCCGATCCCGAGAAGAAGAAGATTTCTCTCGGCTACAAGACGCCGGAGATGAATCCGTGGAACCAGTTCTGCGAGAAGTATTCCGTCGGCGACGTTGCGCAGGTCAAGATCGTGAAGATTGTCGATTTCGGCGCGTTCGCAGAGATTCTGCCCGGGGTTGACGGTCTGATCCATATTTCGCAGGTCTCGGATCATCGCGTCGAGAAGGTTTCCGACGCCTTGAGCGAAGGTCAGGAAGTCGAAGCGAAGATCATCGAGATCGACTCCGAGCGCAAGCGTATCTCCCTCTCCATCCGCGCGCTGCTTGTGCCGGTTCCTGCAGAGGAGGAAGCTCCTGCAGAGGAGGAAGAGCCTGTCGACGAAGCTTCTGTTGAGGAAGCTGCACCTGTGGATGAGGCTCCCGTTGAGGAAGCCGCTCCTGTGGAAGAGGCTCCCGCCGAGGAAGCTGCTTCCGTGGAAGAAGCTCCCGTTGAGGAAACTGCGCCAGTTGAAGAGGCTCCCGCAGAATAAGCGAAAAATATCGGGTGCGCTGTGTTAGCAGCGCACCCGTTCAGCGTGTCGAAAAACCTTTTTCGACACGCTGGCAGGCTGCCAAAAAGTTCGGAAGACAAGCAACTCACGACCGTCGGCGTATAATAGATACGGTAGGTCGTGAGTTGCGCAGTAAGTCAAAATCCTTGCGAAGCAAGCGTTTGTTTAACCAAAAAGTTAGGAAATTTAAGAAATCGAAAAATGCATAGTCCGCGAAATAGGCCGAAAAATCTTTGCTGATTTTGACGGTTACGGACTTTTTGACAGTCTGATCGGGTGCGCTGTGTTAGCAGCGCACCGTTTATTATTGGTCTTTTCTGTATTCCAGATATTCGTCATAAGTGCCGAGGTAATCGGTGATCGTCCCGTCGGGGCGGAACTCAATAATCCGGTTGGCGACCGACTGCAAAAGCTCATGATCGTGGCTTGCGAACAGGATATTTCCCGGGAAAGCTGCCATGCCGTTGTTGACCGCCTGGATGGATTCCATATCGAGATGGTTGGTCGGCTGATCGAGCAGGAGTACGTTTGCGCCGGACAGCATCATTTTGGAAAGCATGCAGCGTACCTTCTCGCCGCCGGACAGGACGCTGACCGGCTTGAACACATCGTCGCCGGAAAAGAGCATTCTGCCGAGAAAACTGCGCAGATAAACGTCGTCCTTCTTTGCGGAGAACTGCCGCAGCCAGTCTACAAGGGAATCGTCGCAGCCCTCAAAGAATGCAGAATTGTCTTTCGGGAAATAGCTTTGCGAGGTCGTCACGCCCCAGTGGACGCTGCCCTCGTCCGGCTCTGATTCTCCCATCAGTATCTTGAACATTGTCGTCTGCGCCAGCTCGTTTTCGCCGACGAAGGCGATCTTGTCGTTCTTGTTCACGGTAAAGGAGACCTTGTCGAGCAGCTTGACGCCGTCCAAGGTTTTGCTGATTTCCGTGACAAACAGAATATCCTTGCCAACCTCACGTTCTCTGGTAAAGCCGACGAAGGGGTAGCGGCGGGAGGACATCGGAATCTCTTCGATGCTCAGCTTTTCCAGCAGGCGGCGGCGCGCCGTTGCCTGCTTGCTCTTTGCCTTGTTCGCGGAGAAGCGGGAGATAAATTCCTGCAGCTCCGCGATCTTTTCCTCATTACGCTTGTTCTTGTTGCGCAGCAGGGTCTGCACAAGCTGACTGGATTCATACCAGAAATCGTAGTTGCCGACGTACATTTTGATCTTGCCGTAGTCGATGTCCACGATGTGCGTGCAGACGGTGTTAAGAAAGTGACGGTCGTGACTGACGACGATCACCGTGCCGTTGTCCTCATAGTCCAGCAGGAAGTTTTCCAGCCAGTTGATCGACTCGATATCGAGGTTGTTGGTCGGCTCGTCCAGAAGAATAATATCCGGATTGCCGAACAGCGCCTGCGCAAGCAGAACCTTGACCTTCAGACGCGGGTCGGTGTCCGCCATCGCGTCCTCATGCAGCTCGACGGGAATCCCAAGCCCCTGCAGAATGCGGCTCGCGTCTGACTCCGCCTCCCAGCCGTTCATCTCGGCAAATTCGATCTCCAGCTCAGAGGCGAGAATGCCGTCATCATCGGAAAAATCAGGCTTTGCGTATAGCGCGTCCTTCTGCTTCATCACGTCATAAAGACGTTTGTTGCCCATAATCACCGTGTCGATCACCGAATATGCGTCATATTCAAACTGATTCTGCTTCAATACGGACATGCGCAGACCGGGTTTGATCGTGATTTCGCCCTTCGTCGTTTCCAGTTCGCCGGAAAGGAGCTTCAAAAACGTCGATTTTCCCGCCCCGTTCGCGCCGATCACGCCGTAGCAGTTACCCGCAGTGAATTGCAGATCAACGTGCTGAAACAGGTAAGTGCCGCCGAATTGCAGCGCCACATCGCTGACTGTAATCATGTGTTTCACCTCGTTTTCAGTGTATCACACAGCGGCAAAGAAATAAAGTATGAATTCTTTGTTACGGGGCTTGCAATTTTATTTTTCCGCGATATAATAGGATTAGCACTCAAAAGCGCAGAGTGCCAAAACTACAAAGGAAGATGATTTACATGGCAAAGAAGCAGTTTAAGGCGGAATCCAAGCGCCTGCTGGACTTGATGATCAATTCGATTTATACGCATAAGGAGATTTTTCTTCGGGAGCTGATTTCGAACGCCTCTGACGCGATTGATAAGCTCGCATATCTGGCGCTGACGGATCAGTCCGTCGGCTTGAGCAGAAGCGATTTCTATATCCGCCTCGCCGCCGATAAGGAGGCAGGAACGCTGACCGTTTCCGATAACGGCATCGGCATGAGCAGGGAGGAAATGGAAGAAAACCTCGGCACAATCGCGCACAGCGGCTCTCTGAATTTCAAGGCGGCGATGGAAAAGCAGGAGGATATCGACATCATCGGTCAGTTCGGCGTCGGCTTCTATTCCGCGTTCATGGTCGCCGAGGAGGTCACCGTGATCTCGAAGAGGTACGGGGAAGATCAGGCGTGGAAATGGCACTCCTCCGGCGCAGACGGCTATACGGTCACGGAATGCGAAAAGGAGAGCGCGGGCACGCAGATCATTCTGAAGCTCAAGCCCGATACGGAGGAAGAGCGTTACAGCGACTATCTCGGGGACTACCGCCTGCGCGGCCTGGTGAAAAAGTATTCTGACTATATCCGCTATCCGATCCGTATGGAGGTGGAGGAGCGCAAGCCGACGGAGGAAACGATGGACGCCGACGAGCCGAAATATGAGACGGTTCTTGAGGATCAGACGCTGAACTCCATGGTGCCGCTCTGGCAAAAGAACAAGAAGGACGTCACGGACGAGGAATACAAAGCCTTCTACCGCGAGAAGTTCTTTGATTACGAGGAGCCGGTGAGCGTGATCCCGATCTCCGTCGAGGGCACGGTCACCTATAAGGCGCTGCTCTACATTCCTGCGAAAGCGCCGTATGATTTCTACACGAAGGATTATAAGTCCGGTCTGCAGCTCTATTCCTCCGGCGTGATGATCATGGATCACTGCGAAGACCTCCTGCCGGAGCATTTCCGTTTCGTCCGCGGCGTAGTGGATACGCAGGATCTGAGTCTGAACATCAGCCGCGAGCTGCTGCAGCACACGAGAGAGCTGAAAACAATTGCGTCTAATCTCGAAAAGAAGATCAAGGCGGAGCTGCTTCGCCTGCTGGAGCAGGACAGAGCGGCATATGAAAAGTTCTACGCCGCCTTCGGACGCAATCTCAAGTACGGTCTTGTCTCCGATTACGGCATGCACAAGGAAATGCTGCAGGACCTGGTTGAATTCCATTCCGACAAGGAAGGGAAGCTCGTGACCCTCAAGGAATACTGCGAGAAGATGCCGCAGTCGCAAAAGCACATCTACTTTGTGACCGGCAATACGGCGCAGCAGCTTTCCAAGCTGCCGCAGACGACCCTGCTACGCGAGCGCGGCTTCGACGTGCTGCTTCTGACGGAGCAGGTCGATGAATTCATCCCGCAGACGCTGAACAAGTATGAGGAGCATGAATTCCGCAATATCCTGACGGACGAGCTCGATCTTGCGACGGACGAGGAAAAGAAGGCCGCAGAGGAAAAAGCGGAGCAGTTCAAGGACTGCGTTGCCTTCCTCAAGGAAACACTCGGCGACAAGGTCGCGGACGTGCGCGTTTCGAACGAACTCGGCTCGCACGCGGTCTCCATGGTGCCGGACGGCGGCATGAGCTTTGAGATGGAGAAGTATTTTCGCGCGATGGACCCGAACGCCGACCTCAAGGCCGGCAAGGTGCTGCAGATCAATCCGGATCACGCGGCGCTGTCTGTCCTGCGCGCGTGCGTTGCGTCCGATCCCGATAAGGCGAAGAAATATGCAGATTTGCTGTATCAGCAGGGTCTGCTGATGGCGAATCTGCCGCTGGAAGACCCGACGTCGTTCAGCGATCTTGTTTGCAGTCTGATGATCTGAGAGACATAACAAAGGAAGCTGCCGAATTAACAGCAGCTTCCTTATTTATTGTTGCTCCTTTGCGGCGAGCAGCGCCTGCGCGAGCTGGTCGGGGCAGGAAGATTGCTTGAAACCGCAGCGGATGCCCTGCAAAATGGAGATTACCTCGTCCGCCGGCTTTCCGTTTGCAAGGGCGGCAACGCCCTGGGTGTTTCCGGAGCAGCCGCCGATGAATCGAATGTTGTCGACAACGCCGTCTTCGAGATCAAAAACGATTTTCGACGCGCAGACGCCGCGCGTTTTATATTCATAATGCATCTGAATCCCTCCTTTTTTTGCATTATAACAGGAAGCCGCGGTTTTTTCAAGTTCTATGTTTACTTCTTCCAATCTGTGGAATACTAAGCGAAAAATCTTGGAGGCAAACGATGGAAGAAGAAAGAACGCTGACGCAGGAGCGTATGGAGGATTTGGGCGCGGGTCTGACGAGGACAGACCGCGGCTGTATTTATACTCTGACGATCATCGGTCAGATCGAGGGGCATCAGGTCGCGCCAGAGACGGTAAAGACGACGAAATACGAACATGTTCTGCCGCTGCTTGCGACGATTGAGGAAAGCGACGATATTGACGGACTCCTGCTGCTGCTCAATACGGTCGGCGGCGATATCGAGGCGGGGCTTGCGATCTCGGAGCTGATCTCCGGCATGAAGAAGCCGACCGTCTCTCTGGTGCTTGGCGGCGGACATTCGATCGGCATTCCGCTCGCTGTTTCCGCAAAGAAAAGCATGATCGCGCCGTCCGCCAGTATGATGATCCATCCCGTCAGAATGAGCGGTCTGGTCGTCGGCGCACCGGCAACGTATCATTATTTCCAGCGGATTCAGGAGCAGATCACGGATTTTGTGACCGCAAACTCCAGAATTAGCAGGGAGAAGTTCTCCGAATATATGATGGCGACGGGTCAGATCGCAACCGACGTCGGCACGATCGTCTACGGCAGGGAAGCGGTGCAAAGCGGTCTGATCGACCGGCTCGGGAGCTTGCACGACGCCTTGGACACGCTGCACCGCATGATTGCGGCAAAAAAGAAGAACGCAAAGAGAAATTCATAAAAATGATGGAAATTTCAAGCGGAATGTGATATAATCATTCAGAATGCGAAAGACTGTTCCAAAATAAACAGAGGAGACTGGAACTTGAAGATTTGGGAAGCGATCCTTTACGGTCTGTTCGGCGGCGTTTCCGAGCTGCTGCCGATCTCCTTCACGGGTCACTATGCGCTTGCGCGCAGTGCGTTTAATATGGCGCCGCTGAATGAGGGCGGCGGATACTATATCCGCCTTGCGATCTGCATCGGCGTGATCCTCGCGATCAATATCGCCTTCCGTCCGGAATCGCGGACGCTCGGCAGGGAAGTTCTGATAATCACCGGAATCAAAAAGCGCAGACGCAAGGAGCGTTACGACCGGCTGCGCGTCCGCAGCATTGTGCTCGGTCTGTTTGCGCTGCTGCCGATGCTGCTGTCGCTGATTTTTGCGACGCTGGTCGATCATTTCTCCGGCTTGGTTTACGTCGCGCTGCTGTTTATTCTGAACGGTTTAATCCTGTTTCTCTGCTTCCGCACGCGCGAGGGCGGCAGGGATGAGCGCCGCGTGCTCTTGTCCGATATGCTGTGGATCGGCATCGGCAGAGCCTTTTGGGTGCTACCGGGTCTTTCCTCTCTCGGGATATCGCTTTCCGTAGGCAGACTGCGCGGACTGAAAAACGAATACAACGTCCGCCTCGCCTATATGCTGACGCTTGCCTTTGAATTTGTCGCATTTTTCTATCATCTCATCCGCGCCTTTCTTTACGGCTCGTTTACCTTTGCGATCCTGCTGCCGATGCTGCTCACCGTCGCTTTCGCGGCGGCTGCAGGCTATTTCGCGATCCAGTATTTCCGCTATCTGATGCAGCGAAACAAGCTCAATCTCTTTGCTTATTACAGTTGGGAAGCCGCAGCGATCGTGCTGATCCTCGCGCTGATCAACTCGTAAGGAGGAAACGGAATGTCGAATAAATCCAAAAACAAGAAAAATACGTCCCAGTCGAGCAAGCATGTGACCGCGACGATGCGCGAGCAGCAGAACCGCCGGGAGTTTACGGGGATTCTGCTCCTGCTCATAGCGATCCTTGCCTTCTTGTGCTGTCTGCCTACGGACGCCTTCCTGCTCTCGACCGGCGCTGGTCTGGTCGGCGGTCTGTTCGGTCAGTTGGGCAGGTACATATTACCGATCGCGCTGGTCGCGATTGCGATTACGCTGTTTAAGAGCAAGGACAGACCCGTGAAGCTGCGAATCTTCTGCATGCTCACTCTGATCGTCACGGTCTCCGGTGTTGCGCACCTGCTCTATGAGATTTTCTCCGGCAGCAATACGCTGCTGTCCGTGTCGGCGCTTTGGGCGGGTGGCAAGGACTGGTCAAGCGGCGGCCTGATTCCCGGTCTGATCGCGGAGCTTCTGGAAGCCGCGATCACGAAATTCGGCGGCTTGATCGTATTTTTGATCCTCATTATCCTGCAGGTGATGACGATTTTCGGTATCACGATCAACAGCCTGATCACGGCGATCAAAAACCGTCCGCCGATGCCGAAGGCGGAGAAAGAGCCTGCCGCGGAGATTGATCCCGCAGAACGACTGGTCAATCATGTGCAGAACAAGCGCATAGAGCGTTATGAGCGCAGACATCCGCAAAGGATTTCCGATTATGACCTTCCGGTCGACGATCCTCCCGGTTTGAAGGAGAAGAAGGGAAGGAAGCCTCGTGCGCAGAACGCGGAGGAAGCGCCGGCGGAGGACAAGCCGCTGCCGCTGATCGACGCAGAGAAGAAGCAGGTCACGATCGACGAGATCGAGCTGATGCCGCCTGCGCCGAAGCCGAAGCCCGCTGCGCAGGAGCCGGAAAAGATCAAAAAGGGCGAGGCTGCCGCCGAAGCTGCTGAAATCACGCAGGAAATCGAAAAGAAAGCGGAGGAGAAAGCGCAGGAATACAAATTTCCGCCGATCTCCCTGCTTGACCTTCGCCGCCAGAGCATGATCGACGCAACCGGTGAAATGCGTGAAAACTCCAAGCGTCTGGCAGACACGCTGGAAAGCTTCGGCATTGAGCCGCATATTGTCGACGTCATCCGCGGTCCGTCCGTCACGCGCTATGAGCTCGAACTCGATCGCGGCGTGAAGCTGTCCAAGATCACCAACCTTGCGGACGATATCGCGCTCTCGCTCGGCGCGACCGGCGTGCGAATTTCCGCGATCCCCGATAAAATCTCCGTCGTCGGCATCGAGGTGCCGAACAAGGCGATCAACGTGGTCTACGCCCGCGAGGTCATCGACTCGCCGTCGTTCAAAAACAGCAAGTCCAAGATATCCTTCGCCGTCGGCAAGGATATCAGCGGCAACTGTATTGTCGGCGATATCTCCAAGCTGCCGCACATGCTGATTGCAGGCACGACCGGCTCCGGTAAATCCGTCTGCATGAACACCCTCATTCTATCTCTGCTGTATAAGGCGAAGCCGGATGAGGTCAAGCTCATCATGGTCGACCCGAAGATGGTCGAGCTCGGCGTGTACAACGGCATTCCGCACCTGCTGATCCCCGTTGTGACCGACCCGAAGAAGGCGGCAGGCGCGCTGCAGTGGACGGTGACCGAAATGATGCGCCGCTACCGCATGATGTCCGAAGAGGGCGTGCGCGATCTCGAATCGTACAACAAGGCGATCGTCAACGATCCCGATCAGCAGCCCATGCCGCAGATCGTGGTCGTGATCGACGAGCTTGCCGATCTGATGCTTGTTGCGGCGAAGGAAGTCGAAGAATCCATCTGCCGTATCGCGCAGATGGGCCGCGCGTCCGGCATCCACCTCGTGATCGCCACGCAGCGTCCCTCCGCAGACGTTATTACGGGTCTGATGAAGGCAAACATTCCGTCGAGAATCGCCTTCGCTGTCTCGTCTGCGATGGAGTCTCGTATCATACTCGACACGCAGGGCGCGGAAAAGCTCGTCGGCAAGGGCGACATGCTCTTTGCACCGCTCGGACAGGGAAAACCCAAGCGTATTCAGGGCTGCTTCATCACCGATGATGAAGTGCAGGCTGTCGTCTCCTCGATCAAGGCGCAGTCGCAGAGCAATTACTCCACGGAAATCATCGAGCAGATCGAAAAACGCGCGGAGCAGACCGGAAAATCGGCTGCTGCCGCTGCCGATCCTGTTCGAGGCGCGGAGGAAACCGAGGGCGACGAGCTGCTGCCCGCCGCCGTGGAGGTCATTCTGGAAACCGGTCAGGCGTCCGTTTCCATGCTCCAGCGCCGCTTGAAGCTCGGCTATGCCAGAGCCGCGCGAATCGTCGACGAGATGGAAGAGCGCGGCATTGTCGGTCCCTTTGAGGGCGCGAAGCCGCGGCAGCTCCTGATTACGAAAGAGCAGTGGGAGCAGATGCAAAACGGCACCTTTGACCCCAACCCTCCGGTGGAGGAGGAAATCCCGTAGTCCTGTGTATCCCTGATACATTGTACTAAATACATGATTTGCGTTGCATCCTAAATATGGAGCGACAGCAGGAGGAAAAATGAATATCAAAAAAACCGAAACTCGGCAGATCGCGCTTGCAGCCATACTGACTGCAATTGTGGTAGTGCTTCAGATCATCGCAAACTTTGTACAGCCCATACCCGGCGTTTCTATCACGCTGGTTCTTGTTCCGGTGGTGATCGGTGCAGCGCTGCTTGGCGTATGGGCTGGGGCTTGGCTTGGCTTCGTCTTTGGCGTTACTGTGCTGCTTTCAGGCGCCGCTACGTTTTTTCTCGAGATTAATCCCATCGGAGCTATCATTACTACGCTGGTGAAAGGATGTTGCGCAGGTCTGATCGCCGGTCTAACCTACAGACTTCTGAAAAAGCACAATCAATATCTGGCTGTGTTTGCTGCAAGTATTGTCTGTCCGGTAGTGAACACCGGCTTGTTCCTGATTGGTTGTCGATTCTTCTTTTGGGAAGAAATTCGAAATCTGATTATCAGCGTTATTTTAGTCAATTTCCTTGTTGAGCTCGGTATCAATATGCTGCTTGCGCCGACGATTCTGCGTCTGATCAATCAAGGGAGAAAGCAATAAATCATCACCGCATTTGAGTGCTGCTTCGGCAGCACTCTTTTTTTGTGTCCTAACGGAGGTCTTGTCCGCATAGAGTGTTGCAGGAGTGAGATAGCGATGGACGAGATCAGACAGGCATGCACGGTTCTTGCGCCGGAGGTGAGAGACCCAATTCTGCGCCTGCCGTTTGCAGCAGAGATTGAAGAAATTCGTCTGCGTTGCGGACAGCCGCCGCTTGTCGCCGTTAACGGGAAAGAGCGCTGCTTGAATACGGCGGCTGTGAACGCCGACTTGCTGGAAGAAATCATTGCAAAAGCGACCGGACATGCCGTTTTCTCCGCGCAGCAAATGCTGAAAAACGGCTTTATTACGATTCCGGGCGGACATCGCATTGGCATTTGCGGGAAGGCGGTGTATCAAGGGGCTGATATCTGCGGCTTTCAAGAGCTTTCCTCCGTCAATCTTCGTATCGCGAGACAGATCAAGGGGATCGCGGCAAAAACGGCGGACGCGCTTTGGCTGCGCTCAAAATCAACGCTGATCATCGGCGCGCCGGGCGTCGGGAAGACGACGCTGCTGCGCGACCTGATCCGGCAGCTATCCGACCGCTTTTCCTTTCGGATCGGTGTTGCCGACGAGCGAATGGAGATCGGCGCGTGCCGGAACGGCACGCCGCAGTTTGACCTCGGCAGGCATACGGACGTGCTGTCCGGCGTAAAGAAGGAGGCGGCCGTGGAATTTCTGCTGCGCACGATGAGCCCCGAATGGATCGCCGTCGATGAGATCACGGCGGCGGAGGATATCGAAGCCATGCTGCGCGGCTCCTACTGCGGCGTGAATTTCATTGCAACGGCGCACGCGGGAAATCATGAGGAGCTGAAGCAGCGCGAGTTGTATCGAAGGCTTTTGACGTCCGGTATTTTTCAAAATCTTGTGACGATCCGGAAGGATCGAACTGTTACTGCGGAAAGGATGACAATATGATTCGTTGGATCGGCGCGGCGATGATCGTCCTCGGCGCGGGAAGCTTCGGCATTGCGAAAACCATGCAGTTTTACCGCAGCGTCAGCTTCGCGCCTTTTTGAATATGCTGGAAATCCTGAAATGCGAGCTGAGCTATACGCTCTTTCCACTTCCGAAGCTCTGCCGGATCACTGCGGAGCGTTCCGACAGAATTTGCGCGGATTTTCTGAGAGAATACGCGGACGCGCTGGACAGCGGCTCGTGCCGGAGCGCCGCCGCGCAGAAGGCGTTTTTCAAAATCAAGTGCGTCCTGCCGCCGGATGCGACAATGGCGCTGCTGGAGCTTTTCAGTACGCTGGGGCGATATGATCTGGAAGGGGAGGATAACCTCCTGCGGCTGACACAGCACCGCTTAAAAACGGCTTTGGAGCGCGGAGAAACGGAAAAACGGCCGATGGCGAGGGGCTACGCCCTCCTTGGACTCTGCACCGGCGCCGCGATCGCGATTCTGCTGGTGTGAAGCATGGATATTGATCTGATTTTCAAAATTGCCGCCGTCGGGATTATCGTTTCGATTCTCAATCAGGTGCTTGTCCGATCCGGCAGAGAAGAGCAGGCGACCATGACGACGCTCGCAGGACTCGTGGTCGTGCTGATCATTGTCGTTCAGAAGGTCGCAGACCTCTTCGACCTTGTGAAAGGTCTGTTTCATTTCTGATGCAGGGACTGCTTCAAGCGGCGGTAATCGGGATCGTCACGGTGCTGCTGACCGCCATGCTCCGGAAAAACAGTCCGGAGCTCGGGATTCTGCTGACGCTTGCCGCCTGCGTTTTGATCGGGCTGCTGCTTGTTCAGCTTGCGGAGCCGGTCATTGAGTTTCTGGCAAAGCTGCGCAATATCGCGGGGTTGGACAAGACGCTGACCGAACCAATTCTTAAAACCATTGGCATCGGTCTGATTACCCAGATCGGGGCGACGGTATGCGCAGACGCGGGCGAGAATGCGATCGCTAAGCTGATCGAGGTATGCGGCGGCATTCTTGCGCTCTATGTTTCGCTTCCGCTTCTGGAGGCGGTGCTTTCTCTGATTGATACGATGTCGGGAGGATAATGTGAAACGTGCTTTTCTTCTCCTGTTTCTCCTGCTTTTCTTCGCGCTTCCGGCGTCCGCCGCAGAGGATATCGGGATTGATACGGACGTTTTGGAGCAGGAGCTTCCAGCCGAAGCGAGCGAATTGATGCCGGAGCTTTCCCCGCAGGAGGAGCCTGATCTGTGGATCGGCGCAAAAAGCGTCATTCTTCGCGCGATTGCGAAAACGGACGGAAGTCTGCAAAGCGGACTGCGCCTTTGCGCGGTTTTGATCGGCCTTGTGACGCTTTGCTCTGTCGCGGATATGTCCTCCGTCAGCAAATTCGGCGGCGCGGTCAGCGCGGCGGGCGCGCTGGGAATATGCGCGGCGTTTGTCGGTGAGTTTCACGCCATGGTAACGATGGCGCAGGAGACGATTCAATCGCTTTCCGGCTACAGCGCGTGTCTGCTGCCCGTGCTTGCCTCTGCGGCGGCAATGAGCGGGAATTTGAACGCTGCAGCTGCGCTGCACGCGGGAACGCTTCTGTTCTCGCAGCTTCTGATGCAGCTCATTTGCAAGCTTTTGATTCCCGGCGTGTTCTTTTATCTCGCTGTTGCGACCGCGGAGGCGGCGTTATCCAGCGACGCGCTCAAGGAGCTGCGGGAGCTGATCGGCTGGCTGATTTCCAAAAGCCTGCGGATCATGGTCTATGTTTTCCTTGCCTTTCTTTCCGTTACGGGCGTGATCGGCGGCGCGGCAGACGCCGTGGCGGTCAAGACGACGAAGGCCGCGATGTCCGGCATGGTGCCGGTGGTCGGCGGGATGATATCCGACGCCTCGGAAACGCTGATTGCCGGCGCGGCCGTGATTAAAAACTCGATCGGTGTTTTCGGCATGATCGCCGTTCTGTCAATCTGCATCCTGCCGTTTTTGAAGGTCGGGATTCAGTATCTGCTCCTCAAAGTAACCGCTGCGATCAGCGGAACAGTGGGCTTAAAGCCGCACATCTCGCTTTTGAAGAATTTCTCCACGGCGATGGGATATCTGCTTGCCATGTGCGGCACCTGCGGACTTCTGCTGCTTGTCTCCTGTGTTTGCTTTATCAAGGTGGCTGTGTGATGGATGGGATTCGAGCATATTTGATTTCTGTCGTAGCCGTCTGCATGATCACCGTGATTGCGGACGTGCTGATTCAAAAGAGCGCGCTGAAAAAGATCGTTCGTCTGATCGGCGGCGTTCTCGTGCTGCTGGTCGCGGTGCGGCCGCTGCTGTCTCTGGACATGAAAGGGCTCAGCGCATATCTGGAGCAGTTCAATTCGAACTATCAGTTTGATTCGGCAAAGATCAAAAGGACGCAGGATGAGCTGCTGCGCCGGCAGGTCAAGCAGTCTGCCGAGGCATACATTGAAAATGAGGCGAAGGCTGTCGGGGGAATGCTGCAGGCGGAGGTCACGCTCTCGGACGGGGAATATCCCGAGCCGGTCAGCGTTAAGCTCATCGGCACGCTGACGCCGGAGCAGATACAGGCGGTCAGCGCCTGTATCGAAACCGCGCTGCATATCCCGCAAAGCAGACAGGAATGGAGGTTATATGGCTAACTGGAACAACCTACCGAAAAAGCTCGTCGCACTGCTGAAAAAGTACAAATACGCCGCGTTGGTCTTTGTTATCGGGATTGCGCTTTTAATCCTGCCGATCGGCAAATCCACGAAAAAGCAGGAGGAAGCGCCGGTCAGCGCGGAGCGTTCGGACGAGGCTTACGTCAGCGAGCTGGAAACCAGATTGGCAGCGCTTCTGTCACAGATCAAGGGCGCGGGCGCGGTGCAGGTCATGCTGACGCTCCAAACCGGCAGCAGAACGGAATATCAGACAGACCTGCAGAAGTCGAGCGATGCGAACGGCACGGACAACCGCAGCAGCGAGGAACGGAAAACGGTCATTTTGTCCGAGGGGAGCGCATACGATAAAGCAGCAGTATCCGCAGTGCGATATCCGCAGTTTCAGGGCGCGCTGATCGTCAGCGAGGGAGGCGATTCTCCGTCTGTGCGGCTCGATCTGATCCATGCGGTAGCGGCGCTGACCGGTTTGAACAGCAGCCAAATCACGGTTGTAAAACTAAAATGATGGAGGAAACACGATGAAAACATGGAAACGAAACGCAGTGATCGCCGGCGTGTTGGTGCTTGTCTGCGCCGGAATCTATCTCAATTGGCTTTACGGCGGTCATACGCCCGAGCTGACGCAGACGCTGGACGCCGATAAGGTGCTCGGCGAAGCGACGCTGGTAATGAACGGCGCGGCATTGCCGCAGGCGTCTCAGGTCAGCCGCCAGGACAGCATGGACGAATACTTTGCGCAAATGCGCCTTTCCAGACAAACCGCGCGCGACGATGCGATCCTGCTTCTGCAGGAGACGATCTCCTATGCCGAGGGGGAGGACACCTCCGAGACCAGCCGGAAGCTGGAGGGAATTATCGCGGACGCGCTGGCGGAATCGGAGATTGAAAGCCTTGTCGTCGCGAAGGGTTATCAGGATTGCGTTGCCTATATCTCGGACGGCGGAATCTCGCTTGCGGTCGCCTCTCCCGCCGAAGGACTGACGCAGAGCGACGTTTCTCTGCTCGCGGACATCGTGATGGGTCAGACGGATTTCTCTCTTTCCGACATTCGTGTCATCGGAGTGGAATAAAGGTATTGTAATTTTCTCAAAATGTGGTAAAATATATAGGAATATAAGCGGCAGTTTGACCGCGTACACAGAAAGGAACCAATCATCATGGCTGAAACCAAAGAATATCTCGTTCAGGCACAGGAAAGCGGCAGCATTCTGATCTCCGAGGAAGTCATCGCTTCCATCGCCGCGCTGGCAGTTCGCGAGGTCGAGGGCGTCTACGGTCTGAGCTCTTCGACAAATTTCGATATCGCCAATATGCTCGGCAAGAAGAATCTCCGCAAGGGTATCCGTGTTTCTCTGAACGGCGACGAAATCTCCATCGCCTGCAATCTGATCGTGAAGATGGGCACGGCGGTCATGACCGTTGCCAAGAACGTTCAGGAAGCCATTGCCGACGAAGTCGCTTCCATGACCGGCACCCGTCCCGTTCGCGTCAACGTCAACGTCTGCGGCGTCGCTTTGCCCAAGTCTGCCGCCAATAAATAAGGCGTTGTTCCGCCGCATCAGACACCGTACATAAAGGAGATTCCCAATGACACGATCCAACGCCAGAGAGCTTGCCGCTCATTTGATCTACGAGCTTGACTACACCGACGCCCCTCCGGAACAGGCGATTCAGACGCGGCTGGAGCGCGGCTATTATGAAGAGCTTGCGCAGGAGAACGCCGTCTATGCGGAGCGTCCCAACAAGAAGCAGATGGACTATATCCGCGCCTGCGTTCTCGGTGTGGCAGATCGTGCGGAGGAGCTTGACGCGCTGATCTCAAAGTATGCAATCGGCTGGAATCTCCACCGTATCTCGCGCTTCACCAAGGCTGCGCTGCGGCTTGCGATCTTCGAGATTCTTTATGTCGACGATGTGCCGACGGGCGTTGCCATCAACGAATGCGTCGAGCTGACGCGTAAGTATGAGGACGAGGAAACTGTTTCATTCGTCAACGGCATTCTCGGCTCGTTCGTGCGCAGCAGGAAGGAGCAGGAACAATGACCGTTCTTGCCTTTGACACCAGCAACTATACGACCTCCGTCGCCGCCTTTGACGGCGCGGAGGCGCATAATGTTTCGCGTCTTCTGGACGTGGAGCCGGGTCTTCTCGGTCTGCGCCAGAGCGACGCGCTCTTTTCGCATATCAAACGCCTGCCGGAATTGACCGACAGGCTGTTTTCGGATATTGGCGCGGCAAAAATCGACGCCGTCGGCGTCAGCGCCCGTCCCAGAGCGGTGGAGGGCTCCTATATGCCCTGCTTTCTGGCGGGACTGTCACAGGCAAAGGTACTCGGCGCCGCGCTCGGCGTTCCGGTGTATGAATTTTCTCATCAGCAGGGGCATATTGCCGCATCTCTGTGGTCGTCGGAGCGCATGGAGCTGATGGACAGACCGCACCTTGCCTGGCACCTTTCCGGCGGAACGACGGAGCTGCTGCTTGTCACGCCGGAGGGCGTGAGCGTGCACGCCGAGAAGATCGGCGGCACGACGGATATCTCCGCCGGTCAGCTCATCGACCGCACGGGAAAGCTCCTCGGACTGTCCTTTCCCGCAGGTAAGCAGCTTGACGCATTGAGCAGGGAAGCGACAGACCGCTCCTTCTTTCGCGTGAGGGTGAACGGAACGGAGTTTTCTCTTTCCGGCGTGCAAAATAAGATGGAGGACTACCACTGCGGCAATCCCACCGAAACTGCGGGCTATGCGCTGCGCAGTCTGATCGGCGCGATTGTTGCGGCGACGAAGAATGCGCTGACAGAGTATCCGAATTGCACCGTGGTATTTGCCGGCGGCGTCGCCTCAAACACAATGCTGCGGGAAGCCTGCGCCGATCTTCCGGCGATCTTCTGCCCGCCGCAGTATGCAACGGACAACGCGCTCGGTACGGCGGTCTTGACATGGAGGGCGCATCATGCAGCTGGAAGTATATGAGGTCTCGCAGGTCAATGAATACCTCAAGCTGCGCTTTGAGGACGACGAATTTCTGTCCGCAATTTTTATCCGTGGCGAGATCAGCAATTACAAGCTTTATCCGTCGGGACACCATTACTTTTCCCTAAAAGACGCGGACGGCGCGATCCGCTGCGTCATGTTCAAGGGCAGCGCGTTTCGTCTGCGCTTTCAGCCGAAAAACGGCATGAAGGTCATCGCGTTCGGGCGTGTCGCGGTTTATCCGAGAGACGGCGTTTATCAGCTCTACTGCGAGGCGATGACGCCGGACGGGGTTGGAGACCTGCACGCAGCGTTCGAGCAGCTCAAGGAAAAATTGCAGGCGCAGGGGCTGTTTTCGCTGGATCGAAAGAAGCCGCTGCCCCAATATCCGCACCGCATTGCGATCGTCACCTCCGCTGCCGGCGCCGCGCTGCACGATATGCTCCGCATTCTGCGCAAGCGGTATCCGCTGACGCAGGTCAAGCTGTTGGCTGTTCGCGTGCAGGGAGAGGAAGCACCTGCGGAGATTGCCGCCGCGATCCGCTATGCAAACCGTTTTCAGCTCGCCGATCTGATCATTACAGGGCGCGGCGGCGGCTCGATCGAGGATTTGTGGGCGTTCAACGACGAGCGCGTCGCTTATGCGATCGCGGACTCCGCCATCCCCGTGATCTCCGCCGTCGGGCATGAGCCGGATGTGACGATCGCGGACTTTGTCGCAGACCTGCGCGCTGCGACGCCGTCCAACGCGGCGGAGCTCGCCGTACCGGATCAAGCCGAGCTGCGAAAAGCTCTGCAAGCTAAGAATATGCTGCTTCAGACGCTTATGCAAAAGCGTCTGAAGCAGGAGCGGCAGCGACTGAACGCGCTTGCCTCGGCAAGATCGCTGCGCAGTCCGGTCAATTATCTCAACGACCGCAGATTGCTCCTGGATCATACCCATCAGCGGCTGTGCGGCGCGTCTGCGCAGTTGCTCAGCCGCAAGCGCGAGCAGTTCGTCCGGCTGACGTCGAAGCTCGACGCGATGAGCCCCTTGAAGGTTCTCTCCCGCGGCTACAGCATGGCGACGGACGGAGCGGGCGAGCTGATTAAATTCGTTCACGCGGTATCGGTCGGAGATCGGATCACCGTACAGTTTTCCGATGGCGCGGCGATCACGGAGGTACAGGAGGTACAAAAATGAAATCAAAATCTCAGAGCTTTGAGGCGTCCGTCACGCGGCTGGACGAAATCGTGCAGAAGATGGAGCGCGGCGACGTGCCGCTGGAGGACGCGCTGAAGCTGTTTGAAGAGGGGACGCAGTTGGTCGCCTCCTGCACCAAGCTGCTCGACGAGGCGGAATTAAAGGTTACCCGTCTGACAAAGGGTGCGGACGGTGCGCCGGTCGAAACGGAGTTTCGCGATGATGCAGAACTATCTTGAGCGGATCGAAGCGTATCTGCGAGGCTGCTTTACGGATGATCAGCCGCAGCAGGTGCTATTCAATTCCATGCGCTACAGTCTGCTTGCGGGCGGAAAGCGGCTTCGCCCGATCTTCGTGCTTGCGTTCTGCGACCTCTGCGGCGGCGATACCGAAGCCGCGCTGCCGTTCGGCGCGGCGATGGAGATGGTGCATACCTACAGTCTGATCCACGACGATCTGCCGTGCATGGATAATGACGACTACCGCAGAGGAAAGCCGACCAATCACAGAGTCTACGGCGAAGCTACGGCATGCCTTGCGGGCGACGCGCTGCTGACGGCGGCGTTTGGGCAGCTTGCTTGCGCAAAACTGCCGTCGGAGCGCATCGTGCAGGCTGTACGCGTGCTCAGCCTCTGCGCCGGCGAGCTCGGCATGGTCGGCGGTCAGATTCTCGATATGGACGCCGAAAACCGTCTTTGCACTGCGCAGGAGGTCTATGATATCCAATCGCGCAAGACCGGCGCGCTGATTTCCGCCGCCTGTCAGCTCGGTGTGATCGCCGCGGGCGGCTCGAACGCGCAGCAAAACGCCGCAGCGGAATACGCCGAACATTTGGGACTGGCGTTCCAGATTCGCGACGACATCCTCGACGTGATCGGCGATCGGGACAAGCTCGGCAAGGCGACCGGCGTGGACGAAAACAAAAACACCTTTGTCCGGCTGTACGGTGTGGAGAAATGCGGAACGATGGTCGCGGAGGAAACGCGCAGGGCGATTGACGCGCTGACTTGCTTTGATCATCCGGACTTTTTGATTGATACAGCAAACCGTCTGATTTCGCGCGAAAATTGAAGTAATACGGACTTGCCGCCTCTGAATACGCTGATTCGGAGGTGATTGAATGCTGGGCGCGGCTGTCTGGCTGATGATCAGCAGCATTCTGTACTCCCTGCGGCTGTCCAACGGCTCGGGCTCTTTTCCGAAGCCGCTGAGCGCGAAGGAGGAAGCGCACTATCTGGAGCTTTCCGCGCAGGGCGATCTGCACGCAAGAAACATTTTGATCGAGCGAAACCTGCGTCTGGTCGCGCACATCATGAAGAAATACTATACGCAGACCGCCGATCAGGAGGATTTAATCTCGATCGGAACGATCGGTCTGATCAAGGGGATTTCGACCTTTGACGCCTCGAAGGGCGCGCGGCTCGCGACCTATGCGGCGCGGTGCGTGGAAAATGAGATTCTGATGTACTTTCGCGGTCAAAAAAAGAGCGCTGCCGACGTCTCCCTGTCGGAATTCATCGAAACGGGGAAGGACGGCACCGCCTTGTCCCTGATGGACGTGATCTGCTCGGACGACGATCTGTTCGAGCAGCTTTCCGATAAGGAAATCTATGCGAAGCTCTATCAGAAGATCGAAACCTGTCTTGACCCGAGAGAAAAACAGATCGTTCTGCTGCGCTACGGCATCGGCAACCGCAAGCCGCTGACCCAGCGGGAAATCGCGCTAAAATGCGGGATCAGCCGCAGCTACGTCAGCAGGATCGAAAAGAAAGCGCTGCAAAAGCTGGAAAAAGCGTTGGAAGAATAGAGGATCATCATGTACTTTTGGAAACATTTTCGCACCGTGGCAAAGCACCGCCGCCTTGTCCGCAAGGGCTGTTTTGCGGTCGGTCTTTACCGGCAGGGATTGACGCACGATCTGTCAAAATACGCTTGGACGGAATTCCACTCCGGACTGAAGTATTATCAGGGCACGCGCAGTCCAAACTCGAAGGAGCGCGAGCTCTTCGGCTATTCCCTGGCGTGGATGCACCACAAGGGAAGAAACAAGCATCATTTTGAATACTGGACGGATATCAATATCAAAACTCGGCGGTATGAGCCGGTGCTGATGCCACGCAGGTATCTGGCAGAGATGGTGATGGATCGAATCGCTGCCTGCAAGACCTACCACGGCAAGAATTACAAGGAAGGGGACGCACTGGCATACTTAGAGCGTTCGATCGAAGCAAAAGAAGCGTCCATGATGCATCCGCAGACGATGCGCGAGCTGGTTTTCCTTCTGACCATGCTGCGTGACCGGGGAGAAAAAGATACCTTCCGCTTCATTCGCGAAGTTGTTCTGAAGGATAAACCCTTCGCAGAGGAATAAAAAACCGCCTTCACAAAAGCAGTGAAGGTGGTTTTTGCTGTCAAAAGGTAGCGACCTCGTTTTGCGCGGGTTCGGCAGGGGAGACTTCCAGCGCCTCCAGCACGGGGCCGATCCCGCGGTAGATGGAGTGGAACCGGACGTTGATCTTCGCCGTCACCATAACCCAGTCGCGGGCGCGCAGCTCGTCGCTCTTTTCATATTTACAGGGAATCCCCATAAACTGGATGTCCTCGACGCAGCAGGTCATCACAAAGCGGCCGGGCGCGAAGAAGCCGTCCTTTTCCTTTTTCAAACGGGCGACCTGCCCCTTGAAGCGCACGGTCTTATCCTTGTATTTTTTCGGCTCTTCGCTGATATCGCGGTACCAGAGGGCGAAATCCTCGTCGCCGATCTCGATGACAGGCGCGTTGATATCAAAGGGCAGGGGATCCTCAATATCGTCATAATCCATCCTGCCGTCGGCGTACTCATAGAGAATGCCGACGCGCCGGTTGAGGGCACGCGCCAGCTTGTGCAGCGGCATGATGTCCATACCTGCCGGCACGCGGTTGAATACGACCATCTCGCAGCCGGTCAGCTTGTCCACGACGAGAGAGCGCATATTGGCGTTGTATTGCAGGATTGTCGTTGCGTCGACAAACATGACCTCCTGCGCGATCTGCCAGTCCTGCGGCATTTTCTGATAGAATAAACCGACCTGCAGCATGCCGTTCAGCTCGACGACCACGCGCTCACAGCGGTGCCTTTTGCACAGGGCTTCCAGCTCCTGCGTCGTCACGCTCTCCTGGTCGACGACCTCCGGGTAGACGTGATGGTACGGATAGACGGAGGTATCGTATTCCTCTTCGCCCTCCTCGCAGATCAGAAGCAGGGTGCGCTCGCCGGCGTTAAAGCGCGTGTCGCACAGCGTATCCTGTATGAATTTTGTCTTGCCGGCGTCTAAGAATCCGGTGAATGCATAAACGGGAACAGGCATAGTTTACACTCCAAAAAGGTTGACGATTTCCGCTTCCTTCAGCTTTGAGCCGATCACGCAGAGTCTGCCGGTCACGGCGGCGCAGCCGCTGCGAATGTCGATCTCGCCGGGAACATGGTCAAAATGCAGCCATCCGCCGTCCGGCGACTGGACGATGCCCTTCGCGCGAAGCACGATACCGTAAACTTCGTCGCTGTCGAGCGCGGAAAGAATCTCGTTGAGGTCGTCTCTGCTGAACTTCTTGTGTGTTTCCACGCCCCAGCTCTGGAAGACCTCGTCTGCGTCGTGACCGTGGTGGTGATGATGGTGATGCTCCTCGCCGTCCTCATGATCGTGGTGATGGTGGTGGTGATGCTCCTCGCCGTCCTCATGATCGTGGTGATGATGGTGATGCTCCTCACCGTCCTCATGATCGTGGTGATGGTGGTGGTGATGCTCCTCGCCGTCCTCGTGGTCATGATGATGGTGGTGGCAGGAGCAATCGGGATCGTCGCATTCCTCATCGTCGTGATGGTGATGCTCGTGTTCGATCAACTCCGCCAGTTCTTCCGTCAGACTGTTTTGGTGGCGCATGGCGTCCAGAATCTGCGCGCCAGTCAGCTCCTCCCACGGAGTCGTGATAATGACGGCCTCTTTGTTGTGCTCGCGGAGCAGGGAAACGGCGGTATCCAGCTTGTCCTCGGCAATGGTCGCGGTGCGGCTGAGAATGATCGCCGACGCCGTTTCGATCTGATTGCTGTAGAATTCGCCGAAATTCTTCAGATACACCCTGCATTTCGTCGCATCTGCGACGGTGACGAAGCAGCCGAGCTGCACCTCAGCGCCGACGGAGCGCTGCACCGCGGCGATCACGTCGCTGAGTTTGCCGACGCCGGACGGCTCGATCAAAATGCGGTCGGGCGCATACTCGCTGATGACCTGCTGCAGCGCCTTGCTGAAATCGCCGACGAGGGAGCAGCATATACAGCCGGAATTCATCTCGTTAATCTGGATTCCCGCCTCCTGCATGAAACCGCCGTCGATGCCGATCTCGCCGAATTCGTTCTCGATCAGGACGATCTTTTCGCCGCAATAGGCTTCCTTGATCATCTTCTTGATCAGGGTCGTTTTCCCCGCGCCGAGAAAGCCGGAATAAATGTCAATTGTAGTCATAAATACGCTTCCTTTCAAGTCTGTTCACAGACTTCCTGAAATTCCAATATATTTTACCACCGCGAGGCCGTTTTTGCAATAATTATCCTTGCATTTTCCACACAAAATGTTATACTATCATCAAAATCCGGAAGGAGGATACATCATGAGAACGCTCGAAGAAATCCGCCGCGCCTTTGCCGCCGATCGCTTTGCGACGGAGGCTGCGGAGATAACGATAGAGACAGCCGATCGCGGCCACGCGGTCTGCAAAATGCCGATTCTTCCGAAGCACCTGAACGCAAGAGGCACCGTCATGGGCGGCGCGATCTTTACGCTTGCCGATTTTGCCTCCGCCGTCGCCGCCAACGCGCACGCGGAGCAGACCAATACGATCACGCTGCACGGGGATATTACTTATCTTTCGCCCGCGAAGGGGAAGACGCTGATCGCCGCCGCCGACGTCGTCAGACAGGGTCGCACAACCGCGCTTTACGACGTCGTTATCCGCGACGAGCTCGGCACGCTGGTCGCAAAGGCGGGCATGAACGGCTACGTTCTCAGCACGCCGTTTCCCGTTGAAAAAAACACTTGACTTTAACGATTAAAAGTGCTAAAGTGTTCCTAATAGAAAACGCGATGACGAAACCAAGTACACCTGTGAATGCGCCTACAGAGAACTGCCGGTCGGTGCAAGACAGCGGCGGCGCACAGGCGGAATTCCTTTCCGAGCGGTTCTGCCGAACGGCTTTCCAGTAGGCGGAAACGGCTGCGCCCGTTACAGCGCGGGATCACACGATCCGCTGAGACCCAATAGAGGTGGTACCACGGGAAATTCTCGTCCTCTGCGAAAGCAGAGGGCGATTTTCATTACAAAGGAGTCAAGAAATGGTAATTACCGATTTTCTGGAACGAAACGCGCGATTTTACGGAGCGGAGGTTGCGCTGGTGGAGATCAATCCCTCGGAGGAACGCGACCGTGCGAAGACGTGGAGCGAATTCCGACTGATTGAGAATACGAGCACGGATCAGCCTTACCGCAGAGAGATGACCTGGCAGCAATTTGATCATCGCGCAAACCGCTTTGCCAACCTGCTGCTGAGCCGTGGGATTAAGAAAGGACAGAAGGTCGGCATTCTGCTGATGAACTGTCTGGAATGGCTGCCGATCTATTTCGGCATTCTGAAAACCGGCGCGCTTGCCGTGCCGATGAACTTCCGCTATTCGAGCGACGAAATCGAATACTGCGTTGATCTTGCCGACGTGGAGGTGCTGATCTTCGGACCGGAGTTTACCGACCGGATCAAGCCGATTGTAAAGCGTATGGATCGCGTAAAGTTTATGTTCTACGTCGGCAAGGACGTGCCGCCCTTTGCGGAGTCCTATCTGGAGCTTGTCAACTACTGCTCCCAGTCTGCGCCTCCCGTACTGCTCGACGAGGACGATTATGCGGCGATCTATTTCTCCTCCGGCACGACGGGCTTTCCGAAGGCGATACTGCACAATCACCGCGCCCTCGTCAGCTCCTGCCGCACGGAGCAGAATCACCACGGACAAACCCGTGACGACGTTTTCCTCTGCATTCCGCCGCTATACCATACCGGCGCGAAAATGCACTGGTTCGGCAGTCTGCTCTCCGCCAGCCGCGCCGTTCTGCTGCGCGGCGTGAAGCCCGAATGGATTCTGCGCGCCGTAACGGAAGAAAAGTGCACAATCGTCTGGCTGCTTGTGCCTTGGGCGCAGGATATTCTGGACGCGATTGATTCCGGCAGAGTCGATCTTTCGCACTACATGCTCGATCAGTGGCGCTTGATGCATATCGGCGCGCAGCCCGTTCCGCCGAGTCTGATCAAGCGCTGGAAGGCGATCTTCCCGCACCATCAGTACGACACGAATTACGGTCTTTCCGAATCGATCGGACCCGGCTGTGTCCATCTCGGCGTGGAGAATATCCATAAAGTCGGCGCGATCGGAAAGCCCGGCTTCGGCTGGGAGGCGAAGATCGTCGACGAGCAGGGGAAGCCCGTTTCCGGCGGCGAGGTCGGCGAGCTGATCGTCCATGGCCCGGGCGTCATGCTCTGCTACTACAAAAACAAAGAAGCGACGAACGAAGTCCTCAAGGACGGCTGGCTCTATACCGGCGATATGGCGAAGTACGACGAGGACGGCTTTATCTATCTCGTCGACCGTAAAAAGGACGTTATCATCACCGGCGGCGAAAACCTCTATCCCGTGCAGATCGAGGACTTCCTGCGGGCGAACGAAAAGATCAAGGATGTCGCGGTCATCGGTCTGCCCGACCCGCGTCTCGGCGAAATCGCCGCCGCGATCATCGAACTGAAGGACGGCGTGACCTGCACCGAGGAGGAGATCAACGAATTCTGCCTCGGTATGCCGCGCTACAAGCGGCCGCGCAAAATCATCTTCGAGAAGGTTCCGCGCAACCCGACCGGCAAGATCGAAAAGCCCGTCCTGCGCGAGAAATACTGCCACGGCCGTCTGGTCGAAGCGCAGATCACAAACTGATAGAGTGGAGGCGGAATATGAAACAATTGATGCTCGGCAACGAGGCCGTTGCCAGAGGCTTATATGAGGCCGGCTGCTCCTTTGTATCCAGCTATCCCGGCACGCCGAGTACGGAGATCACGGAATGCGCCGCAAAATATCCCGAAATCTACGCCGAGTGGGCGCCGAATGAGAAGGTCGCTGTGGAAGCGGCGTTCGGCGCGTCGATGGCAGGCAAGCGCAGCTTCTGCGGCATGAAGCACGTCGGCATGAACGTCGCCGCCGATCCACTCTTTACGATCTCCTATACGGGCGTGAACGCGGGCATGATCATCGCCGTCGCGGACGACGCCGGCATGCACAGCTCGCAGAACGAGCAGGATTCCAGAAACTACGCCAAGGCTGCGAAGGTGCCGATGCTCGAGCCTTCGGACGCCGGAGAGGGAATCGCGTTCGCCAAGCTCGCTTATGAGATTTCCGAGCGGTTCGATACGCCCGTCCTGCTGAAAATGTGCACCAGAGTGGCGCATTCGCAGAGCATCGTCGAGCCGTCCGAGCGCGCGGAGCTTCCGCAGAAGGCCTACGAAAAGAACCCGATGAAGTACATCATGATGCCAGGCTACGCCAAAAAGCGCCATCCGATCGTGGAAGCGCGGCTGAAGTCGCTGCAGGACTACGCGGAAACCGCCCCCTGCAACCGCTGGGAAAAGGGAACGGACCGCAAGCTCGGTATCATCACCTCCAGCACCTGCTATCAGTATGTGCGCGAGGTCTGCGGCGAAGACGTCAGCGTCTTAAAGCTCGGCATGATCTGGCCGCTGCCGGATAAGCTGCTACGCGATTTTGCCGCGTCTGTCGACCGCGTCGTGGTCGTGGAGGAGCTGGACGGCTTTGTGGAGGATTACTGCAAAACGATCGGATTAACGGTCGAAGGAAAGAATCTGTTCTCCAACATCGACGAGCTGTCACAGAACAAAATCGCCGCAGGACTCGGACTTCCCGTATCGCAGGGCAGCGCGCTGAACGAGGTCATTCCGGCGCGTCCGCCTGTCATGTGCGCCGGCTGTCCGCACCGCGGTCTGTTCTACACGCTCAAAAAGCTGAAGCTCAACGTGATCGGCGATATCGGCTGCTATACCCTCGGCGCAGTCGCGCCGCTGAACGCGGTCGACAGCGTAATCTGCATGGGCGCGTCCGTTTCCGGAATTCACGGCTTTAACAAGGCGAACGAAGGGAAGACCGACGGCAATACCGTCGCGGTCATCGGCGACTCGACCTTTATGCATTCCGGCATGACGGGTCTGGTCAACATCGCCTACAACGATTCAAACAGCACTGTGATCATTCTGGACAACTCCATCACCGGCATGACCGGCCATCAGCAGAATCCGACCACCGGCTTTAACCTCAAGGGCGATCCTGCGGCAAAGGTCGATCTGGAAGCGCTCTGCCATGCGCTCGGCATTCGCCGCGTCAGCGTCGTCGATCCTTATGACCTTGCGCAATGCGAGCGCGTCATCAAGGAGGAGCTTGCCGCGCCGGAGGCGTCGGTCATCATCTCCAGAAGACCCTGCGCGCTGTTAAAGTATGTGAAGCACAAAGCTCCGCTTCATGTCGACAGTGAAAAATGCAAGAGCTGCAAGGCGTGCATGAGGATCGGCTGTCCCGCCATCAGCATGACGGATGGCAAGGCAAAGGTTGATTCCACCCTCTGCACCGGCTGCGGCGTATGCCGTCAGCTCTGCAAATTCGACGCATTGCAGGAGGGGTGAGCATGAAAACAAAGAATATCATGATCGTCGGCGTCGGCGGGCAGGGAAGTCTGCTTGCGAGCAAGCTGCTCGGAAAGCTCCTGCTGTCGCGCGGCTATGACGTCAAGGTTTCCGAGGTACACGGCATGAGTCAGCGCGGCGGCAGCGTCGTGACTTACGTTCGCTACGGCGACCGCGTCTGCTCTCCGATCATCGACCTCGGCGAAGCGGACTTTATCGTCTCCTTTGAACTGCTGGAGGCGGCGCGCTGGACGCAATACCTAAAACCCGACGGCACGATCATCACGAATACGCAGCAGATCAATCCGATGCCGGTGATCACCGGCGCGGCGGAATACCCCGCAGAGCTTGTCGAAAAGATGAAGGCTGCGGGGATCAGGGTCGACGCCTTTGACGCGCTTTCTCTTGCGGAGAAGGCGGGCTCCTCCAAGGCGGTCAACCTTGTCCTGATGGGCAGATTATCAAAATACTTTGACTTTTCACCGGAGGAATGGAATGAGGCGATCGTGCAGAGCGTCCCGCCCAAATTCCTCGAAATGAATCAGAAAGCGTTTGCTTTGGGGGCAGGAACATAATGGAAAAGTATTATCAGAAGGAAATCGAAACAGCTTCAAGAGAAACGATTGTTTCTCTGCAAAATGAACGGCTGGCCGCTACGGTCAGGCGCGTCTACGAATGCGTTCCGTTCTACCGAGACAAGATGAAAGAGGCGGGCGTCACGCCGGATGATATCCGTTCGATCGACGACCTGCACAAGCTGCCGTTCAGCTACAAAAAGGATCTGCGCGACACCTATCCGTACGGACTGTTCGCCGTTCCGATGAAGGACGTTGTGCGCATCCACGCCTCCTCCGGCACGACTGGCAAGCAGATCGTCGTCGGCTACACGCAGCATGATTTGGATATTTGGGCGGACTGCTGCGCCAGAGCGCTGACCGCTGCGGGCTGCACGAACGAAGACGTCGTGCAGGTCTCCTACGGTTACGGCCTCTTCACCGGCGGTCTCGGCGCGGATGGAGGCGCGATGCGCCTCGGCGCGACTGCGATCCCGGCGTCCACCGGCAATACACAGCGTCAGATCACCATTATGCACGACTTCGGCAGCACGGTGCTCTGCTCTACGCCGTCTTACGCGCTGCATCTTGCGGAGGTGCTCGAGGCAAGCGGGCTGACGAAGGACGACATCTCCTTGAAGGCGGGCATCTTCGGCGCGGAGCCTTGGACGAACGAAATGCGCCGTCAGATCGAGGACAAGCTCGGGCTTAAAGCCTTTGACATCTACGGCTTGACCGAGGTAATGGGTCCAGGCGTCGCGTTTGAATGCAGCGAACAGACCGGTATGCACATCAACGAGGATCACTTCATCGTCGAGGTCATCGACCCCGACACCGGCGAGGTGCTGCCGGAGGGCACGCAGGGCGAGCTGGTCTTCTCCTGCATTACGAAGGAAGCCTTTCCGATCCTGCGCTACCGCACCCGCGATATC
This sequence comes from uncultured Oscillospiraceae bacterium, assembly GCA_905235655.1. Taxonomy (GTDB): domain Bacteria; phylum Bacillota; class Clostridia; order Oscillospirales; family Oscillospiraceae; genus JAZOXB01. The sequence continues at coordinate 21,754 of CAJOMA010000003.1, read as the reverse complement.
GGCGTTATCACGCGGGAAAAATGCGCCTGCGGACGCACGCTCGTCAAGATGACGAAGCCGCGCGGCAGAACGGACGACATGCTCATCATTCGCGGTGTGAACGTCTTCCCGTCGCAGATCGAGACCGTCCTGCTCGACAAGGGGTATACCGCGAACTATCAGATCGTTGTCGATCGGACAAACCATACCGACAGCATCGAGGTACAGGTTGAGATCAGCAACGAGATATTCTCCGATACGGTGCGCGGTCTGGCGCAGCGCGCAAAGGAGCTCGAGGCCGCGCTCCGGACGCTGCTCGGTATCGGCGCAAAAGTCTCTCTGGTGGAGCCGAACACCATCCCGCGCTCCGAGGGAAAGGCCGTCCGCGTCATCGACAAGCGCAAGCTCTTGGATTAAGGAGGTAGACTTATGGTATCGCAGCTTTCCGTTTTTTTGCAGAATAAAGCCGGCAAAATTGCCGGCATTACCCGCGCCTTGTATCAGGCGGGCGTGGACATCCGCGCGCTTTCCATCGCCGATACGACGGATTTCGGCATTCTCCGTATGCTCGTCAGCGACGTCAATACTGCAAAGGAAGCGCTCACCGGTCAGAATTGCATCGTGAAGGTCAACGACGTCGTGATTGTCGCCGTTCCGGATGTGCCGGGCTCGCTTGCGAACGTGCTGGAACTGATGGCACAGGAAAAGATCGACATCGAATATATGTATTCGCTCTTTAACCGTGGCAGGGAAGATGCCTATATGGTCTTCCGCGTATCCGACGAAGATCGTTTGATCGCGCTATTGGAAAAGAACGGCGTTCGGACCATCGACCCGGAAGAGATCGGACTGCACTGATGGGTAGAATAAGCCGGTGGCTCTGTTTGAGACACCGGCTTATTATTACTTCATATTGCGCTCGTAGGACTCGATCATCTTCTTGACCATCTGACCGCCGACGCTGCCCGCCTCACGGGAGGTCAGGTCGCCGTTGTAGCCGTTCTTAAGGTTGACGCCAACCTCGCTGGCAGCTTCCATCTTGAACTTGTCCATCGCGTCGCGTGCTTCCGGAACGTTGATCTGGTTGTTGTTTTTCATTGTTGTCATCTCCTTTTACAGTTTGATCATCAAATCGCTTTCGATGACCTCAACTGTAGTTTCACCGCAATTTGAACGATTATCAATGACAATATTTGATCGTAAATGAAAAAGATGACTTCTCAGTTTGAGAAGTCATCTCAGCGTGTCGAAAAACCTTTTTTCGACAGCCAAAAAGTTCGGAAGACAAGCAACTTGCACTCGTAGGCGTATATAGATACGGTAGAGTGCAAGTTGCGCAGTAAGTCAAAATCCTTGCGAAGCAAGCATTTTTAGCGTCTCGAAAGTTTAAAAACTCCGAATTAACATAAAAGATCAATCAGCGCAAAATACTCAAAATGTTTGATTGATTTTGACGGTTACGGACTCTTTTGACAGTCTGAGATGACTTCTCAGTTTGAGAAGTCATCTTATTTTCTATGCGTCCAGATAACGGCAGGCGTTGAGCGCGGCGGCTGCGCCGTCCGCGATCGCCGTCGCGACTTGACGGTACGTCTTCGTGCGGCAGTCTCCGGCAACGAACACGCCGGGCGTTCCGGTCATGCAGCGCTCGTCTGCTTCGATATAGCCCTGCTCGTTGAGCTTCGCGACCTTATGATAGGCGCCGTTTTCCGGCACCGTGCCGATGGCGAGGAAGATGCCGTCTACTTCAAGGCGGCTTTCCTCGTTCGTCGCTGTGTTGATCAGGCGGATCGCCTCGAGGCTGCTTTCGCCCTCGTAGGCTTTCACGACGGTCGAATAGATCACTTCGATGTTGTCTCTGGACTTCACCAAGTCGATCATCTTCTGTTCTCCGGTCAGGAAGGCAAGGTTCTGCACGACCGTTACCTTGCTGCAGACCTCGGACAGAAGCAGAATCTCCTGCAGGGCGGTATTGCCGCCGCCGATGACCGCGACGTGCTGTCCCTTGTAGAACGCGCCGTCGCAGACCGCGCAGAAGGAGATGCCATTACCGATCAGTGCTTCCTCATTGGGAAGATGCAGACGGCGGTGACGCGCGCCCGCTGCGATGATCACGGCTTTCGCTTCATAGGTCGCCGCCTCGCCGACAACGGTTTTTACTGCGCCGTCCTTAACGTCGGTCACGGTGTCCATATCGACCTCCGCACCGAGCGCGAGCGCCTGCTCGAGCATCTTCTGCGCCAGCTCGTTGCCGCTGATCTCCGTAAAGCCCGGATAGTTTTCCAGCTTCGGCGAGTAGGTGACCTGCCCGCCGAAGGTGTCCTTTTCGAGGACTAAGACGGTTTTTCCGGCGCGCCGCGCGTAGATCGCCGCAGTCAGACCCGCGGGACCTGCGCCGACGATAATGATATCATACATACGACGACCTCTTACGCCATGTGCGCTTCCGCAAAGGCGCGGATGTTGGACGGATTCTCCACGCGGTCGATTTCTTTGTCTCCGTCGAGGATCAGGAGGGTAGGCGCCTGACGAACGCCGTACTTTCTCGCCTCATCAGGCGTTTCGTTCACGACGACGGTTTCATAGGAGATACCGGCGTCTGCGAGGAATTTCTTCGCCATCACGCACTTCGGGCAGGTGCTCGTGGTGAAGAGCACCAGTCTGCCATCCGCGCAGGGAGCGACAGAAACTTCTTTTTCAGTCTGTGCGGAAGCTTCCGCGCCGCCGAAACGGTTCTTCATGGAGCTTGCGACGTTGTATTCCAAGCGATCCTTGAATTCCTGCGCCTTGCCGTCGTTGAAGTTTTGTACGGGGCGGTAGTATCCGGTGATACGGCTGTAGACCTCGGTCGGCTGACCGCAGATCGGGCAGGTATACTGTTCGCCGGTAATATAGCCGTGCTCGCGGCAGACGGAGTAGGTCGGAGAGAGGGTGTAATACGGCAGACGGTAGTTCTCTGCGATCTTGCGCACCAGCGCGGCGGCAGAACGCCAGTCAGGCAGCTTCTCGCCAAGGAAGGCGTGGAAGACGGTGCCGGAGGTATAGAGCGTCTGCAGCTCGTCCTGCACGTCCAGCGCGGAGAAGATGTCCTCGGTGTAGCCGACGGGCAGGTGAGAGGAGTTGGTGTAGTACGGAGTGCCGTTCTCGTTGGCGGTGATGATGTCGGGGAAGTCTTTCTTGTCGTGCTTGGCAAGACGGTAGGTGGTGGACTCCGCCGGAGTCGCCTCGAGGTTGTATAGATCGCCGTACTGCTCCTGATAGTCGGACAGGCGCTCTCGCATGTGGTTCAGAACTTCCTTCGTGAACTCCTGGGTTTCTTTATGACTCATGTCCTTGCGCAGCCAAGCCGCGTTCAGGCCGACCTCGTTCATGCCGATCAGACCGAGGGTGGAGAAGTGGTTTTCAAAGGTACCGAGGTAGCGCTTCGTGTAGGGATAAAGCCCTTCTTCCATCAGACGGGTGATGACGGTGCGCTTGATCTTCAGCGAACGGGCGGCAATGTCCATCAGGTGATCCAGACGCTTGTAGAATTCCTGCGGCGTCTTGGAAAGATACGCGATCTTCGGCATATTGATCGTAACGACGCCGACAGAGCCGGTGGACTCGCCGCTGCCGAAGAAGCCGCCGGACTTCTTGCGCAGCTCGCGCAGGTCAAGACGCAGACGGCAGCACATGGAGCGCACGTCGCTCGGCTGCATGTCGCTGTTGACGTAGTTGGAGAAATAGGGGGTGCCGTACTTCGCGGTCATCTCGAACAGCAGCTTGTTGTTCTCGGTCTCCGACCAGTCGAAGTCGCGGGTGATCGAATAGGTGGGAATCGGGTACTGGAAGCCGCGGCCGTTTGCGTCGCCTTCGATCATCGTCTCGATGAAGGCGCGGTTGACCATGTCCATTTCCGCCTTGCAGTCCTTGTATTTGAATGGCATTTCCTTGCCGCCGACGATCGCGGGAAGCTCCGCCATGTCGTCCGGCACGGTCCAGTCAAGCGTGATGTTGGAGAAGGGCGCCTGCGTACCCCATCTGGACGGGGTATTGACGCCGTAGATGAAGGACTCGACGCACTTCTTTACCTGATCGTAGTTCAGGTTGTCCACCTTGACGAAGGGAGCAAGATAGGTGTCGAAGGACGAGAACGCCTGCGCGCCCGCCCATTCGTTCTGCATGATGCCGAGGAAGTTGACCATCTGGTTGCACAGGGAAGCCAGGTGCTTCGCAGGCGCGGAGGTGATCTTGCCGGGTACGCCGCCGAGACCCTCCTGAATGAGCTGGCGCAGCGACCAGCCCGCGCAGTAGCCGGTCAGCATGGACATGTCGTGGATGTGCAGATCGCAGTTTTTGTGCGCGTTTGCGATCTCATCGTCGTAGATTTCGCTGAGCCAGTAATTCGCGGTGATCGCGCCGGAGTTGGAGAGGATCAGACCGCCGACGGAGTAGGTGACGGTGGAATTCTCCTTGACGCGCCAGTCCTGCACCTTGACGTAGCTGTCCACAAGCTCCTTGTAGTCGAGGATGGTGGACTTCATGTTGCGGAGCTTTTCTCTCTGACGGCGGTAAAGGATATACGCCTTTGCCACGTCGTCGTAGCCCGCGCGGATCAGAACAGTCTCTACGCTGTCCTGCACGTCCTCGACCGCGACCTTGCCATCCTTGATCTTCGGCTCAAAGTCAGCCGTTACCTTGAGCGCGAGGAAGTCGATGGTGTCCTTGTTGTAGTCCTTGCCGAGGGCGTCGAATGCCTTTTGAATGGCGAGACAGATTTTCGACAGGTCAAAATCAACGACCTTGTCATTTCGTTTTACTACCTGATACATAATTTTTCTCCTCTATTCATATTATATTCCTCTGATGTTTGAAGCCGGTATATATTGAACGGCAATCGCCAGACATTGCTCCATTTTTTCCTTGCTCGCGGCGTGAAGACCCGGGCGCAGGAGGTCGCCGGAATCGACGAAGCCCTGCAGATAGTACCGCTGCGCGCCGGCAAGCCATTTGCCGATCGCTTCGAAGTCCGAAGGCTCGTGCAGCTCGTCGACCACCGTGGTGCGGAATTCATAGGGGATGGTTCCGTTTTTCAGAATTGCAACGCTCTTTCCGACCGCTTCGAGCATCCCTTCCGCGCCGGCTGTCTCGGCGTACTTTTCCGGACTGTTCTTAATGTCCATCGCAACGTAATCGACCAGACCCTCGTCAAGCAGCAGCCGCAGCTTATCGGGGAAGCTGCCGTTCGTATCGACCTTGGTTTTGTAGCCGAGGGCTTTGACTTTCCGAAGGAAGTCCGGAAGCTCGGGTGTCAGCAGCGGCTCGCCGCCGGTGATCGCAACGCCGTCCAAAAGACCCTGACGCGTATTCAGAAAGCGGAAAATTTCATCTTCACCGAGCGAATCCGTCCCCAGAACAAGGGAAGAATTATGGCAGAAGGGGCAGCGGAAATTGCAGCCCTGCAGAAACACCGTGCAGGCAACATGACCCGGAAAGTCGAGTAATGTCAGCTTTTGAAGGCCTCCGATACGCATAATCGCCTCCGAAAATCAGAAAAAGGGTTTGGATTATTTTGTGGAAGAATCGCATGGTCACCACAATATCTTGTGTCCTTTGACAAGTATACATACATATCTTGGAATTGTCAACAACAATCTGGTGAAATTTTGCACAAATTTCCCGAGCGAAAAACCGGAGCTGTTTTCATTATTTACAAGCCTTGCAATATGTTGTAAAATAGGGATAAGAAGGTGAGCGCTTGAAGAACCGATTCAATCAGGAATGGAAGCCGCGTCCGATTCCGCCGCAGGACGATCCGATCGACGCGGACATTGACGATCAACGCAACAAAGACGAATACCCGGACGCTGCGGAGCTTGAGGACGATTCTGCGCCCGCGCGTCCTGCCGTGTCGGAGCGTAAGGTAAACCAGTATTATGCGCAGGGCGATAAGCCGCGCAGAAAGCGCCGCTTTTTGAAATTCTTCCTCGTCATACTGCTTGTATTGTTTATCCTTTTGCTTCTTGCCGCCGCTGCCGTGCACTTTCTCTCCCATGAACCGATGTACCGCACCGCGGGAAGGAAGGACGACTGCTGTACGATCCTCCTTGTCGGCGAGGACGCTGCGAGCAGCAGCACGGATACCATTCTGCTGCTGAACGTCGACCGGCCGAGCCGCGCAATCAGTATTATGAGTATTCCTCGGGACACCAAAGTCCATTCATCCTACACGCCGCACAAGATCAACGGCGCGTATGCCGCGAACGGCTGCGGAAAAGAAGGAATGGAAGCGCTGATGGACTATACCGCAGACTGCATTGGCTTTCGTCCGGACGGCTATATTCTTGTCGATCTTAACGTGTTTATTGCGCTCGTCGATCTCTTCGGCGGCGTGGAGTTTGACGTGCCGCTCGATATGTACTATGACGACCCGGCGCAGGCGCTCCATATCGCGATCCCTGCCGGCATGCAGAGGCTGAACGGGGAGCAGGCGATGGGACTTGTCCGCTTCCGTTCCGGCTATGAAAACGCCGATATCGGAAGAATTCGCGTTCAGCGCGACTTTATCAAAGCGGCGATCAAGCAGTGGGCGAGAATGATCAATGCGTTCAAGCTGCCCTCCGCGCTATCGAAGATCGTAAAAAACAGCATGACCGATCTGTCATTTTTGGAGCTTTACTGGCTGGCGGAATCGGCTTTCGTCTGCGAAGCGGATGCAATGTATTCCACTGTCATGCCGTTCTATTTCAGCGACGTTTACGTCTGCGTCGATTTGGATCAGGACTATATTGATTTAATCAATGCTCATTTTAATCCGTACAACGCGCCCGTGACATGGGACGATTTTGACGCTGCCGAGTGACGAACGGAGGTGTACCATGCGAAAACTGCTGATCCTGTCCGACTGCGGGCAGAATGTGCCGCACCTGACGGACGAATTTGAAACGATTGCGCTGCCTTGTGACGCAGACGCCGATCTGCGGCTGCGGGAAATCACGGACGCGGAGGTCGTCATCGGCGAGCCGCGCCTGGAGGAGCTTTCTGCAGCAAAGAAACTCAAATGGGTGCAGATGACATGGGCGGGCGCTGACCGTTATCTGCGCGGCGGGTTTCCGAAGGACGTTCTGCTGACAACTGCGTCTGGCGCGTTCGGCGAGACGATCGCCGAGCACGCGCTTGCCATGCTGTTCGCACTTTGCCGCAGACTGCCCGCTTATCAACAGGCAGGGCAATGGCGCGACCTCGGCTGCGAAAAACGTATTGCGGGAAGCACCGCTCTGATTTTCGGCTGCGGCAATATCGGCACGGAAATTGCAAAGCGTTTACAGGCGCTCGGCGTGCATACGATCGGCGTCTGCCGCGCTGCGCGTCAGACGAGAGCGCATTTTGAGGCGTTGACCACGTTATTCTGCGCCGAGGCCTTTCTGCCTGAAGCGGACTTTATCGTATGCGCCCTGCCGTCCAATGCGGAAACTGCGCGTTATTTTGATGAGGAACGCCTGTCTCTTTGCAGGGACGACGCCGTGCTGATCAACGTCGGAAGAGGCGATCTGATTGACCTGAATTCGTTAACAGCGCTGCTGCATCGCGGAAAATTTTTCGGCGTCGGTCTGGACGTGACGGAACCGGAGCCGCTGCCTGCAGCGCATCCGCTGTGGACAATGCCGAACGTCATTCTGACGCCGCATGTCGCCGGCGTGAGCTTCGGTCATCTGCCCGAGACTGAGGAAATAATCTGGGCGATCTGCCGCGAAAATATTCAAAATTATCTGGGGGGCAGACCGCTGAGAAATCTGGTGAGTCTTCCATGACGGTCGGACGCTTTGCGCCGAGCCCTTCGGGACGGATGCACCTCGGAAATCTCTTTACCGCGCTGCTTGCTTGGCTGTCCGTCCGTTCGCAGAACGGGAAAATGCTGCTTCGCATTGAGGACCTTGACCCCGAACGCAGCAGGCGGGAGTACATCGACGCGATCAAGGACGATCTTGCGTGGCTCGGACTGACCTATGATGAAGAAACGCCGCTGCAAAGCGCGCGCACCGCGCGTTATGCCGAGGCTTTTGGGCTTTTGCCGACCTATCCGTGTTACTGCAGCCGCAGCGAGCTGCACGACGCCTCCGCGCCGCACGCCTCAGACGGAACGCTGATCTATCCCGGAACCTGCCGTGATCTGAGCGAGGCGGAACGTGCCGCAAAGAAAAGAACTCCCGCGTGGCGCGTCCGTGTGCCGTATAGGGACATTGTGTTCACGGACGGCGTATTCGGCGCACAGCGCGAGAAGCTCGCTGCAGAATGCGGCGACTTCATCGTCCGCCGCTCCGACGGGGTGTACGCCTATCAGCTCGCCGTGGTCTGCGACGACGCGGACGGCGGCGTGACGGAGGTCGTGCGAGGCTGCGATCTTTTGCGCTCCACCCCGCGTCAGATTTGGCTGTATCAGACGCTAAATATGCCCGTGCCGCGTTTTTATCACGTGCCGCTGCTGGTCGCGCCAGACGGCAAACGTCTCAGCAAGCGCGAAAAGAGTCTGGATATGGCGCACCTGCGCGAGCGATACCGCCCGCAGGAGCTGATCGGCTATCTTGCCTTTCTTGCGAAACTGACAGATACCCCTGCGCCTGTCAGCGCGGCGGAGCTGATCGAAGTCTTTTCCTGGGACATGATCGGAACAAGTCCGATTATCGTAAATTCGAAGTTATAATTTGTAAAACGCTTTGTTTTTAGCAAGAAATATGCTATACTGTACCTACATCACATTGAGAGGTGGATGCGAATGTTCAAGATCGTCAGAAAGAAGGAGCTGAACGCCGCTGTTACGCTGATGGAGATCGAAGCTCCGTTTGTTGCAAGGAAAGCAAAGGCCGGTCAGTTTATTATTTTCCGTGTGGATGAATACGGCGAGCGCGTACCGTTGACCATCGCGGGCTATGACCGCGAGAAGGGAACGGTCACCATCATTTTCCAAAAAGTCGGTCTTTCGACCAAAATGCTCGGCGCGCTGAACGAGGGCGACGCGGTCCTTGACTTTGTCGGGCCGCTCGGCAGACCGACGGATACCGACGGTCTCAAGCGCGTCTGCGTGGTCGGCGGCGGCGTCGGCTGCGCCATCGCGCTGCCCTCCGCGCAGGCGTTCAAGGAAGCAGGCTGCGAGGTCGACGTCATCGTCGGCTTCCGCAATCGGGAGCTTGTCATTCTGGAGGACGAATTCCGCGCCTGCAGCGACAATCTCTATCTGATGACGGACGACGGCTCCTACGGCGAGCACGGGTTCGTCACGGTCAAGCTTCAGGAGCTGCTGGAGGCAGGCAAACAATACGACGAGGTGCTTGCCATCGGACCGATCCCGATGATGAAATTTGTCGCGAAGACGACGGAGCCGTTCGGCGTAAAGACGATCGTTTCGCTCAACCCGATCATGGTCGACGGCACCGGCATGTGCGGCGGCTGCCGTGTCACGGTCGACGGCGTGGTTCGCTTCGCCTGCGTCGAGGGGCCTGATTTCGACGGTCACAAGGTAGATTTCGCGGAGCTGATGAACCGCAACAGCGTCTACCGCGATCAGGAAGCGCAGGATGAAAGAGAACATGTTTGCCGGATCGAAGTGCTCGGCAAGGCGATGATTCCTTGAGGGAGGTAGAACAATGCCGAATATGCAGATGACAAAAACCCCCATGCCGGAGCAGGAGCCGAACGTCCGCAACCGCAATTTCAGGGAGGTTACCCTCGGCTACACGGCGGAAATGGCGGTCAATGAAGCGCAGCGCTGCCTGCATTGCAAGAATCCGCAGTGCGTGACCGCCTGCCCCGTCAGTATCCGCATTCCCGAATTCATCGCCAAGGTCGCAGAAGGAGATTTCCTCGCGGCGTATGAGATCGTTACATCGACGAACGCGCTTCCCGCCCTGTCCGGCAGAGTCTGCCCGCAGGAACGTCAGTGTGAAAGCAAGTGCGTCCGCGGCGTGAAGGGCGAGCCGGTCGCAATCGGACGCTTGGAGCGCTTCGTCGCGGACTGGTACCGAGAGAACGTCAACAAAATGCCGGAAAAGCCGGAATCAAACGGCGTGAAGGTCGCAGTGGTCGGCTCCGGGCCTTCCGGTCTGACCTGCGCGAGCGAGCTTGCCAAGAAGGGCTACGAGGTCCGCATTTTTGAGGCGCTTCATACCGCCGGCGGCGTTCTGGTCTACGGCATTCCCGAATTCCGTCTTCCGAAGGCGCTCGTTGCAAACGAGATTAAAAAATTAGAGGCAATGGGCGTTCAGGTCATGACGAACATGATCATCGGCAAGGTACTGTCTGTCGACGAGCTGTTCGAAATGGGCTATCAGGCGATTTTCATCGGCTCCGGCGCAGGTCTGCCGATATTTATGAACATCGAAGGTGAAGCGCTGAAGGGCGTCCTGTCGGCAAATGAATTCCTGACGAGAATCAATCTGATGAAAGCATACAAACCGGAAAGCGATACGCCGGTCATCGTCTCCAACGCCGTCGCCGTGGTCGGCGGCGGCAACGTAGCAATGGACGCCGCCCGCTCGGCAAAGCGGCTCGGCGCGGAGCACGTTTATATCGTCTATCGCCGCACGGAAAAGGAAATGCCCGCGCGGCTGGAGGAGCAGCACCACGCCAAGGAAGAGGGGATCGAATTCCTCACCCTCACCAATCCCGTGAAAATTCTCGACGACGGAGCGGGAAGAGTCGGCGCGATGCAGTGCCTCCGCATGGAGCTCGGCGAGCCGGACGCCTCCGGCAGGCGCAGCCCCATCGCGATCCCCGGCAGCGAGTTTGAGCTACCGGTCGATACGGTCATTATGGCGCTCGGCACATCTCCCAATCCGCTGATCCGCTCCACAACGCCCGGTCTGGAAACCAACAAGAAAGGCTGTCTGATCGTCAACGAGGACAATATGACGACCCGCGAGGGCGTCTATGCCGGCGGCGACGCCGTGACCGGCGCAGCGACCGTCATTCTTGCCATGGGTGCGGGAAAAAAGGCCGCCGCGGCGATCGACGCGAGATTTCACAAATAGAGTATAATTATTCAGTTCTTTTCCCATACTTCCAAATGACAAACGCCTCTGCCGGCTTTGTTCGGCAGAGGCTGATTTTTTGGGAGGTAAATCATGAAAGTTCAAGACGTTATGAGCAGGCGAATCATCAGCGTTTCGCCGGACGAAAACGCCGCCGTCGCGGCAAGATTGCTGTCGCATTACAATATCGGCGCGCTTCCGGTCTGTACGAAGGACGGCAGACTGCGCGGCATGGTAACGGATCGCGATATCGTTCTGCGCTGCGTTGCGGCGGAGGAAGACCCCTTGTGCGTTAAGGTATCTGACATTATGACGCGCAGAATCTTTTCCGTCAGTGCGCAGCAGACGGTCGACGAGGCGTCCGCACTGATGGCAAAGGAAAAAATCCGCAGGCTGCCGGTACAGGACAAAAATCGGCTGGTCGGCATGGTGTCGCTGTCCGACATTTCCAAGCAGCCCCAGTGCACCCGTCAGGCGACGCAGGCGTTCAACGAGATCACGAGCAATATCCGTACCTATTAAGAAGGCAGGGGCATGTTTGCCCCTGCCTTTAGCCAATGATCGCGTCAAATTCCTCTGATGATGAAAAAGTAATCACCAGCCGGTTCGGCAGGCAGACGATCGGCGCGCCGGAATTTGAAGGCGCGTGGCGCACGCAGTCCTGCGTAGGGCAGTCGGCATAAACGACCGAAACCCTGCCGTCTGCGACGCGGATCGTGTTCACGCCGTAGTCCGACACGATTCGGTATTCTCCGTCTGCGGAGAGGTCGAGGGTCATGACCGTCACGCCGTCCGAGGCGACCGTCGCCGTCGTGCCGGACGTACCGCCGAAAAAGATGAAATAACTGCACAGCAGGCAGACTGCCGCAAGCGCAGTAAACAGAAGAATCCAAGTCCGTGTCTTCATCGTTCGATCACCGTAAACTCGCAGTCCCTCAGCAGGGAAGCGGCGCCCTCCGTCACAAAGATACCGCCGTCCTCCGTCAAAAAGACCGCTTCAAAATCATCGCTTTCGCGCCATAGCGCGGTCGCTTTCTCCATACCCATCACAAACAGCGCGGTGGATAAACCGTCCGCGAGCGCGCCGTCATGAGCAAGCACGGTCACGGAAGCAAGTCCGCTGTCAGCGGGATAACCCGTTTTCGGGTCAAGAATGTGATGATACCGCACGCCGTTCTCATCAAAGTATCGCTGATATCCGCCGGAAGTCACAAGGGCAAGAGAGCCGCTAAAACGCAGGCAGCCGATCGCCTGCGAGGGACGATCCGGATCGGCGATCCCGACGACCCATGCCTCGCCGTCCGGCTTGCTGCCGAGGGTCTGGACGTTGCCGCCGAGGGAGAGAAACGCCGTTTCGACGCCCTTGCTTCGCAGGAAGTCAACAATTCTCTGCGCAGTGTAACCCTTGGCAATGCCGCCGAGGTCGATCCTGCCGTCAAAGGATACGCACGTAACGTCTAACCGGTTCAAAAGCCGTTCATAGCCGACAAGAGAACGCGCTGCGTCAAGCGCTTCCTGCGTGGGAACGTGCTGTTCGTCCTTCGTAAAGCCCCACGCCACCACCAGCGGATAGACGGTCGGATCGAACGCGCCGTCCGTCCGACGGCTGACTGCGATCGCTTTTACCAGCAGGTCATACGTATCTGCGCTTAATTCCGCTTCACCGTCCCGGTTCAGCGCAAAAATCTCGCTGTTTTCGTTCGTCACGGAGAGCAGCGCGTCAAGACGGTTGATCTCGGAAACCGCGTCGGAAACGAGGGTATCGTCGCCCCAGACGCGAAGTGTCATCAGCGTATCCATCGCGAAAATCTCCCGCTCGGCAGGCACGGATTCCGTGCATCCGCAGAGCAAACACACAAGAAGCAGGGAAATGGCGCATAGTTTTTTCATCACATCACCGGATTCTATGAATAATTACAAAAAAAGTATAGCAAAAAGTAAAAAAAGTGTCAAATACTATTTGACATTTGGAAAAATCGATGATAGAATAGTCGCGCCGCATTGAAGAGGTAGAAGCTGAGGCGCGCCCTCACGCCTCCAGAGCGAGACTACAGAAAAGGTAGGTGCAAAACATGCAGGCAGTTATCGTTACCGGTGGTAAGCAGTATAACGTCAAGGAAGGCGACGTCATTTTCGTCGAAAAGCTCGGCGTTGAGGCTGACACAACCGTAACCTTCGATCAGGTCCTGGCAATCGTGGACGGTGAGAACTCCAAGTTCGGCGCTCCCGTGGTCGCAGGTGCTTCTGTCGAAGCAAAGGTGCTGAAGGAAGGCAAGTCCAAGAAGATCGTTGTCTTCAAGTACCGTCCGAAGAAGGACTCCAAGTCCATCCGCGGTCACAGACAGCCGTACACCAAGGTGCAGATTGAGAAGATCGTCGGTTAATTTGCTTTATGACGAGAGTAGAAATTTTCAATCGTGACGGCAGGATCAACGGTTTTGCCGTATCGGGGCACAGCGGATACGCCGAGGAGGGAAGCGACGTCGTTTGCGCGGCCGTTTCTTCCGCGGTGAAATTCGCTGAGTGTACGATCAATGACGTGCTCGGCAATCACGCCAACACGAAGGTCATTGAGGACGAGCCCCGTATCACCCTCACGCTTCCCGCAGTTTGCGATGATGAGGACGCAGTTCAGGCAGTGCTGACCGGCTTTATGCTGACCATGTGCTCCCTGCGGGATGATTATCCTGATTATATCGAAGTTATGGAGGTGTAACACATGCTGAAAATCGGTTTTCAGTTCTTCGCTCATAAGAAGGGCGGCGGTTCTACCAAGAACGGCCGTGATTCCGAGTCCAAGAGATTGGGCGTGAAGCGCGCGGACGGCCAGTTCGTTCTCGCGGGCAACATTCTGGTTCGCCAGAGAGGCACGCACATCCATCCGGGTACCAACGTCGGTATCGGCAGCGACGACACCCTGTTCGCAAAGGTCGACGGTCACGTCAAATTCGAGCGTCTGGGCAAGGATCGCAAAATGTGCTCTGTTTATCCGGTAGAGCAGTAAGATGCATAAGGAATCCCGAACATATCTTTTATGTTCGGGATTTTTTTGAGGAAGGGGAGATGGTGTATGTTTGTAGATAAAGTAAAAATCTTCGTCAAGGCCGGAAACGGCGGCAACGGCGCGGTTGCGTTCCACCGCGAGAAATACGTCGCGGCAGGAGGACCTGACGGCGGCGACGGCGGCAAGGGCGGCAATATTGTCCTGCGCGTCAACGATAATCTCTCCACGCTGATGGATTTTCGTTTCAAACGCAAGTACGTCGCGCCAAACGGTCAGGACGGTCAGGGCTCCCGCTGCAGCGGCAAGCGCGGTGAAGACCTTGTCATCCAGATTCCGCGCGGTACGGTCGTCCGCGACGCGGAGACGAACGAGATCATCAAGGATATGTCCGACAGCGAGGACTTCATTCTCTGTAAGGGCGGCAGAGGCGGCTGGGGCAATAAGCATTTCGCCACGCCGACCAGACAGGTGCCGCGCTTTGCGAAGGCAGGTCTTCCCGGCGAGGAGCATGAGGTCGTTCTGGAGCTGAAGCTGCTCGCGGACGTCGGACTGGTCGGGTTCCCGAACGTCGGGAAGTCGACGCTGCTCTCCGTGACCTCGAACGCCCATCCGAAGATCGCCAACTACCATTTTACGACCCTTTATCCGAATCTCGGCGTGATCTACGTCGACGACGGCGTTTCCTTCGTCATGGCGGATATTCCCGGCATTATCGAGGGCGCGGCGGAGGGCGCAGGTCTCGGTCACGACTTCCTGCGCCATATCGACCGCTGCCGTCTGCTCGTGCACATCGTCGACGTGTCGGGCTCCGAGGACCGCGATCCGATCGAGGACTTTGAAAAGATCAACGAGGAGCTTACGCAGTACTCTTCCGAGCTTGCGTCCCGCCCCATGCTCGTCGCCGCCAACAAGTGCGATCTGATCCCTGAGGGAAGCGACAACTTAGACCGTCTGCGCGAGTACGTCGAGCGACGCGGCTATCCGTTCTTTGAGATTTCCGCCGCGACGACGCAGGGCACGAAGCAGCTTGTCCGCGCAATTGCGGAAAGGCTCAAGGAGCTGCCTCCCGTCATCGTCTATGAACCGGAATACGTCAAGCCGCTTGCTGAGGCAGGCGCGGCGGACGATCTGACGATCGAGCATATCGATGATCTGTGGATCGTCTCCGGCAAATGGCTGCAGCAGCTCATTATGGATATCAACTTCGCAGACTATGAGTCGAGAATGTACTTCGACCGCCAGCTCCGCAAGAGCGGTTTGTTTGAACGCCTCGAGAGTATGGGCATCGAGGACGGCGACACGGTCAGTATCTATGATTTTGAATTTGATTACGAGCGATAACGCAGAAAAAGCACATTCCCGGTTACTTTTGAGGGTAACCGGGAATGTGCTTTTGAAAAGAGAGAGGGAAAAAGAGAGATAAAATGAAAAGATGAATCGTACTGTGGCTCTTGCAAGAAGATTTATCCTTCTTACATCTTGAGTATAAAAGGCAATTTTGACGAAACTATGAACGAAATTGGAATAAACACTGAATTGTGTTTGGTTTTCAAAAAGGCTTCCGGATCTCTGCCTCTCTACGTTCTTTAACAGTCTGAAAAGACGCCGGCTTTCCCCGAAGAGGGGAGAGCCGGTGTCTTATTATACTTGCTTAAATTTAAATTTTGTTCTGCTTTTGAGGATTGAGACAATCTCGGACTCCTGCTTCTTTCCGTATGAATACAGCGTTTCCGTGAAGGAATCTCCGCTATTCATGTGGAAGGTATAGTAATATGTATCCAATGTCTGTGATATAAAATCTCCTTTGGAAAATCTTTCTTCGACCCAAGAAATATCTGAAAAATACACTGTGTTTCGTTTGAGCGTTGTTTTCGGAATGCGCGTCACCGGGAAAACGATCTTTTCGCTGTCGATCAAGAGATAGGAGCGCGCAGTAGCGATATAGACCACAAAAAACAGAATAAACAAGGGGATACCTACAAAAATCAGAGACCAAATGAATTGTGATCTGTCAGAGAATAAGAAGCGCAATACCACGCCGACAGCAATGCAAGCAAACGGCAGAAGCGTCAGAGCTAAAAACCAATACTTTGCGGTTTGATCGTACCTTTTCATGTCTTGACCCTCAATTATGGCCGGACGCATTCGCTACAGGCGATCTGTGCTGCGAGCTTTTCGTAGAATTCAATATAGAACGCAAGCCGTGATTTCCACAGTTCTTCCGCCGTTTTCGTGCCGAGCGGCATCTCCGTCAGCTCCCGCACTCTGCCAAGTCGTTTTTCCACATATTCGCGCTTTTCCTCCAGCGGTTTATCAAGAAATCCGTCGTGATACAGCGTTTCGTGGATGCGGTAGGCGTCGAAACGGTCAATATTGTCTGCGTCGCCGACGGAGAGGGCAAAGGGCGTGCGTTCCCCGTCAAAGTCGGCTTTATCGTCCACATGGATCGCAATGCCGTAGCAGATATCCTGAATCCGGTCCTCTGCCATACCAAGCTCCCGCAGGAACGGACGGGCGATCTTAGCGGCGCGCCTGCCGTGTTCGATCCACCCTTCCTCGCCGAACTCCTCGCAGTAGGAAATGTCGTGCAGAAGGCAGGCGAGTACAAGCTCCGTTTCGTCGAAATTCTCGTTCACGGCAATCTGTCTGCCGATGTTTGCTACGCGGTAGGTATGCTCGAGCCGGTAGGCTTTATCGACGGGGTGCGCGTTCAAATACTGCGCGCCGTCGAACTTTTCTTTTAGAAATTGCTCCGTTTTCGATACCCATTCTTGATTCAGCATCGTACGATCAGTCTCCGTAAATATAAAGCTCGACGGTATAACCTGCGTCGGTCAAGAGCTTTACAAGACCGGCATCATTTGCCATGTGCGCTGCGCCGACGGCAAAGAACACGGTCTCGCCGCTGTTGAGATATTCAATTGCTTTATCTCGCATGCCAAGATTGCGCTCGTCAAGAATCTGACGGTTGTAATCCTCGATCATCGCTTGCTGCTCTTGTGTGTAATCTCCGTCCGTTTCACCGGCATCATTATCACCGGCAATATACTTCCAGAATGTGTCTCTGTCACCGGAAAGCCAAAGCTCATACAGCTTGGTAAGATCGCTGTCATAGGTTTCCGTACTGTTCAAGGCTTCCTCGATCTTCAGCAGATAGAGCTCGTTGTCAAAGCTGTTGAGCAGCGCCATCTGGAACGCGGCCGATTCCACATCCAGCACGGGAATATTTTTCTCATAGGCGCTGCGGATCAGCATTCTGTCCATGCCCTTGTTGGCGTCCAAACTGGAGTAGACCTCCAGCATAGCCGAATCGACCATCTGCGACCACCATGCCAGATTGTACTGTCTGAAAACAGACGGAAACAGTCCGGCCTTCTGCAGAAGCTCGTAGGTGCTTTGATACAGCTCCTCCGGCATATAGTCGGAAACAACGCTGCCGTCAGTGAGCACATACTGCACCATGTCGCTCATCAACATCTGCGTATTCTTTTCGTAGGCAACGAGATCAAATTCCACCGCCAGCGCGTCACAGCCCTCGAACACCGGAGAAATGCGCTCCAACACATCGTCGTTGCGCTCGTCGCCGACGTGGATCGTACCGAAGAGATACAACTCGTGTCCGTCTGCATCCGTAACGCGCCAAAGCAGCGGAGCAGGGGAGTCCGGCTCTGGAGGCATGGCAGTTTCCTCAGTCGGTTCTTCGGTTTCTGTCGGCGTTTCAGTCGCGGCAGGTTCTTCCGTCAGCGCGGGTTCTTCGGTAGAAACAGGCTCAGCCGTCGATTCCGCTGTCTTGCCGCAGGAAACGGCAGTGAACAGCAGCGACAGGATCAATAATACTGCAACTGCCAGTGAAAATGCTTTTTTCATTTTGAGCACTCCTTTTTTAATTTAATTCATTTTACCACAAAGCGCGGCGAACCTCAAGTCTGTTATTCAGATTATCGGAAGCTTTTGCGTTACTCGATATAGCATTCTTATCTTGCGGCGAACACGCTAAAGTACGTAAGATATGCGGCTGATATAGCACACGCATATCAGCCGCACTGCGGATATCATATATTATTACTATGTTTCACGGATGCAACTGCATTCCTTCACTTCTTATTAATATAATACTTCACTGCGGTTCGTTCGATATTGTCAATCCCGTCTTTCCGCAAAAAACTGTAGTCGATCATCAGCGAAAACTCTTCGCACTCTCGAGAAAAGTTTATAAAACTTGTGGGGATATATTTCCCTCCACTTAATTCCCTTCTACCGGCCCAATTATCTCCTGTTGAATCAAAATAAAAAACTGGCAGGATATCATCAACGATTTCGCGGTCATAAATATACACTGTTGTATTCATACGTTTACCTGAAAGAAGCGTAATAGAATTATTGTCTGCTACACTGTATTGTGCTGTATCAAACAACTCTCCCTTAAAGCCATCTCTTCCATTATAAGAGACATTATGTCTAACTACTATGCTGCCGCCTGTAATCGTAAAAGATTCTTTCGCGTTATAGGATTTGTAGCTTATGCTGCTATATCCGTTATTATAATTAGTTCGAATTACACCTGGATCATCTTTTACGCAATAGACATACAAATCGCCATTCTCATCATAGCCATAGTCGGTTATTGCAAGAAACACAACGCCGTCAGGTTCATATTGAAAGTCATAAAACCCTTTATCTTTCCACGCATCTACGCTTTCCTCAGCATAGTCAGTTTCATATTCACTATAATAAGTTACATATTCATTATAATTATTCTCATAAGCACTCACATTTTCACTATAATCAGTCTCCCTATACTGATCTCCTTCAACATCACTTGAACTGCAAGCAGAAAAACAAGTAATACAAATAATGAGGGAAGGAATCAATATCTTCTTAAATAACAATTTCATAATCGTTTCTCCTTATTTCTGTTGTTAAGCGCAAATTCGCTTCTTTAACACAATTATACGATCCTGATATGCTAAAGTCAAGTATAAATCTGATTATTTCAGAATGATTCTGACTATTAACATATTGGAGGATGTGTATTATGAAGATTTATGACTACAAGGGGCGGAAAAATATTTGCGGCGAGAAGTTGCGGCAGGCGCGGCAAATTCGCCATCTGACCCAGAGCGACCTTGCCGCAAGGTTACAAGTAGAAGAGGTCATCTTGGAGCGAGACAGCATCAGTCGAATTGAAGCTGGAACCAGATTCGTGGCTGATTTTGAATTACTCGTACTGTCTAAGGTGCTGTGCGTCGATATTAAATGGCTTCTATCTCCGGAAACAATAGAAATGGTTAAATACTAAAATACGATAACAGGGTCGCAAAACACATAATAGCGGTGTCAACCATTCGAAGTCAACAGTATGTGATATTCGGCTTATGCCGCATGATATATCGCGATCATACACCGCAAGCGTATATCATGAGCGCTACGATTTGATCTTTCGACTCTCCCTTTTCTTGCCTCCACCAAAAAACACCATCCTTTCGGATGGGCGGGGAGAGTCGGCTGCGTCCACTTCGTGGACTAAGGTATCGACCAGTGTTCGCACTGGTCGAAGCGGCTTCCTGTTGCAACAGCGGCTCTGTCTGCGTGCCGACAAGCGTCACTTGCCAATCGCCTTGTTGCTGCCACTCCTTTTTGCTCCCTTGCCTCCGCCCAACGCGGCTACGCCATGCGTTATCCTGCGCAGCATGCTGCGCAGGATCGTCCGCGACAGTCCACCGGACTGTCGTCGCTTCACTACGCCAGTCACAAACGTCCCCACCGAGAAGCCGCGTTTTAATCATTCGACTCTCCGCCGCTCTGTCTCCACCCAAAAAAGCACCCGAAAGGGTGCTTTTTTTGTCAATGGGGTACAAAAAAGATGGATTTGCGTTTTTAATCGTGGATTCGTGCTCACGTATCTATTGATTCAGAATCATATGCCAAATCGCAGGGCAATGTGTAAAGTACTGATTTGTTTAGTATAAATCACCGGATAATTAATTCTATATCTATATCTCTATAGAAGCCACGGAAACAATGCAAAAGTAAGATTCAAAAAATGCTTCACACTACTCTTGGCTTGTATCATTTTTGCTTTGTTCTAAAATAGAATCATTTAGTCGTGTGAATCTTCGACGTACATCAGCGTAATGCTCATATATAGCTCTGTTCCTACGGGAAAGGCCATTATCTAATGACATAATAAAATCAATTACTTGAAACTTATTAAGAATAGAATAAACAAAAGAAAAATCTTCATTCCGAAGTCGACGATATGCAAAGTCTAAATAAGAAAGTAAGTTCTCAATTGCGTCTAGATTGGATGGAAGCGTACCTTCAAATATATACTCAATGTACGCTCGCGGCAATAGCATATCAGGGGAAGATAATATTGTGGTTTGCTTTCGAACAAGTTGAAGGATTTCTTCGACAGCTTCAGAATTAACAGCATCCGGAGACTTCTTGGCTGCTTTTGTGTTTGGTTTATGCGCAATGACAATTTCATTAAGATCCTTATCAATATTTGGCCATAATCCCTCGAAAGTGTTTGAAATCCTTTCGCTTAAAATGGGAGAATCACTATTATTATTAATATCTTGAATTAGACGGAAAAAATCTTCTCTTTCGAGTTTTGTTGCTTGATATCTGGAGAGTGGTCCTTTAATATCCGAAGGGTTAATATTTATCATTAAAGTAGCAACATGGGATTCTAATGATTTAGCAATAGCACCAGCTTCAAAATTTATCCAAGGAGCTGAGACGTTTTCAGGAGTTAGGCAAATAATGCCAAATTTGCAATTTGCAAGCTCATTAGAAATCTTTTGATCCCAGTTTTCGCCCTTTTCAATATCATCGGGTGAATAGAACACTTCTACAGTTTGCAATAGGCAAGGTAACCATTTATTTACAGCATCAGCGATCTTCTTGCTAAGGTTGCCAGACCAACTAACAAATACTTTCATATTGCTATCACCTGCTTTGTATTTTTTCATTGTACCTCCATTATATTATGAAAAAAAGAAAAATCAATAATTTTAAACAAATTATTCCACATACGTATAAATAATATGCTCCTTAACAACAAATAAAACGTCGTCAACAAAAAAAGGAAGCCAATTTTCACCCTTCCCTAAATCCAGTGGAAAACGGAAAAGATGGATTTGCAGTTTTGTAGCTGAGCGTTGAAGAATACTAAATTGTATATTAAAAGCATGCGTATCCGCAGTTAATCTAACATTTATTCATTTTTAAATCTGCAGTATTTATTTAGAAACAACTGTTGAATAAATGAAGAATGAGAACTGAAAACCTTAAAATGAAGATTACAAAGCGAAAATCTCGCTGATTTCGTCGACAGGATTTTCGCTATGGTGGAGGCCGGGAGAGTCGTTTGCGTCCGCTGCGCGGACTAATGGATCGACCAGTGTTTGCACTGATCGAAGCGGCTCTTCACCGAAGAGCCGCGATTTAGTTTTTCGACTCTCCCTTTCTTCACCTCCACCAAAAAACACCATCCATTCGGATGGTGTTTTTTGTCTATGGGGTACGAAAAAGATGAATTTGCGTTTTTGACAGATGGATTCGAACCCTCGAAAAATAGCTTCTCAGATATTATCATTACATCGATCATTAAACGCACATACAAATTATTATCTTAGCTTGTTTCAGGCAGATTATTGGGGGCATCCAGAGTCACGAATAGCTGATTTAATTAATTCACAATTTTTCAAAATCACTCCAAGAGCTGTGCTGATAATCAAATAGTTTCCGCAAACCGTGATAG
>CAJOMA010000002.1 GCA_905235655.1 uncultured Oscillospiraceae bacterium | reverse complement strand
ACTGCGCAACTTGCCCTCTACCGTATCTATATACGCCGACGAGTGCAAGTTGCTTGTCTTCCGAACTTTTTGGCAGCCTGCCAGCGTGTCGAAAAAGGTCTTTCGACACGCTGAAAAGGCAGACACGATCAAGTGTCTGCCTTTTTCCGGCTTATGAAGCTGAATTATTTTTCGATCGTCAGGATGTCTGCGAAGCCTGTCAGCTCGAACACGTCCATGATATCCTCGTTCACATGGCGAACGATCATGCTGCCCTGACGGCTCATGATCTTCTGTGTGGAGAGCAGGACGCGAAGACCGGCGGAGGAGATATACTCCAGCTCCGCGAAGTCAAGCACGAGCTCGCTGACGCCGGTGAGACTGGATTTCAGCTCTGCTTCCAACTGCGGCGCGGTGGTGGTGTCCAGACGTCCCTGAACATGCAATGTCAGCTTTTCGCCTTCTGTATTTTTCGTGATAACCATTTGAACCTTCTCCTTTTTTATTCAAAATTATATCGTATATTTCGTAACGGTCAGAGTGTTTCTGCCGCCGCGGTATGCATAGTCCACGGCGTCCATTGTATTCTTTACCATAAAGATGCCGAGTCCGCCGATCGAGCGCTGCTCTGCGGGAAGAGTCACGTCGGGATCCTCGTTCTCCAGCGGATTATAGGGGACGCCGTCGTCTGAAAATGCGATCGTGATCTTTTCTGCGCCGACGCTGCAGGTGACGTCCAGCGTTGTCGCGCCGCTGTATTGCAGAATGTTTGTGACGATCTCATCCACCGCGATATAGAGCCTTGTCGCGCAGGAGCGCGCCGTGTTGTGCTGCGTCAGGAGCTCCTCGACGAACCGGTGCACCTCCTCCGGCGTGATCTGGCTCGTCTCTGCGCGCAAGGTCTTTTCCGTAGCGCCGCTGCCCTTGAGCTCAAAGCAGAGCATGGTAATATCGTCAAACTGCGGCGCTTCCTTTACGAAGCGGTCGATATCCTGCCGCAGGGAAAGGAGCGTATTTTTCGGCGCAGAGGCTGCCTCTGCATTCAGCGCGGCAAGCATCCGATCCGTTCCGTAGAGCGTATTGGAGGCGTTGGTCGCTTCCGTTACGCCGTCCGTATAGAGGAAGAGCTTATCGCCCGGCCGGAGCGTCAGCTCGTATTCTTTGTACCTTGCGGCTTCCATTCCCGCAAGTACAAAGCCGTGCTTATCCTTGTACAGCTCCCACATGCCGTCCTTGCGGCGGATCGCCGGGTATTCGTGACCTGCGTTTGCTGCGAGCATTTTGCCCGTGGAAAGATCCAGAATGCCGATCCACACGGTGACAAACATCTCCGCCTCGTTGTTTTCGCAAAGCTGCTTGTTCACGCGCTCCAGAATGTCCTTCGGGGAGGTCATCGTCAGCGCGCTGCTCTTGAGCAGGTTCTTTGCCGCCATCATAAACAGCGCGGCGGGAACGCCCTTGCCGGAAACGTCCGCCATCACAATGGCAAAGTGCTCGTCGTCGACAAAGAAGAAGTCGTAGAAGTCGCCGCCGACCTCCTTTGCCGGATTCATGATAGCATAGATGTCGAATTCCTCGCGCTCGGGGAAGGCGGGGAAGGTACTGGGCAGGACGCTCGCCTGAATCTGCTTGGCGACGTTCAGCTCAGCGCTGATGCGTTCCTTCTCCCTGCTGACGAGCGCAAGATTGTCGATGTAGACGTTGATGTCTTCCTCCATCTGCTTGATGTCCTCGGACAGCGTCTGAATTTCGTCTCTCGTGTGGATGTTCAGCTTCGATATCTCCGACGGACCGGAGGTGTCGCGGTCGGAGACGTATTTTCTCGCCGCGCTGGAAAGCTGATTGATCGGCTTCACGATGGTCTTTCGGACGAACAGGATGTTGAGCGTCGCCAAAAGCGCAGCGATCAGCAGCAGGAAAAGGATCAGCGATTTCAGGAAGCTGTGCCGCTCGTTCATGATCTGCGTCATGGAGAAGTCAACATAAGCGTTGGCGATGTATTTGCCGTGGGCATTTCGGATGCCGTAGGCGGCGGAGCAAAGCCAGCCGTATTCTTCGTAATTGGTAATGTAGGCGGGGAAGGTGTAGTCTCCCTTTTCCGCCAGCGCGCGGTTTTCCGGCAGAAAATCGTCGCAGGTGCCGGGCGCGCAGGCGTCCTCGTGCGCGGCGTCGATGATGTACACCGCCTTGTCCGTCTCCAGATCCATGTAGCAGATATAGAGGCAGTCTGCCTGATTGTCATCCTCCAGCTTTTGCAGAACGGTCAAGCAATCCCGGTACGCCTGCATGTTTTTGACTTCGGCGAATGCGGCATAGTAGGCCGCCTCATCGAACGTCTCACTGTCGGGGCCGTTTCCGGCGGCGACTTGGCTGCGGTAGATTTGCATGACGGCGTTTGTCAGGTGATCGACATCCTGCGGATTGAGCATGTCTGCTGCGCTCTTTGCGATGTTGCTCGTCAGCTCCCGGTAGTGGTTATCCATCGTTCTGCCGTAGAAAATGTAGCTGAACGCCACTGCCGCGCCGGACAGCAGAAGCGCAACCGTCAGAATCATACTGAGCACCTTTATGGAGATACGGCTCGTTTTTTTGTTATTCTTCATCCACTTTCCTCCTGCATCAGACTCTGACTACCAGAGCGTTAAAGCCTTGGTAGCGGCGATAGAAAAAGTCCTTCGCTTTGTTCTTGATTACTATCATGCCGGCAGCGTCGATGTTGAACGCTTCGCCGCTCTTTTCGGCCAGAGAGAACGGGTCAAACGCGGTCGCGTTATCGCGGATATGCAGCTCGAACACACCGTCCGGCATGGCGACCAGCGTCATCTGGATGTAGCCGTCGGCGGACTGATCAAAGGCGTTCTGCATAATGGCAAGGCAGATTTCTTCAATGGTTATGCTCACATAAAAGGTTTGCTTTGCGGAGGCCTCCCATTTTTCACAGAAGGCTGCCGCCTCCTGCGTCAGCGCGCCAATGTCCTCGTTTTTGTTCATGATTGTCCGCGCGAGGACGCGCTCCTCCGGCAGGTGCTTCGTCCGGAAGCGCGGCGCGATCAGCAGGGCAAGAATGAGCGAGAGGTATTCCGTGGCAGGGAACAGCCACCAGAATATCCTCGGGTTTCCGATCACGGAGAACAGCAGCGTCATTGGCAGAAGGATCAAACCGCCGCGCAGCAGCGCCACGGTGAAGCCCGCCCTTTCACGATCGCTCGCCTGATAGCCGCTTTCCAGAATCGTGCTGATGCCGGCAGCGGGAAGACTCAGGCAGAAGATCCAAATCGCAGGCTTTGCCAGCTCGATGATCCCCGCCTCCTTCAGACCGAACAGGCGGCAGACGAATACGGGGAAAATGCAGATCAGCGAGACAATGAAACCGCCGGAAATCGTGCCTGTGATCAGCGCAAGGCGCATCGCATTTTGCTGACCGGTCTTGTTTTGCTCGCCGCAGTAGGTGCTGATCAGAGGCTGGGCGGCCTTTGCAGAGGCGTCATATTGGTATAATACAAGGAACGACATGTTCTGCAGCATGTCAAATACCGCCACGCCGTTTTCGTTGCGCATCATCCGCAGCAGGACGTTGTTCACAATAATCAGGAAGATCATCTGCAGCAGATACTGAGACGAGACGGAGAAGCCGGAGGCAAAGCACGACAGCGCTTCCTTCGGAGCGGACCTCGCTCTGCGCAGCTTGAGAGAATGCTTTTTGGACAGCAGACCGGGAAGATACAGACAGATGGTCACGCAGTAGCCGATCAGCGTCGACCATGCGGCGCCCGCGACGCCCCAGTCCAGAATCAGAACAAAGACGAAATTCAGCGCGACATCCACGCAGTTGCCGATGATGAAGGCAACGCTTGCAAGACGTTGGTTGTCGTCATTGCGGAGAAAATAGTTCAGTATGTACGCGAAGAAGAACAGGGGAATGCCGCTGACGATGATTTGCAGATACGCGCGGCTTGCCTGATACAGCGCGGGATTTTCCTCCTTGATCGCGCCGAGAACGCGCAGCAGAGGCTCGAGGAAGACGTTTCCGAGCACCGCCAACAGAACGCTGACGGCAAGCGCGGTGCGGAGGATAACGGTATAGCACTTCTGCGCCAGCTCTAATTTGCCCTCGCCGAGCAGCTTGGAGTAGCGCACGGAGCCGCCTGCGCCCAAGCTGTGCATAAAGAGATTGATGACCATATAGACCGGCAGCGCCAGACTGATCGAGGCAAGACCCGTCGCGCCCATGTTCCTGCCGACTACAAGCGCGTCGGCCATGTCGGCGAAGGCAAGCCCGATGGCAGTCAGCAGGGAGGGGAGATACAGGCGGCGGTACATCTTGGCGGTAAAGCGATCACGGAACTTGTTCACAGCAGCACCGCCTCCCACAATTCGTTCATTCGCACGGGTGAGAGAATCTGCTTCATCTGCCGCAGACCGGGGATGCCGAGGTCCTCCTCCAGATTGACGTAGCGGAAGCGCGGCTCCAGAGACCGGAACAGCGCGTGCTTTGCGTAATATGACAGCCCGGGCAGATTTTGCCGGCACTTGGCGACGCAGACGTCGAAGGTGTCCTCTGTGAGCGGGAAGCCTGCGCAGACCGCCTGCGCGACCCCGTCGGCATAGACGAGAACGCCGCTGAGCTTCAGGAGCTCCGCCTTCTGGATCGCTTCCTCGTCAACCTCGTCGTCGCTGAGACCGCGGGCAAGCGGGTGCGGCTTGCTCGCCCAGTCGAGAATGACGTCCAACGCGGCGTCACGGTTCTCTGCGGACAGCGGCTCGGCGCGCAGTGCGTAAGACCTCTGCGCGCGATGGAGCTGCGTGCGGACGTTGGCATAATCACCGCCCGAAAGCGCGATATGCGCCTCGCGGTCATAGATATACTCGTCGGAGGCGTCATCCCGCAGACAGCGGAATTTCTCCGGATAATGCTCGCCCAGAAAGACGACGTCTCTGTCCGTCAGATAGCAGAGCTTGAAATCCGGCTCTGCCAGATGGCGGGAAATGAAGCGCTCTTTTCCGCTGTCCGTACCGCAGGGGAAAAACCATGCGTTTTCGCCCTTCCACAAGCACTTGACGGAGTAAAAGTCCTCCTGCATCATCAGGAAAAGTCCCATTTCTTTCCGCCAGAGATAGACCGATACGAAGGCGTGGGAGGACAGAACGTTCCCGCTCATGTTGCGCAGATGTTCCATTTTTTCACGGCAGTCAGCAGTGATCAGGCTTGTTTTTTCTCTCATGCATCCGTCAGCTTTCTGATCTTTTCGGCGCGAAGGTATCCGTCTTTTACCGGATAAGGCGTCTTTCTGTCTGTGACGCAGCCCCGAATCATTTCATATTTTTCATTTCCGTGCAGATAAACGCATTCATAGCCGTAGAATGCGCGCAGGATCAGGTCGGCTTGCGCCGCCGTCATTTCACTCGTGACCGTCCAGTCCTTTTCCGTGGGGCATGCCCAGTAGCTCCCCGCGCCTTGTGGCACGGCGCGCGCCATGACGCCGGGCAAATCCGAAATCAGCTCTGTGACCAGCTCCGGCAGGAAACCGCGCAGCTTTTCCATAAAGGTCTGCAGATTTTCATCCGGCAGAAGGGGAAAGGCGCGCTGAAGAAGGATGTCGCCCGTGTCGAAGGCGGCGTCCATCTTGTGCAGGGTCACGCCGCTTTGCTTCAGACCGCGCGCTATGGCGACGGGCATCGGCCATGCGCCGCGACCCTCCGGCAGATACGCCGGATGGATGTTTACCATGGGAAGACCGCCGACAATGGGGATCAGATGATAGTAGCCGCCGCAGAGAAACAGCTCGCAGCCCTCCGCGCGCAGCCGCTCCAGATCGGCGCGCCGAATGCGCTCGTCCGTGCAGGGAATGCCATGGCGCGCGGCAAGGGCTCTGACCCTGAAATTGAACTCCGTAATGTTATCGGTTTTGCAGGTGAAAACCTGCATGATCTCGCAGCCCTGCGCGATCAGCGTCTCCAGCGCGGGCGCAAGCAGGTCGATACCCGCATAAGCAACTTTCATTCCGTCTGTCCTTTCCGATTGCGGCATGCGCCTCGGTGTGTCCGCTCAAAAGAACGGTATGCGCCGGTCTGCGGACGGTTGCCTAATTCTATGATTCTATATTATATAGTATTTTAACCCTGTTACGCAAGAGGATAATGGCGGAAAACTGCGTTTTTTCGCAGGAAACCGCTCATATACAACGTAACATTACCTTCCGCCGGTTACGCGGAGCCGTTTCGCTTAAAAATATGAAAACGAAACCCCTGCGACGAGAACGCGCGCGGGCTTCTGCAGGCGGTGAAAAGAATCAAATTGCGGCAGCAGGCGCACAATGCGCCGGAGCTTTGCCGCCTTTTTTCCGAAAAATGTGCGAAAATCGTCGAGTTTTGTCTTGCCCTGCGGTGGATCATGCTCTATAATATATAGCGCTATCTTTGAGGAAACGGGGGATCCGTTATGAAGAAACTGAGCGCATGGATGGAGAAAATCAATATCCCCGCATGGCTGTTCATGCTCTGTGCGGTGGTATTCGATGAATTCATCCTGCATATCTGGACGCCGCGGGAGCTGGTGTTTTCCCGGCTCGTCACCGTATTGGTGTGCGCGCTGTTCTTCGGCATTGTTTTTGCGCTGCTGACCACGATCGGCAGCTCCGCAAGGCTCAGCCGGATTCTGGCGCTGGTCTTCTCCGGGATTTTCGCGTTCTTCACGCTGCTGGAATTCTTTATTCAGGATTCCTTCAAGACCTTCATGATTCTGTCGGACATTTTCGGCAACGCCGGAGACGTGGCGGGCGGCTTCGGCGACACGCTGGTCACGCTGATCCTGCACGGCTTCTGGCGCATTATTGTCGTTCTGCTGCCGATTGTGCTCTACGGTTTTCTGGGGCACCTCGGCAAATGGGGCAGGACGGGGAGCTGGATCACGCGCGTTGTGCTCGCTTCGCTTCTGATCGTCAGCTTCTTCGGCGGTATGCTGTTCATCCGCACGGTCTCTCCGGACACCAAAAAGTATGACGAGGAATACACCTTTGACGGCGCGGTTCGTTCCTTCGGTCTTTCCGAAGCGCTGACGCTGGATATTTTCCGCGGCGGCAACACCAACACGGATTTTGTGCCCTCCGAGGCGCCGACAGCGCCGACAAAGAAGACGACGCCCGCAACGGAGCCGACTGAGCGGTCGGACGCGCCGACCGAAGAAGCGACAGAGCCGACGGAGGAAACCGTTGTCTACGGTCTGCATGAGTTTGATATCGACTATGCCGCGCTGGCGGACGAGGAATGGAACGACCGGATCGCCTCGGCGCACCGTTCGCAGACGCCCGCCTCGGAAAACCCGTACACCGGCATGTTTGCGGGGAAAAACCTGATCCTGATCACTGCGGAAGCCTTTACCAAGGAGGTCATCGACCCGGTGCGCACGCCGACGCTCTACCGCATGGCGCACGAGGGCATTTATTTCACGGACTATTATCAGCCGGCGTGGGGCGGAAGCACCTCGACGGGGGAGTTCTCCAACCTTTACGGCATCGTGCCGACCAACAGCGTTGCAAGCATCAAAAACATGATCTATAACCACAACGATCTGACCATCGGCAACCAGTTACGTGCGCAGGGCTATTTCTCCGTCTCCTACCACAACGGCGAATATACCTATTATGAACGGCACCGGACGCACTGCATGATCGGCTATGACAATTTCTACGCCGTGGGCAACGGACTGGAGCAGGGCGTGCAGTCCACATGGCCGGAGAGCGATCAGGAAATGATCGAATACACGGCGCCGCAGTTTATCGACCATCAGCCGTTCAGCGTGTATTACATGAGCATCAGCGGGCATTGCGCCTATAACTACGGCAGCAACGCCATGTCGCGGAAAAACTATCACGTCGTGGAAAACGAGGACTGGTCGGAGCACGTTAAATGCTACCACGCCGCCAACATCGAGCTGGAAAACGCGATGACGAGCCTGCTCCAAATGCTGGAGGACGCGGGGATTGCGGACGATACGGTCATTGTGATCAGCCCCGACCACTATCCCTACGGTCTGGAGCCGAGCTACGCATGGTCGAGCGGCGAGAACTATCTGGACGAGCTGTACGGGCATCCGGTCAGAACCTGCTTCGACCGCGACAGTACGGCGCTGATCATCTGGAGCGGCTGTCTGGAGGGAATGAACCTGCAGGTGGACGCGCCGACCTTCAGCCTCGATATTCTGCCGACGCTTTCCAACCTCTTCGGCGTGGAGTACGATTCGCGCATGTTTGTCGGCAGAGACGTCTTCTCCGATCAGATGCCGCTGGTGCTCTGGAACGACTATAGCTGGAAGACGGAGTATGCGACCTATAACGGCGCGACCGGTCAGTTTATTCCCGCCGAGGGCTATGAGCTGGGAGAGGACTACCGGGATCAGATCGCCGCGATCGTCCGCAATAAGATCACCTTCTCCGACGTCGTGCTGGAATGCGACTACTACGGAGCCGTTTTGAGCCATCTGCCCGGCAGGGAAGAGCAATAGCAATAGATGATATAGCAACAGGGAGGCTGAGAATCAGCCTCCCTGTTGCTTCAGACTGTCAAAGAACGCAGCAAGCGGGTAATTCGGAGGGAAAGAAAGTGTGAAAGAAAACCGTCAGGGTTGTCTTTCACGTTCAATAAAACAGGATTTTCAAACTGATTTTAAGTTTGAAAATCCGCATGAGCGTGTCAAAAAGACATTTTTGACACGCTCAGCAACAGGGAGGCTGAGAATCAGTCTCCCTGTTGCTTATGGTGCTTGTCGCATTCTTGTCCATGCGCGTCGATCACGCCGGCGGACTGCAGATAGGAATAGATGATCGTGGAGCCGACAAAGCGCATGCCGCGCCGCTTCATATCCTCCGAAATGCGGTCGGACAGCGGGGAGGTCGTGCGGAGGGTGTATTCCTCGCAGATGATCTTCCCGCCGGTAAAGGACTGCAAATACCGGTCAAAGGAGCCGAATTCCTTCTGAATTTCCAAAAATACTCTGCTGTTGCTCACGGCGGCGGCGATCTTTCTGCGGTTGCGGATGATCGCGGGATTCTGCATCAGCGCGTCGATTTTTGCCTCATCGTAAGCGATCACCTTATGAATATCGAAGCCGTCGAACGCGAGACGAAACGCCTCGCGCTTATTCAGAACGCATTCCCATGAGAGCCCCGCTTGAAAGGACTCCAGAATCAAAAGCTCGTATAACGCCGGATCGTCGTGCAGGGGAACGCCCCATTCCTCATCGTGATAGCGGATATACAGCGGATTTTTCAGATTGACCCAAGCGCAGCGATGCATCGTTTCGGCTCCTTTCGGTTTCTGTCGCCATTATACAACAAATCTTTCCTTTATGCCATCTCTTTACAAAAAACTGTTCTTGCGAAAACGGACAAATGTAGTATAATAATACTATATAAAAGGGAAGGAAGGAGGCAGGTAAATGCGTAACGACTATGACGTCGCCGTCATCGGCGGCGGCGTGATCGGCTGCGCGGTCGCACGAGAGCTGTTGCGCCGAAGGCTGCGGATTTGCCTGATTGAAAAGGGAGAGGACGTCTGCTCCGGCACGTCAAAGGCGAACAGCGGTATTGTCCACGCCGGCTTTGACGCGAAGCCGGGTACGATGAAGGCAAAGATGAATCTTCTGGGCAGCCGCATGATGCCGCAGCTTGCCGAAGAGCTGGATATTCGCTTCCGGCGCAACGGCTCGCTGGTGCTGTGCCTGTCGGAGGACGGGCTTCCCGCGCTGCAGGAGCTGTATGTGCGCGGCGTGGCAAACGGCGTGGAGGGGCTGGCGATTCTGACCGGCGACGAAGCGCGGAGGAAGGAGCCGAATCTGAGCGAGAACGCGGTCGCCGCGCTCTATGCGCCGACAGGCGGCATTATCTGCCCGTTCGAGCTGACGATCGCGCTGGCGGAAAACGCCTGCCAAAACGGCGTGGAGTTTCGCAGAAACGAGACCGTGACCGGCATTTCGCGCGAGACGGACGGCTATCTCATCACCACAAATCTTGCGCAGATCAAAGCGACCTGCGTCGTCAACGCGGCGGGCGTACATGCGGACAAAATTCACCGCATGGTCAGCGCGATTCCAATGCACATTACGCCCAGAAAGGGCGATTACTGCCTGCTGGACAAGGAAGTGGGCGGCTACGTCTCGCATACGGTTTTCCAGCTTCCGAGCTCGCTCGGCAAGGGCGTTCTGGTCACGCCGACGGCGCACGGCAATCTGCTGATCGGCCCGACGGCGACCGATGTGGAGGACAAGGAGCAGACGCCGACGACCGCCGCAGAGCTTGCATATCTGACAAAAACTGCGCAGAAGAGCGTCCGTGAGCTGCCGCTGCGGAGCGTAATCACCTCGTTCTCCGGTCTGCGCGCGCATGAGGAGGGCGGCGACTTTATCATCGGAGAAACGCCGGACGCGGAAAACTTCTTCGAGGCGGCGGGCATCGAATCGCCCGGTCTGACCTCCGCGCCCGCGATCGGCAGCTATCTCGCCGAGAGGATCGCAGACAGGCTCGGCGCGGAAGAAAACCCCGACTTTGTGCCGACGCGCAAAGCAATCCCGCGCCTTGCAGAGCTGCCAGCGCAGGAGCGCAAGGCGCTGATCGCGGAGAATCCGCTCTACGGCAGCATCGTCTGCCGCTGCGAGCAGATCAGTGAGGGCGAGATCGTCGAGGCGATCCGCAGACCCGTCGGAGCGGTTTCGCTGGACGGAATCAAGCGGCGCGTCCGTGCGGGCATGGGACGCTGTCAGGCGGGCTTCTGCACGCCGCGTCTCATGGAAATCCTGTCGCGGGAGCTGCACCGCCCGATGGAGGAAATCTGTAAAAACGTTCCCGGCTCGGAGCTGCTGACCGGCACGATGGAGGGACGCAAATGAGAGTTTATGATTTAATCGTCATCGGCGGCGGACCTGCGGGGCTTGCCGCGGCGCTGAGCGCAAGACGCGCCGGCGTGCAGGATGTTCTGATTTTAGAGCGCGACCATCTGCTCGGCGGTATTCTGAACCAGTGCATTCATAACGGCTTCGGTCTGCACACATTCAAGGAGGAGCTGACCGGACCGGAATACGCCGCGCGGTTTATCGCGCAGGTGCGCGAGGAGAATATCCCCTACCGCCTCGGCGCAACGGTGATCTCGATCTCGAGAGAGAAGCTCGTCACCTACGTCAGCCGCGAGGACGGTCTCGTGCGGGTGCAGGCGAAGGCGCTGATCCTGGCGATGGGCTGCAGGGAGCGTCCGCGCGGCGCACTGAATATCCCCGGCAGCCGTCCGGCAGGCATTTTCTCTGCGGGCACGGCGCAGCGTCTGATGAACATCGAGGGCTTTCAGGTCGGCAAAGAGGTCGTCATCCTCGGCTCGGGCGACATCGGACTGATCATGGCGCGCCGCATGACGCTCGAGGGCGCGAAGGTCAAGGTCGTCGCGGAGCTGATGCCCTATTCCGGCGGCTTGA
The DNA here is from genome assembly GCA_905235655.1 of uncultured Oscillospiraceae bacterium. Taxonomy (GTDB): domain Bacteria; phylum Bacillota; class Clostridia; order Oscillospirales; family Oscillospiraceae; genus JAZOXB01. Next base: position 32,622 of record CAJOMA010000002.1, on the reverse strand, counting down.
AGCGCAATATCGTGCAGTGTCTGGACGACTTCGGCATTCCGCTGAAGCTGAGCCACACGGTCGTGGAAATTCACGGCAAAGAACGTCTGACGGGCGTGACGCTCGCGCAGGTCGACGAAAACCGCCGCCCGATTGCGGGCACGGAGGAGTACTACGCCTGCGACACGCTGCTGCTTTCGGTCGGTCTGCTGCCGGAAAACGAGCTGACGCGCGCGCTCGACGTGACGATGAACCGCGTGACGAACGGACCGGAGGTCGACGACCGCCTGCAGACCGGCTGCGAGGGCGTCTTCGCCTGCGGCAACGTCCTGCATGTGCACGACCTCGTGGACTATGTCTCCGAGGAAGCGGCGCTCGCGGGCAAAAACGCGGCGGCATACGTTCTGTCACAGCCTTGTGCGGGCAGGACGGTGGATATCACTGCGGACAGCGGCGTGCGCTATACCGTCCCGCAGAAGCTCGACCCGGACAACATGGCGGATACCGTGACGGTGCGCTTCCGCGTGGCGGACGTCTACCGCGACCGCTACATCTGCGTATACTGCAACGGAGAACGCATCCGCAGGATCAAAAAACGGGTGCTCGCCCCCGGAGAGATGGAGCAGGTCATTTTGAAAAAGAGCGAATTAAAGCAGCCGCTTCAGTCGATCCGCGTATGCACGGAGGTGGAGTGAGATGAGAGAACTGACCTGTATCGGCTGCCCGCTCGGGTGCAGCCTGCGCGTGTTTGAAGAGGACGGAACGCTCCGCGTGGAGGGCAACACCTGCCCGCGCGGCGAAACTTACGCCAGGAATGAAGTCCTTTGCCCGAAGCGCACGGTGACCTCTACCGTGGCGATCCGCGGCGGCACGGTCAATCGCCTTTCCGTCCGCACGCAGACCGATATTCCCAAAGACAAGATCGCCGCCTGCATGGAGCAGATCAAGGCGGTTTGCGTCGAAGCGCCCGTTGAGATCGGGGATATCGTCCTGCCGGACGTCGCCGGCACCGGCGTCGCCCTGATCGCAACGAAAAACGTGCCCCAAAAGTAAAGAAAAAAACAAGCTGAAACGTTGGAAGCTTTTCGCCGCGTTTCAGCTTGTTATTTATGAAACTAAAATTCAATTAAAACTTTAATTATATCAGTTCGCGATTCGGTGGTGCGAGGTTGGGCTGGTGGAATCGAGGGGGAGGAAGGTATAGCCGTTGTTCAGTCCCCATATGATGATCTGCTCGACCGCCGCCACGCTGAAGCCCTTGATATCGTGCTGCAGGACGATGGAAATGTTCTGCCACTGCACGCCGCTGATCACGTTCTCGAAGACCCGCTGGGTCTCGGTCGTTTCGCCGGCGTCGCCGCTGCTGACGTTCCAGTCAAAATACTGGTAGCCCATGTCCGTCAGATCGGCCGCGAGGGTGGTCATAATACCGGGGTTGAACTTGCTGACGGTGTTGGAGCTGCCGCCGGGGAAGCGTACCAGCGTGGTGCGCTGTCCGGTCAGGCTGACGATCAGATTCTGCATGTGCTGGAGGTCTGCAAAGTAGGCTTCCTCGCTGGAATAGATCAGATCGTAGTTGTGCGTCGCGGTATGGATGCCGATGCTGTGGCCGCGGGCGAATTCCTCCGCGATCAGATCGGAATAGGCGGTGTCCACGACGAAGAAGGTCGCCTTGACGTTGTACGCGTCCAGAACGTCCAGAAGCTGTTCGGTGTACGGCCCCGGTCCGTCGTCAAAGGTCAGATAGATGACCTTGTCGCCGGGATCGACCTTGTCCGGCTGAGGCACGGGCACGAAGTTGACGGTGCGCGTGACGGTGGTTATGTTGTGGTAATCATCCTCTGCGGTATAGGTGAGCTCGTAGGCTCCTTTGTGGTAGCAGTCGACCTCGCCGCTGACGGTGACGCGGTCGGTGATATCGCCCGCGCTGTCGTCAAGGCAGGAAAAGCCGGGCTCCTCATAGGGAATGCCTGCGTTCAGGTCAATCTCATTGCCGCCCTTCAGTGTGATCTCCGGCGCGACCGTGTCCGTTCGGAGAAGCCCCCGCGTCGCCTGCGCGGTGTTGCCGGAGGAATCGGAGACGGTGTAGACCAGCGCTCCGTCAATCTCCTCACAGACGACTTTGCCGGTGATATCGCCGTCGACGTTGTCCCGCGCGGTGTAGCCCGGTTCGGTAAACGGAAGCTCGGGCAGATCATAGCAGACAAGCTCGCCCAGCAGCGTCAGCTCCGGCAGCGTCGTATCGACGACGTGCACGGTGCGCTCCGCGCTGCCGCGGAACATCAGGTAGTCCGCGGTGTAGACGATGGAATAATCGCCGGGCGTCGCCGCGTCGACGCGGTTTTCCGCCGCAACGTCAAGCGCCTTGAGCTCGGCGGGGAAGATCGTTCCGCCAAAGCAGGCGACCGCGCCTTCGTCGATGTACTGCGTGCCGCATTCGACCGTTACTTCCTCTCTGCCGTTCAGCGAAACCGTGACGCGCCAGCGGTTGATTACAAAGCAAAAGACCGCTGCGGCGGCGATCAAGGCAAGCGGAATGATCCAGAGCAGGCGCCTGCGCTTTTTCTTTTCAAATTTTCCCATAGACGATTGCCTCCGCGCTCGTTTTGTATTATTATAACGCTTTTTTCGCTGTTTTGCGAGATGATTTTCCGTTTTTCGTCGAAAAAATCTGCTAAGCGCGGTCTTTGAAAGAAAAATGTAAAATGTGGTGGAAATTCACAGGATTTCGTTGTATAATAAACGCAATTGAGAAATACGCAAGGAGGTACCATGAATAAGATTATTATTGCGCTGGCGATTGTGCTGGCAATTCTTGTCGGTCTTTTGGCATTCTTTATGATTCGCGAGAACAAGGCGTCGAAGGAGTCGACCGAGCTCAGTACCGTACAAACCGAACAGCCCACGGAAGCGACCGAACCGACGGAGCGGACGGAAGCGCCGACGCAGACCGACGAAAAGCAGACCGAGGCGACCGAAGCGACCGAATTGACGGAGCCGACCCAAGCGCCGACCGAGCCGACCGAAGCGACGGAGGAAGCGACGGAAACAGCCGCGCCGATCGACGGCGAGAAGACGAATTCCGGCCAGTTCACCTCCAGCACCGGCACGGGTCTGGAGCTGATCGTCGACTGGACGACCTATGCGTCCTCCGACGGCACGAAGATGGTTCGCTTTGACGTTTCCATCAGCTCCTTCAGCATCAACGTCGGCTCGCGCATGGACGGCGTCCATATCACGATGGACGGCGTTACCAAGTCCTTTGACAGCGCGGATGTGACGTGGTCCGGCGGGAAGACGACCCATCTGCTTGCAAGCTGCACGATGGAGATGAGCGGCGATTCGGCGAACGTCGACGTGGCGTGGGATTTCCGCGGCACCTACAGCGATACGCCGCTGGAGCAGGTGACGGCGTCCGGCACGGTGACCCGCTGACAGATTGACAGCCTAAAGTGTCTGCCTGCTTTTGGCAGACACTTTGCTTAAACCGGAGAAAAATGGAAGTTTACACGATATATCATCCGGAGATTCCGGCATTTTTGCAAAAAGCGGCGGATACGCCGCCGATGCAGCGGCTTCGGGAGGTCGGAATGAACTGCGGCTGCGAATACACCGCGTTTGCGCGCTTTGACCGCTGCACCAAATACTCCCGCTTTGATCACAGCCTCGGCGTCGGGCTGATCGTCTGGCGCTTTACCGCCTCGCCTGCGCAGGCACTCGCGGGACTGCTCCACGACGTCGCTACGCCCGCGTTTTCCCACGTCGTCGACTTCCTGCGCGGCGATTACATGACGCAGGAATCGACAGAGGACGGAACGACGGAGCTGATCGACGGCTCACCGGAGCTTCAGAGCCTGCTGCGGTCGCTTGGACTGACGACGCAGGACGTGTGCGATTATCACCGCTATCCCGTCGCGGACAACGACGCGCCGCGGCTTTCCGCCGACCGTCTGGAATACACGCTCGGCAACCTCGTGCAGTTCGGCTTTGCCGATCTAAAGACGGTGCAAGCGCTGTATGACGATCTCTCTGTCGGGCAAAATGAGGACGGCGCGCCCGAGCTGACCTTCCGCAGCGGGGAAAAGGCGCTGGCGTTTGCGCGCGGTGCGCTGCGCTGCGCCGAGGTCTACGTCTCCGACGAGGATCGCTACGCCATGCAAATGCTCTCGGAGCTGCTCGGCGACGCCATTCGAAAAGGCGTTCTGAGCGAGCGCGATCTGTACCGCACGGAGCCGCAGGCGCTCGCGCGCCTGCGCGCTGACGCGGAATTCTCGCGCAGATGGGAAGCCTTCTGCGCCTATCGGGAGATTCTGACCGGCGACCGGCCGGGAAACGAGGGCGACTGGCGCATGATCCCCGCGAAGAAGCGGCGCATTGATCCGCTGATCCTCGGCAGAGGAAGAACGTCCGCCTGCTATCCCGCGTTCAGGGAAGAGCTAATGAGATTTCTGCACTCGCCGCAGGACTATTGGGTCTGCGGCAGATAGGAGGCAACGGTATGGAGTATAACAAGCGAATTTCGGACATGACGCCCGGCGACGCGGTGGAGGGATTCTATCTGCTCAAGGCCGCGGCGTCCAAGACCTCGACCAGCGGCAGCCAGTATCTCAACGCGGTGCTTTCCGACGTCAGCGGCTCGATCGAAACGAAGGTCTGGAACTATCCCGGCCCGATCGGCGCTGCGGATGAGGGGAGCGTCGTCAAGATTCGCGGAACGGTGCAGGCGTTTCGCGGCGCATCGCAGCTCTCCGTCGAGCGGATTCGTCTGGCGCAGAAAACGGACCCCTACGAGCTTTCCGCGATCATTCCGGTCGCGCCGATGGACGCGGAGGAAATGCTTTCCTCGGTGGAGACCATGGTCGCCTCGCTGCGCGACGACGACTACCGCGCGATCTGCACGGAAATGCTTGCGCGGCATTTGGAGGCGTTCCGCTCCATTCCCGCAGCCAAAAGCGTGCATCACAGCTTCCTGAAGGGCCTTCTGATGCACACGGGGAATATGATGAAAATTGCCGATCATCTCGCCGAGCTCTACGCCGACGCGGTCGATCGCGACCTGCTTCTGGCAGGTACGCTCCTGCACGATTTCGCCAAGGAGGAGGAGTTTACCTTCTCAGAGCTCGGTCTGGTCACGGAGTATTCGACCAAGGGCAAGCTGCTCGGCCATCTGGCGATGGGCGCGCAGGAAATCGCTGAAATTGCGAAGCAGCTGCACGTCCCGGAGGAGAAGTCCGTCCTGCTGCAGCACATGATCCTTTCCCATCACGGCGAGCCGGAATTCGGCGCAGTCGTGCGTCCGCAGTGCGCCGAAAGCGAGCTGCTGTCACTGATCGACCTGATTGACAGCCGCATGGAGATTTACCGCGAGGCGCTTGCGTCCGTGCCGGAGGGGAAGTTCAGCCAGCGCATTTTCGCGCTGGATAAGACAATTTATCATCACGGAGGGGGAGATTCGCATGCTGTACTCTGAGTTCCAAGACCTGAAGCTGTCGAAGCTCGGCTTCGGCACGATGCGCCTGCCGCAGACGGACGGCGAGATCGACGAGGAAAAGACCGCGGAAATGGTGCGCTTCTCCATTGAAAACGGCGTCAACTATTTCGACACCGCCTATCCCTATCATGGCGGAAAGTCCGAGATCGTCATCGGCGAGGCGCTACGCGCGTATCCGCGTGAGAGCTTCTATCTTGCCGACAAGTATCCCGGTCACCAGATCAGCGCGTCCTATGACCCCGCTGCGACCTTTGAGGATCAGCTCCGAAAGTGCGGCGTGGACTATTTTGATTTCTATCTGCTGCACAACGTCTGCGAAAAGTCTTACGGGGTCTACACCGACCCGAAGTGGGGCATCATCGACTATTTCGCTGAGCAAAAACGGCTCGGACGAATCCGTCATCTCGGCTTTTCCAGCCACGCGGGCATCGAATGCCTGTGCGAATTCCTCGACCGTTACGGCGAGCTCATGGAATTCTGCCAGATTCAGCTCAACTATCTGGACTGGACGCTGCAGGACGCGAAAACAAAAGTCGATATTCTAACGGAGCATAATATTCCGATCTGGGTCATGGAGCCGGTGCGCGGCGGAAAGCTTGCTTCGCTTCCGCAGGCGGCGGAGGACGCACTGAAAAAACTCCGCCCGGACGAAAGCCCCGCTGCGTGGTGCTTCCGATGGCTCGCGGAGATTCCGCAGGTCAAGGTCATCCTGAGCGGCATGTCGAGTCTTGCGCAGATGCAGGAGAACGTCCGCACGCTCAGCGAGGAAAAGCCGCTGAACGACGTAGAACGCAGGACGCTTGCCGACATCGCGGACTGCTTGACGCGCTGCGTGCCCTGCACCGGCTGCCGCTACTGCTGCGACGGCTGCCCGATGGGGCTGGATATCCCCACGCTCCTCGCGTCCTATAACGACGCGAAATTCGCGCCGAGCTTCACCGTCGGCATGCGGCTGGACAGCCTGCCGGAGGAACAGCGCCCCACGGCGTGCGTCGGCTGCGGCGCCTGCGCGGAAATCTGCCCGCAGAAAATCGACATCCCGGGCGCGATGCAGGATTTTGCCGAAATCATGAAGACGCTGCCCGACTGGACGGCGATCTGCCGCGAGCGCGAAGAAGCGGCAAAGGCGCTGAAAAACGGATAAGACGATTCCTGCCCTTGCTGTTGCGGGGCAGGAATTTTTAGGTTGACAAACCCCGAAAACTCCAATATAATGAAGGAACTAAAGGGGAGTAGTTATCTCGCATGGTCAACAATCGCCCGGCGCAAGCCGGTGGTCATGCGCCTGCTTTTCAGGAACGAGACTTTTAGCACACGGTGCTGAAGGTCTCTCTATTTTTGCGCAGAAGGAGAAATTCTATGTTAGTGCCTGTGATCGCTTTTGCGGTGACCTACGTTTTGATGATCGCCCTGCCGAAGGTGCGGCATTGGGTGGCGGCGGCGTCTGCGGTGTTCTTCCTCCTCTGGGGCTGCGTGAGCGCGGACGGCGGTGTGCTTGCCGCGCTGAAGGACGCGGGTGGCGCGATCAACTGGAACGTTCTGATGATGCTGTTCGGCACAATGGGAACGGTCTATTTCTTCATCGAGTCGAAAATGCCGGACGTCATGGCGGAGAAGCTTTTACGCGCCGCGCCGAATACCATGTGGGTTGTGGTGCTGCTATCCCTGTTCTCCGGCTTCATCTCCGCGTTCATGGACAACGTGGCGACCGTGCTGATGATCGCGCCGATCGGACTGGCGGTAGCAAAGCAGCTCAAGATTTCGCCGGTGGACATGCTGATCTGCATTTCCGTCTCGTCCAATCTGCAGGGCGCGGCGACGCTGGTGGGCGACACGACCTCGATCATGCTCGGCGGCTATGCCGATATGAATTTCCTTGATTTCTTTGTGTTCCACGGGAAAATGAGCATTTTCTGGGCGGTGGAGCTCGGTGCGCTGGCGACGGTGCCGGTGATTATGTTCATCTTCCGCAAGCAGCGGCAGAAGGTGGATATCTCCGTTTCCTCCAAGGTGGAGGACGTCGTGCCGTCCATCCTGCTGACCCTGAACATCGTCCTTCTGATCGTCGCCTCCTTCCTGCCGAATATGCCGGAGACAATCAACGGTATCATCTGCCTCGCAATTTTTGCCGTGACTGCGCTGTATTCGTTCATAAGAAACAAGGGCTTTTCCAAGGTCGCGGCATCTTTCCGCGATATTGACTACCGCACCCTGCTGCTGCTTGCGTCGCTGTTTATCATCATCAAGGGCGTGGAAAAGGCGGGCGTGCTCGATCTGCTGGCGGAGAAGATGGTTTCCCTCGGCGGCGGTAACCTGTTCGTGATCTACACGATCATTGTCTGGATATCCGTCCTGCTGTCCGCGTTCATCGACAATATCCCCTATGTTGCGACAATGCTGCCCGTGGTGCAGAGCATTGCGCTTTCGATGGGCATCGCGCCCTACGTCCTGTATTTCGGCCTGCTGACAGGCGCGACGCTGGGCGGCAACATCACGCCGATCGGCGCGTCGGCGAACATCGCCGCCATCGGCATCCTGCGCAAAAACGGCTACGAGGTGCAGAACAAGCAGTTCTTCCGTATCGGCCTGCCGTTTACCCTCGTCGCAGTCCTGACCGGCTATCTGTATATCTGGTTCGTCTGGGCTTGATTGCTAAGACCTCCGGTTTTCGGAGGTCTTTTCTCAGACTGTCAAAAAAGTCCGTAACTGTCAAAATCAAACAAACATTTTGAGTATTTTGCGCTGATTGATCTATTTATGTAAATTCGGAGTTGTTCAAACTTTCGAGACGCTAAAAACGCTTGCTTCGCAAGGATTTTGACTTACTGCGCAACTTGCCCTCTACCGTATCTATATACGCCTACGAGTGCAAGTTGCTTGTCTTCCGAACTTTTTGGCAGCCTGCCAGCGTGCCGAAAAAGGTTTTTCGACACGCTGCGAAAAGACCTCCGGTTTCGGAGGTCTTTTCTTGCAAATTATCCCTTGCGAAGCGCGGCTTTGCAGAGTATAATGGCAGTAGACAAACGAAGGGAGGGGTTGTATGCGCAATCCTCCTCTGACCGGCAAACGGCTGTTTCTGCTGGACATGGACGGTACGATCTATCTGGACGAGCAGCTCTTTGACGGCACGGTCGATTTTCTGACCCATGTGCGGCAAACCGGCGGAAAGTACCTGTTTCTGACGAATAATTCCTCCCGTTCCGTGGAGGCTTACATTGAGAAAATGCGGCGGCTGGGGATCGAGACGACTGCGGACGACTATCTGACCTCGGTTGACGCGCTGATCGTCCGGCTGAATGCGAGCGGCTTGCGCGAAAAGCTCCTGTATGCCTTCGGTACGACGTCCTTCCGAAAACAGCTTGCCGACGCGGGCTTCCGCTTGACGCAAAATCGGGACGAGGCGGTCGCCGCGCTGATCTGCGGCTTCGACACGGAGCTGACCTTTCAGAAGTTAGAGGACGCCTGCATTCTTCTCAACCGCGGCGTGGACTTTATCGCCGCCAACCCGGACTGGGTGTGTCCTACGTGGTACGGCTATGTGCCGGACTGCGGCTCGGTGTGCGAAATGCTCTTCCGCGCGACCGGCAGAAGACCGGTCTTCATCGGCAAGCCGGAGCCGGATATGGCGCTGCTCGCCATGGAAAAATACGGCTTTTCCAAGGAAGAAACCCTGCTGATCGGCGACCGCATCTATACGGATATCGCCTGCGGCGTCCGCGCCGGGATCGACGCCGCGCTGCTACTGTCCGGCGAAAGCACGTTAAAAGACGTTGAAAACAGTCAGGAAAAACCGACCCATATTTACGACAATATCCGCGCACTGCTCAATGACATAATGGGAGAGAGAACATCATGAAGCTGAATTACAAACGCACGATTTACGTCGGATTTGCTTTCTTTCTGATCTGCGCCTTCTGGCAGGCTTACGACAACACGATCCCGCTGATTCTGACCAATAAATTCGGCATGTCGCAGACCTTGTCCGGTCTGGTGATGGCGCTCGACAACATCCTTGCGCTGTTCATGCTGCCGCTGTTCGGCGCGATCTCCGACCGGCACAACAGCAAGCTCGGCAAACGCACGCCGTTTATCCTGATCGGTACGATCATCGCGGCGGTCGCGCTGACCTCCCTCGCCATGACCGACAATATGCAGCGCAAGAACCTCGACGCTGTGGCGCAGGTCGATGATCCCGCCGCGCTCCACATGCTCTATGAGCAGGAGGGCGGCAAGACCCTCGAATACCCCGATACCCTCGGCCGTCCCGAGAACGACAAGAGCTTTGTGCTGACCGAGAAATTCTCCGAGGACGAGTTTGTGCAGATCACCGCACAGCTTTATTGGGACGGAGAAACGCTCTATACCACTGACAAAAGCAAGGCGCCGCTTTCGGTCTATCCGGAGACGCTGACTGCGCGGCTGCAGGCGGATGAGGCAGACTGGGGAACGGTCACGCGCTCGCTGAACAAGCCTGTGACAAATCCGCAGTACACGAACTACGTCGTGCCGGCACGCGACGCCTACGCATGGGAGGTCACGGCGGGCAATCCTGCGCCGCTGATTCTCTTCGTGGTGCTGCTTTTGATCGCGCTGGTCGCAATGTCAACCTTCCGCAGTCCGGCGGTCGCCCTGATGCCCGATGTCACGATCAAGCCGCTGCGCTCCAAGGCGAACGCGATCATCAATCTGATGGGCAGCTTCGGCGGCGTCGTCGTGCTGGGGCTGGGCATGGCGTTCGCTACAAGCTCGGTCCGCAACGCGATGATGGGCTATCTGCCGTTCTTCGGGGTGATTGCCGCGATCATGATGCTGGCGCTTGGAACCTTCCTTTGGAAGGTGCGCGAGCCGCAGTTCGCAGAAGAAATGCAGCGTGAGAGCAAACGCCTCGGCATGGAAGACAAGGACGACGACAGCTCCGGCAGCCGGAAGCTTTCCAAGGCGGAACGCCGTTCGCTGCTGTTCCTGCTGGCTTCTATCGTGTTGTGGTTCATGGGCTACAACGCCGTGACCTCGAAATACTCCGTCTACGCGACGCGCATTCTCGGCAAGGACTACAATCTGACGATGATCATTGCGCAGGCGGCGGCGATCGTTTCCTATCTGCCGGTCGGCATCATCTCCTCGAAGTTCGGCCGCAAAAAGACCATCCTCGCAGGCGTCGTGATGCTGACGACCGCTTTTCTGGCCGCAGGCTTCCTGCGGGAAAGCAGCCCGGGCTGGCTGATGAACGCGATGTTTGTGCTCGCCGGCGTCGGCTGGGCGACGATCAACGTCAATTCCTTCCCGATGGTGGTCGAAATGAGCCGCGGCAGCAACGTCGGCAAGTACACCGGCATCTATTATGCCGCTTCCATGGCGGCGCAGGCGATCACGCCGATCTTCTCCGGCTTCCTGATGGATAAGCTCGGATTGACCGTGCTCTTCCCGTACGCGACGGTCTTTGCAGGTCTGGCGTTTGTGACGATGCTCTTCGTCATGCACGGCGACAACAGGCCGGAGGCGAAGCGCGGTCTGGAAGCGCTGGACGTTGAGGACTGACGATGAAAACGGCGCTGATCATTCTGCTTTGCCTTGCGCTGCTTCTGGCGCTCCTGCTTCTCTTCCTGCCAATCGGCAGAAGGAAAAAGAAGGGCTTCTACGGACTGGCGGCATACTCCTACGCCCATCGGGGACTGCATGACATTAAGCACGGTCTGCCGGAGAACTCCCTGCGCGCCTTCCGCCTCGCGGCGGAATACGGCTACGGTGCGGAGCTGGACGTGCATCTGAGCAGGGACGGCCGCTTAGTCGTCATGCACGACGAATCCCTGCTTCGCACGGCGGGCGTTGACCGAAAGATATGCGACTGCACGGCGCAGGAGCTGGACGCCCTGCATTTAGAGGGCACGGACGAAAAAATCCCGTATCTGGAGGAGGTTCTGCCGATCTTCGAGGGTAGAACGCCGCTGGTCATTGAGATCAAAGCCTTCGGCAAAAATCACGCGGACTTGACGCAGAAGGTCTGCGCGCTGCTTGACCGCTTCCCGAAGCTGCAGTTCTGCATCGAATCGTTCGATCCGCGCGTGCTGCTGTGGCTGAAAAAGCGCCGTCCGGAGATCATCCGCGGGCAGCTTGCCGCGAATTTCCTCAGGGAGCGCAGCGGCTTAAGCCTGCCTGTGGCGTTCCTGCTGACCCACCTGTGCATGAACGCGCTGACCCTGCCGCATTTCGTCGCCTACAAATACCAAGACAGAGCCTGCCTCGGCGCGGTGATCAGCAGGCGTGTCTGGGGCGTGCAGGAATTCAGTTGGACGCTGCGCACGGAGCGCGAAGTGACGCAATCAAAAAAGAACGGCGCTCTGCCCATTTTCGAGCAGTGCCGTCCCGATCTATGAAAGAGGCTATTCTATGTATGACAAACTAACCAAAAAGGACATCGCGCTGATGGAGGCGGAGCTGGAAGACCGCCGGCTCAATCAGCGGCCGAAGATCATCGAGGAGGTCAAGCGCACCCGCGAATTCGGCGACCTGAGCGAAAACTACGAATACAAGGCAGCCAAGCAGGCGCAGCGGCGTAATGACAGCCGCATGCGCTATCTGGAGAACATGATCAAGACCGCGGTGATCATCGACGATGAGCAGGAGAGCGATCCGTCGCAGCTCGGAAAGGTGAAGCTCTATGATCGGGTGACTCTGTATCTGCCGGAGGACGACGAGACTATGACGATCCAGATATGTTCTGTCGTGCGCGTCGATCCGGACGCCGGCTTTATCAGCATGGAGTCACCTTTGGGCAAGGCGGTGCTCGGCGCGGCGGTCGGCGACGTGGTCAAGGTCAAGGTCAGCGACAGCTACAGCTACGAGGTCGAGGTGCAGGCGGTGGAAAACGCCGAGGACGACGGCTCCGCCCCGCTGATGCAGTATTGAGAATGAATTGCGCCAAACTGCGCATGAATTGACCTTCGGTCATGAATTGCACTTCGTGCATGAATTGCCCTGCGGGGCATAGGGCACAATTCAATTCACGGAGCGAAGCGAGAATTCATGCCGCGCAGCGGCAAATCATGACGGCAAAGCCGTCAATTCATAAGAAAAGACGGCTGTGAAGCCGTCTTTTTCTTATCCCAATATGACGTGCGGGTTTTCCTCCGCGCAGTCGCGCAGCAGGCGCAGGAGCTGGCGCACATAGCGCTCGCCCAGCGCGCCGGTCAGGGACGCTTCTGCTACCGTGATTCGCAGGTCCTCGCTCCGCTCCGTCAGGCAATCGTGCAGGGCGTCCAGATTCCTCCCGTACCATTGCGGCAGAGAAAGCGTCTGCGCGAACAGATCGTGCAGCGCGCTACGGCTGGCAGCGGTATCGGCGTTCAGCAGGAGCTCAATCATGGCTCGTCGCCTCCGTAAATCAGGGTAAAGCTCTCATAATGATCGTCCGTGTAGTAGATCAGACCGTCGTTGGAAAAGACGATGCGCTTTGCGCCGCGGGAGCTTGCGCCGCGCGTGTCGATGTCGCATTCCGTATAGGTTCGTCCCGGCGCTTCGGGAAGCAGCTCTTCGTAGTTTCCGAAATCATCGCCGCCGATGCTCTTGCCGGGCGCGTAGGGCTCCAGAGAGCCGCCGTCCCAGCCGAGTGCGCGCGCCTCATTCTTTGTGATGAAATTCTGCGGCAGCCTGCCGTAGGTGCGGATATAGAGCGCGACGTCCTCCATGGACGAGTAAGCGCCGAATTCGTCGATTGCGTCCGGTTCGCTCTCCGGCGTTGTTTCCGTTTCGTGCGGCGCGGTTTGCGCGGTGGCTCGCGGTTCTGTCGGCGCCGCCGGTTCCGCGCTCTGAAAAACGCCGAGGAAGAGCACAACGGCGAGGATCAGAACTGCAACAATCAGAATGGCGCTCCATTGCTTTTTCATGCGATCCCTCCTTGAGAAAAGTACGGCAGTATTATAGCATAGATTGACTTTTTTGACAAGAACGGAAGAAATTGGGAAATATTTGTGGACAAATGTCTTTCAAACGTGTATAATAAGCGGCATGAGGAGGGAGAGAACCTTGGAAAAGAAAGAAAAACGTCGCTTCGGCGACCGCAGAGACGGCAAGCTCCTGCGCAACCTTGACTCCATGCACTTCATCATGCCGATCATCTATCCGAACCGCTGCGACAACGAGGCCTATCTGTCCGAGCGCATCGATCTGGAGAATATCAACGCCTATCTTGCAAAGAAGAACGCAGACAATCCCGATTTCAAGTACAAGCTGTTCCATGTGATTCTGACCACGATGGTCAAGACGCTCTACCTGCGCCCGAAGATGAACCGCTTCATTGCGAACAGCAACATGTATCAGCGCAACGAGGTCACCGCGGCGTTCACGATCAAAAAAACCTTTGAGGACGAATCGGAAGAGGCGCTGGCGTTCATCCATACCAAACCGACGGATACGATCGACACGATCCGCGACTTTATCCGCGATCAGGTGACCTCCTGCCGGAGCGATAAAGCGGACGCCGCCACCGACAACATGGACTTTTTCAACAAGCTGCCGCGTTTTCTGTCGAAGGCGATCGTGCGCCTTGTCATGAAGCTGGAAAAACGCGGCAAAGCGCCGAAGTCTCTGAACGAGGGCGACCCGTATTATTCCTCCTGCGTGCTGTCCAATGTCGGCTCGATCAAGCTCAAGTGCGGCTATCATCATCTGACAAACTGGGGCACGACCTCGCTGTTCTGCCTGATCGGCGAGAAGAAGATGACGCCGCGCTTCGACGAGAACGGCAACGCGCAGATGCGCGAGACGGTGGATATCGGTCTGACGATCGACGAACGTATCGCGGACGGCTTCTACTACGCCAAGTCCCTGCGGCTGATCAAGCACCTGCTGCAGAATCCGGAGCTGCTGGAGCTGCCGCTCAGCGAGCCGGTAGAATACTGAAACGGAATTAGGAATGCGGAATTACTCACTTGTGTGTCATTGCGAGGTCGATCCGTGCGTACAGACGTCGGACAATTCTTCGTGATACGGAAAACATACCATACCTGCGACGGACAGATTCCCTCGGCGCGAGACGCCGGGGAATGACAGACTTGGAAGGCGCATCATAATACGGCACAGCTCCCATACATGATAGTCACAGATTGCCGAGGCTCCTGCGGAGCTTTGCAATAACATTAAAACTGCCGTGGAGGAATCCTCCACGGCAGTTTTTGCGTTATTGTGCAGTTTTCCATTTGGCGCAGCGGCGCGCCTTACGGTTGCGCTTGCGCACCTTGAAGAAAATCCAGAGGAAGATGACCAGCGCGATCGCGGCGACGGTCAAAATCAGATAAACCGTTGTAGCGGTGTCGGCGGTCTTGACCATCGTCCACAGGCTGTCCATCTCCTGCGTGCCGCGCTGAGAAAGCGACATGAAGGCGGTGCCGCCTGAAAGCGTTTCCCCGTCCGGATAGGCGATCGGATTCGCCGCAAAGTCCGGATCCATGAGCTCCTTGGCGGCGGTGCTCGGCGCGGAGTAGCCGAGATATTCCAGATTCTGCGCGCAGATCTCCGGGGAGATCAGGAAATTGATAAAGGTCTCCGCAGCCTCCTTGTGCTCTGCGCCCCTGGGAATGCAGATCGCGTCGACAAAGAGGTTGAAGCCTTCCTCGGGGAAGTAGAAGTCGAGATCGGGATTCTCTTCTACCATAAGCAGGAAGTCGCCCGCATAGTAGGGAGCGATCCACGCCTCGCCGCGCTCCATCTTGTCGAAAATCTGATCCATGACGTACGCCTGCACCAGCGGCTTCTGCTCGCGCAGCTCGCCGGCTGCCAGCGACAGCAGGGTGGAGTCCTCCGTGTTGATGCTGTAGCCGAGCTTGGACTCCGCGATTGCAAAGGCGTCGCGCGGATTGTCGAACATGAGGATTTTACCGGCGTACTTTTCATTCCACAGCAAATCCCAACTGCCGACGTCCGCCGGATCAACGTACTTCGTATTGTAGATCACGCCGACGCAGCCCCAGGTGTAGGGCACGGAATAGAGATTGCCGGGATCGAACGCGAGGTTTTTGAAGCTGTCATCAATGTATTGATAATTCGGAATGTTGGAGAAGTCGAGCTGCTCCAGCATGTCCTCCTCGATCAGCTTCTGCACCATATAGTCCGACGGGATGATGATATCGAAGGTGGAGCCGCCCGCCTTGAGCTTGGTGTACATGCTTTCGTTGCTGTCAAAGGTCATATAGTTGACCTTGATGTTGGGATAGGCGGCTTCAAATTCGTCGATCACGTCGATGCAGTCGTCCGTGCCGTCCGAGATGTACTGCCCCCAGTTGTAGACGTTGATCGTCACGGTCTCTTCCGCAGCAGATACGGAAAAGGGCAGCGCGTGGACGAGCAGCACCGCAATCAGAAGCAAAGAAAACAGCCGTTTCATCTGCGCGCCTCCTTCCTGCGGAGCTTTCTGGAGCTGTCGCGCGCCTGCAGAAGATTCATCGCGATCATCAGCAGCAGGATCGTAACAAAGATCAGCGTGAACATCGCGTAGACCTTCGGCTGAATGGGCTTTTTGGTGTAGCTGTAAATCTCAACCGGCAGGGTGACGAAGCCGGAGCCGGTGACAAAGTAGGAAATGACAAAGTCATCCAGCGACATCGTGAACGCCATCAGCGCGCCGGAGATAACGCCGGGCATGATCTCGTGCAGCACGACCTTGAAGAACGCCTGCACGGGCGTGCAGCCGAGGTCGAGCGCGGCTTCCTTCAGATCGGGGTCCATCTGTGCGAGCTTCGGCATGACGTTCAGAATGACGTACGGCAGGCTGAAGGTGATGTGCGCGATCAGCAGCGTCCAGAAGCCGAGCACGGCGTTGATCCGGAGCAGAACGCCGACAAAGGCGAACAGCAGCGCGAGGGAGACGCCGGTGACGATATCTGGATTGGTCATCGGGATGTTGGTCAGCCCCATGACCGCCGCGCGCAGCTTGCCGCGCATGGAATGGACGCCGACAGCGGCGACCGTGCCGAGCACGGTGGCAACCGACATGGAAATGACGGCGATGATGACAGAGTTTCCGAGCAGCCGCAGCAGATCGTCGTCGCGGAACAGCTCTTTATACTGGTGGAAGGTGAAGCCCTGGAAGACGGCGATATCCTTGCCCTTGTTGAACGACGCGACCGCCAGCACGATCATCGGGATATACAGGAAGATAAAGACGAGAATGGTAAAGATACGATTGGTTCTTCTCATAACGTCACCATGCTTTCTTCATCGTCGTTCGTGAAGCGGTTCATCACTCCGACACAGACGAAGATCAGTACCATCAGAACGAGAGACAGGGCGGCGCCGAAGTTGGGGTTATAGGCGGCCTTGAACTGTGATTCGATCACGTCGCCGATCAGGATGGTGCCCGGAGAGCCGAGCTTCTGCGAAATGTAGAAGGTGGACACGGCGGGAACGAAGACCATCGTAATACCGGAGACGATGCCGGGAACGGACAGGGGAAGGATGACCCTGGCGAAGACCTGACGGCTGTTGCAGCCGAGATCCTCCGCCGCCTCAACCAGACGCGGATCAATCTTCATCAGCACCGTAAACAGGGGCAGGATCATGTAAGGCAGGTAGTTATACACCATGCCGAGAATGACCGCGCCGTTGTTGCGGATCAAGGGCAGGGGAGACAGACCGATGGAGGTCAGGAAATTGTTGATGATGCCGGTATCGTCCAGCAGAGCGACCCACGCCAGCGTGCGCAGCAGGAAGCTGATGCACATCGGCAGCATGATCATCATCTGCAGAAGACGCTGCGTGGTCGGTTTGCAGTGGGCGATGAAATACGCCACCGGATAGCCGATCACGAGGCAGATCAGCGTCGCAAAAATGCTCAGCCAGATCGACCGCAGGAAAATCGGCCAGTAATCTGCGATTTTCGCTAGATTGGAGAGGGTGAATGTCCCCGTCGCCGCGTCGGTGAGAGCAAAATACAGCACCACGCCGAGCGGAATCAGGGTGAACACCACCATCCACAGCACATAAGGGCCGGACAGCCATTTACGCTTCATCTTCACTGCCCTCCGCGTCGGCGATCTCGTCGTATTCCGCGGAATACGAGCTGTAGTCGCCGAACATGCCGGAATACTCGCTCTTCTTCATGATGTGGATGTCTTCCGGATTTAGGCGGATGCCGATATAGGAGCCCTCGGGGCAGAAATCCGTCGTCTGGATCAGCCACTTGAAGCCCTTGAAATCGACGATGGTGTCGTAGTGGACGCCCTTGAAGGTGACGGAGGTGACGGTGCCGCACAGATGGCCGGCGTCCGCCTCGACAATGTCGATGTCCTCCGGACGGATGACGACGTCGACCGGTTCGTTCTTCTCAAAGCCCTTGTCCACGCAGGCAAAGGTTCTGCCGAAGAATTTGACCTTGCAGTCTTCAAGCATGACGCCGTCAAGGATGTTGGATTCGCCGATGAAGTCCGCAACGAAGGCGTTCTTCGGCTCGTTGTATATATCCTCCGGCCTGCCGATCTGCTGAATCTTGCCCTTATCCATGACGACGATGGTGTCGGACATGGTAAGCGCTTCCTCCTGATCGTGCGTGACGTAGACGAAGGTGATGCCCATCGCCTGCTGGATGCGCTTGAGCTCGTTCTGCATGTCCTTGCGAAGACGCAGATCCAGCGCGCCGAGCGGCTCGTCAAGAAGCAGCACCTTCGGACGGTTGACCAGGGCGCGTGCGATTGCCACACGCTGCTGCTGACCGCCGGAGAGGGAAGTGACCTTGCGGTTTTCAAATCCCTTCAGTGAAACGATCTCCAGCATTTCCGTGACCCGCTCGTCAATCTCCCTTTGATCGAGCTTCGCAATGCGAAGACCGAAGGCGATATTGTCATAGACGTCAAGGTGCGGGAACAGAGCGTAGCGTTGGAAGACCGTATTGATTTTACGTTTGTATGCGGGAACCTCGTTGATTCGCTTCCCGTCGAACAGAACATCGCCGGATGTCGGCGTCAAAAAGCCTCCGATGACACGAAGTGTGGTGGTTTTGCCGCAGCCGCTCGGGCCGAGCAAAGTGAGAAATTCCTTGTCGTTGATGTACAGATTGATCGAGTCCAATACGCGCTCGCCGTCAAATTCCATCACAAGGTTTGTCAAGCGGATCAGCTCCTGGGACATGTATCCTCCCCCATTTCTTTTCAAGTAGTAAAATGCAGAAACCCACATGATACTCTATATTGCAATATATAGGCAAAAGCAGCAATTGTCAATTGATTTTCACATTTTTTGACAGCTTTTTTCCGCTTTTTTATCCAAATAACCGGGCTTGTCGGGAAAGAGCAAAAAAGGCGCTATATCTTGTGCTTCCGCAGCAGCGCAGCCACAACGTAGAAGGATATATTTCTTGACTTATGACGGTCTAAGTGCTAAGATATATTTTAACATAGTATATTGGGTCATTATGTGTCGCTTTATGTGATTTTTTAGATTATTCCGGATTCACGGGGGATTTTTCTATGCGTGAAAAGAGAATTTTGCTCTCTTCTCCGACCATGCACGGAGAGGAAATGCAATACATTCAGGAGGCGTTCGATACCAACTGGATCGCGCCTCTGGGCAAGAACGTGGACTGCTTCGAGCAGGAAATCTGTGACTATATCGGCTGCGGTCACGCGGCGGCGCTGTCGTCCTGCACGGCGGCAATCCATCTGGCGCTGAAGCTCTGCGGACTGAAGGCTGGCGAGCCGGTGCTCTGCTCTGACCTGACCTTCTCCGGCTCCGTCAACCCCGTCTCCTACGAGGGCGGAAAACAGGTCTTTATTGACGCGGAGTATGAAACGTGGAATCTGGACCCGCGCGCGCTGGAGCTGGCGTTCGAGAAATATCCCGGGGCGCGGATCGTCATCGCCGTCAACCTTTACGGCACGCCGGCAAAACTGGACGAGATTCGCGCGATCTGCGACCGCCGTGGCGCCATCCTGATCGAGGACGCGGCGGAGTCCCTGTCCGCCGTCTACCGCGGCAGACAGACCGGCACCTTCGGCACCTACAACGCCCTGAGCTTCAACGGCAACAAGATCATCACCACCTCCGGCGGCGGCATGCTCGTCTCCGACGACGAAGCTGCGGTCAAAAAAGCGCGCTTCTGGGCGACGCAGTCGAAGGACCCCGCGCCGTACTATCAGCACAGCGAGATCGGCTATAACTACCGGATGAGCAATATTGTCGCCGGCATCGGCAGAGGGCAGCTAATCCACCTCGACGAGCACCGCGCGCTGAAAAAGAAGATTTTTGAGCGCTACCGCGACGGGCTATGCGGTCTGCCGCTGCAGATGAACCCGTATACAGCCGATTCCGAGCCGAACTACTGGCTTTCGTGCATCCTCTTAGACCGAGGCTGCACGGTCAAGCCGTTTGATATCATGGCGCGGCTGAACGAGCAGAATATTGACTCGCGCCCAATCTGGAAGCCGATGCACCTGCAGCCGGTCTTTGCGGACTGCGATTACATCACCCTGCCCGGAGAGAATGTCGGCGAGGACGTCTTCGCGCGCGGCCTGTGCCTGCCCAGCGACATCAAGATGACGCCGGAGGAGCAGGACGAGGTCATTGCGATCATCAAAGCTATGTTTTGAAGGAATAATGCGACATGTATGCAAAATGCATCAAACGAATCCTTGATTTTCTCATATCCCTGACGGCGCTGATCTTGCTGTCGCCGCTGCTTTTGGCGCTGATCGTGACCGGCGCGGTCAAGTTTAGGGGAAATCCCTTCTTTACGCAGCCGCGTCCCGGCAGAAATGAGAAAATCTTCCGCATGATCAAATTCCGCAGTATGACAAATGCGCGCGACGCGGAGGGGAACCTCCTGCCGGACGCCGAGCGTCTGACGCGCTACGGCCGTTTCCTGCGCGCGACCTCCGCCGACGAGCTGCCGGAGCTTCTGAATATTCTGGCTGGTCAGATGGCGCTGGTCGGCCCGCGGCCTTTGGCGGTGCAGTATCTGCCGTACTACACGGAGCGCGAGCGTCTGCGCCACTCCGTGCGCCCCGGACTGACCGGTTTGGCGCAGGTCAACGGCCGCAATGAGACGACGTGGGAGGATCGCTTCGACTACGATCTGCAGTACGTCTCGTCCGTCTCGTTCAGGCAGGACGTGAGAATCCTGCTTCAGACGGTGGCCGTTGCCCTCGGAAGATCGGGCATCGGCGTTCGCGGTGTGGACAGCCTGCCGGACTTCGATACATACAGAAGACAACAAATGGAAAAGGAGTACGAATCCGTATGAATATCTATGGAGAGCGCGTGCTTCTTCGCGCCATTGAAAAGGCAGACAACGCGCTGCTGCTGCGGCTGATCAATGATCCCGATACCGAGCGGATGCTCGGCGGAAGCTCGTTTCCCGTTTCCTGTCACGCGCAGGAGAGCTGGACGGAGCAGCAGAAGAACGCGCCGAACACGCTGCGCTGCATCATCGCGCTGAAGGAACAGCCCGAGACCGGTCTGGGCACGGTGATTCTGAGCGACATCGACCAGAAGAACGGCACGGCGCAGATTCACCTCAAGCTGGACGAGCCTGCGAGAGGGAAGGGCTACGGTACCGACGCCGTGTGCGCGCTGACGGCTTACGCCTTTGACGAAATGCGTCTGCAGTGCCTGTATGCGGACATCGTTTCCTACAATACCGCTTCGGAAAGCCTGTTCCGAAAGTGCGGCTACCGGCTCGACGGCGTCCTGCGCTCGCGCGTCTTCAAGAACGGCGCCTACGTCGATCTGAAAGCCTATTCGCGCCTGAAGTCGGATCAAAGATGAGACGGGAAATCGGCAGCGAATTCTGGACGGACTGCCAGCCGAACGGAAACGGCGCGCGCATTCTGCCCGAGCTCGACGGCGTGCACCTTGTGCTGAGCGGCAGAACGGCGCTGGACTGCGTGCTTTTGGATATCCTGCGCTCCAAGCCGGCGGGGAAGGCGCTGCTGCCGTCCTACTGCTGCCATACGATGATCGAGCCCTTCCTTGCGCGCGGCTTTACCGTTGCGTTTTTTGAAGTTTACGCCGGCGCGGACGGGATCGAATTTGATCTGCCCGCGGAAACGGACTGTGACGTCGTCCTGCTTGCGGAGTATTTCGGCTTCGGCAGTCCCGCGCTTCGTTCTTACGCGCAGAAGCTGCAAGAATGCGGCAAGACGGTCGTCTTTGACGCGACCCATTCGCTCCTGCAGCCGGCGTACCGTGCGTTTTCCTTCCCGGCGGACTATATCTGCGGCAGCGTCCGCAAGTGGACGGATATCAACATGGGCTTCTGCCTGAAAACGCAGGGGCCGATGCGCTGCCCGCCGCTGGAGGACTGCCCCGACTACACCGGCCTTCGCAACCGCGCATTTGATTTGAAGCGCGCCTATATGCGCGGAGAAACGGTCGACAAGCAGACCTTCCTGCAGATGTTTTCCGAGGCGGAGGCCTGTCTGGAGCAGAACTACCGCGGAAAAGCGGCGGACGAGCGGTCTTGGAAGCTTCTTTCGGTTCTCGACGCCGATTTGATGCGCAGCAGGCGATGGGAAAATGCGCTGCTTCTGACGCAGGCGGTCAATGACCTGCGTTCGGAGCGGGTGAGATGCCTGTTTCCGACCGTGCGGACAGACGACTGTCCTCTGTTCGTGCCGCTGGTAACGTCGCCGGAGCTGCGCGACGCACTTCACACACATTTGGTGCAACAAGGCTTATTCTTCCCGCGGCACTGGCCGCGGACAGGCGACCATACCTTCTGCGGCAGCCGCACGCCGCTTTTCGATACCGAAATATCTGCTGTCTGCGATCAGCGGTATATCCCCGGGGATATGCAGAGGATTGCAGCCGAAATAGGGAGATTCTTGCTTCATGTCTGATATTTGTTTCAGCCCTGCCTACGCCCGCGTCTTTGAAGAGACGGACGGGCCGAGCGAGGTCTTTGCATTCAAAAATGAATACGGCGAGATCCGGCATACCTTCCTGCTCCGCGAGATTCCGACGCAGCTCGACGGCAGAACGCTCTACGATATCTCGACGCCCTACGGCTACGGCGGACCGATCATTCTGGAAAGCACGGATAAGGACAAGCTGATGCGGTGCTTTACCGAAGCCTTTGCGGACTACTGCCGCCGGCGCGGCATTGTCTGCGAGTTTGTCCGCTTCCATCTGACGGACAACACGGACGTGCGGGAGCGCTACTACGGAACGACGCGATACGTCAAGGACAACATCATCGTCCCGACGGACCGCCCGTATGAAACGCTTTGGACGCAGTACGAGCACAAGGTGCGCAAAAACGTGAAACGGGCCCGCGAATACGGGCTGGAGATCGTGGTCGAGCAGAATATGGATCACCTCGACGATTTTATGCGCATCTACTACGACACCATGAACCGCAACGAGGCGAGAGAATACTATTATTTTCCGAAGAGCTTTTTTGAAAAGATCGCCTCGTATATCCCGTATAATTATCTGTTTTTCCATGTACGGAAGGACGGCGTGATCATCTCCACAGAGCTGGTTCTGATCTCCGAGCAGTACGTCTATTCCTTCCTGGGCGGCACGGATAAGGACTTCTACGCCATGCGCCCAAACGATTTTTTGAAGGACGAAGTGATCAAGCTCTGCGTGGACTCCGGCAAACGCGGCTTCGTCCTCGGCGGCGGCTATCGGGTTGACGACGGCATTTTTCGCTATAAGCGCAGCTTCACGAACGCGGACCCCGTGCCGTTCTACGTCGGGATGATGATTTTCGATCGCGACGCCTACGACCGGCTGGCGGCGGAACGGATCAAGCAGAACGGCGGACCTCCCGAAGACCCGAATTTCTTCCCGCTCTACAGAGCGTAAATCTTTTGAAAACAGGGCTGTCTATGAATATTCTTTTTCTGACGATGAACGTTTTTACCGACGTTCACATGCACAACATATATTCCGACCTGATGCTCGAGCTGATTGCGCGGGGGCACCGTCCCTTTATCGTTACGCCGCGCCAGAAGAGCACCGGGGAAAAGACGGTCCGCACCGACTTCCCGACCTACACGCTTCTGACCGTGCAGACGGGAAACACCGCCGGCGTCTCGCTCATTGAAAAGGGGATTTCGACCGTTACGCTGAGCGGCAGATATTACCGCGCGGTTCGTAAGTATCTCGGCAGCGAGAACTTCGATCTGATCCTCTATTCCACTCCGCCGATCACGCTCGCCGAGCCGGTGCGGAAGCTGAAAAAGCTCTTCCGCTGCCCGACCTATCTGATGCTGAAGGATATTTTTCCGCAGAACGCGGTCGACCTCGGCATGTTCTCCGCGCGCAGCCTGATTTATCGCTTTTTCAGAAGACAGGAAAAGAAGCTTTACCGCGTTTCGGACCGGATCGGCTGCATGAGCCCTGCAAATGCGGAGTATTTGCTTTCCCACAATCCGGAGATACCCTCGCAAAAAGCGGAGCTCTGCCCCAACGGCATTATCCCGCGCGAGCGGATCGACTGCAGCGCCGCCAGAAAAGCCCTGCATGAGAAGCTGGAGCTTCCGGAGGATACCGTCGTCTATCTGCTCGGCGGAAACCTCGGCAGACCGCAGGGCATCCCTGCGCTGGTCGACTGCCTTCGGCTGCTGAAAGAGAAGAAGGACTGCTTCTTTCTCATCTGTGGCAGCGGCTCAGACGCACCGCTGATCGACGACTTCCTCGCGCAGGAGAATCCGGACAATATTGTCCGCAAACCGCTGATGCCGAAGCAGGAATATGACGAGGTGGCGGCGGGCTGCGATGTTGGCGTCGTTTTCCTCGATCCGCGCTTTACGATCCCGAATTACCCGTCGCGCGCGCTGTCCTATATGGAAAACTCCATGCCGCTGCTCGTCTGCACCGACGACGCGACGGATATGGGCGCGATTGCGGAGGCAAACGGCTTCGGCATTGCCTGCCGCAGCGCCGATCCCGCCTCCGTGCTTGCCGCAGTGGAGAAAATGCAGCGCGCGGATCGCGGAGAGATGGGCGAAAACGCCCGCCGTTATCTGGATGAGCGTTACACCGCGTCCGCCTGCTGCGATACCGTGCTGGGAGTCTTGCAATGATCTCTGTTGTCGTACCCGTTTATCGGACGGAAGCGTATATTGAAGACTGCGTTCGTTCTCTCTGCGCGCAGACCTGCCGCGATTTTGAGATCATCCTCGTCGACGACGGCTCGCCGGATCGCTCTTCAGAGCTGGCGGAAGCGATTCTGCGGCAGACGTCTGTGCGCTGCCAGGTAATCCGCACCGAAAACCGTGGCGTGTCTGCGGCGCGCAATACCGGTTTGCAGGCGGCAGAAGGCGAGTGGGTGATCTTTGTCGATTCCGACGACGTCGTATCCCCGGACTTTCTTGCGGTCTATGGACAGATGATGGAACGCGCCGAACGCTGCGACATTCTCTCAACGGGCTTTTGCGTCTGCCAGGCTGCGAACCATCGCTTTGAACCTGCGGATTTATCGGCGATAAGCCCCTTATCGCCGGCGGAAGCGCAGCGGGCGTTCTTTGACCGCAAGATCCGCTTCCTGCTTCCGACGCTTCTGCTGCGCAGAAGCTTTCTGACAGAGAATGCGATCGTGTTCGACGAGGCGACCCGCTATTCCGAGGACGTGCAGTTTATTTGGAAGTGCCTTGCATATAACCGCAAGCCGGTGCTGCACAATCCTGCTGCGCTGTATCAGTACGTCCTGCACGAAAATTCGACTATGACAGGCTCCGATATCCCGAAGATCATGACGGCGCTTGACGGACTTGACCGCCTGCTGGCGCAGACCTCCGATCTTTTTGCCCCCGATATAGCGAAGCAGCTTCGCCCGCGTTCCGTTTTTGCCCTGCTCCACGGTGCGGCGCGTATGCTGCCATACTCTGACTTTAAGGCTCTGTACAAGTCCTGCGGCGGCGGAAATGCCATCCGTGCGCAGGCATGGAGCGGCAAGCTCCGCTTCCGTCTGCCCGCCGCCGTGCTGACCGTTTGCCAGCGGCTGGGCTATCGTGTGTTAAGGAAGTATTAGTATGATCGTATCGTTCAGCGGCATCGACAGCGCGGGTAAGAGCACGCAGTTAGACCTGCTGCGCACGTACTGTGACGAGCATAACCTGTGTTATGTATCCAAGTGGAGCAAAGCGCGCGGCACGCCGCTCGTCGTTTTCTTAAAAAAGCTCGTCCGCCGCGACGGCAAACTGGACGACGCCGGCAAGCAGGAATACCGCGAGGCATTTTTTGCGAACCCGAAAAAGGAGAAATTCCTCTATCGCGTTTCCATGCTTGATTTGTGCTGGTACTGGTCGCTCCACTACCGCCTGCTGAATCTGACGCACCGCTACGTCTTCTGTGACCGTTATCTCTGGGATACGGCGGTGGAGCTGCAATTCGACTTTCCGCACGTCGATCTGGAAAAGTCCGTTTTGTGGAAGCTTGTGCGCAGGCTCGCCGCAAGGCCGAAGGTCTCCTTCGTGTTCTTTGTCCCGGCGGAAGTCTCGCTCGAACGAGACCGGCAGAAGAACGCCGCCGGAATCGAAGATATTGAACGGAAAAAGAAAAAAATTGCAGCCTATCGCGCGTATGCCGAGTCCGGCTGCTGGACGAATATCATGGATGGACTCCTCCCGCGCGAGGAGCTCCATAGACAGGTGCTTTTGGCGCTCGGTCTGGAAAAAGGAGACAATACCTGATGGATCTATCCTCCATGCTCGACCGCGAAGACTTTTTCGGACTGCTTTCTTCCACAGTGGAGGCTTACTATAAAGAAGCGGAGCATGCAGACGTAAAGCTAACGCGGCAGAAGAAAGACGCAAATCTTGTGATCAAGCCGAAGCTGTCCGCGCTGTATCCGCCGAAGCTTTCCAAGGCTGCGCAGGCGTTTTTCTACAGCGAATGGAACGTGCGCGGCGGCAAATGGAAGAATCTTGCGGTGAAGGCTTATGTGTTCGTGATGCTGCACACGGGACGGCTGTTTTCCTCCTATCGCTTCCACCTTGAGCCGCAGGAGACCGCCGGGCGCGATCTGGTCATTGCGCCGAACAACCGGAGCATCCGATTCTTTAACTACAAAACCGGTGTGGTCGGGTGCAGAATCAAGGACGGCTTTTCCGACAAATACTTCAAGAATCAACTGCAATTTCGCCTGAATCACCGGTATGACTTCCTCCTGCCGCTCGAACGGTGGGGAGAAAAATGGTTCACCGAGCCGATCCTGCAAGGTCATCCGCTGGCACGCGTCACGGATGAAGCGCTGTACCAAAAGGGCGTTTCGGACGCGCTTGCCGCCGTTCGGACGCTTGCGGACGATACGGTGCGCCGCGTTGACGCGCGCGCCTACCTTGCCGCGCTGAGGGAGCGGATCATAACGCTCTGCGCCGCTGCGAGGGAGAAAAAGCGCATCAAAACAGCCGACGATACCTTGCGATTGCTTGATATATTCAAAATCGTTGAAGATAAGATTCCTGCCGAGATACCCGTCGCCATGAGCCACGGCGATCTGCAGACGGGAAACATCTGGGTAGAGCCGAACGGCAAGACGATTCTCTACGACTGGGAGACGGCAGGGGAGCGCAGCGTTTGGTACGACAGCGCGGTTTTGGCGTATTCTCTCAGAAGACCCTATGGATGGCGGCGCTTCCTGCGCTCGCAGGCGGAGGACGCCTATCGCGCGGACCGCACAGCGCCGTCTGACAGAGTGCCGCCGGCGATCGTCAAATATGCCGTCATGCTGGAGAATATCCTCTTCCATCTTGAGGACATGATGGAGCTGCCGAACGACTGGGGCGGAGACATTTACGATCATAATCTGCTTGACTTGAAGAACGCCGTAACGGAGGTTGGGATCGCGTGAAGACGGACGGAAAATTCATACGGTTTTCCACACTGGCGAACGCCTCCGTTCGCGAAGACCTTGCGCAGGACGAGAAGCAGGAGCTGACACGCATTGCGCTGGAATTGGGCGGGAAGACCCTGCTCGAGATGGCAAAGCAGGCGAAAATGCTGCCGTTTCTGGCAAAGCTCATGCTTGGGTTAGGGATTGATCCGCAAATATGGCAGCCGGTTTATGACCGCTACGCCGAACGCAATTGCCAGATCGTCGCGGAGCTGGATCGCGTCTACGCCGCGCTGACCGACGCCGGCTGCAAAAAGCTGTTTGTCTCCGAAAACTTCGGCGCAATGCTTGCGGCGGACAGCGATATTGCGCTCTTCGCCTCCGGCGACGTGGATAACTACGTCGACGCGGCGGAGTATCCCGCTGTCAAGCAGGTGTTGACCGGGCTTGGCTACCGCTGCGAGGAACGCTTCGCAGGTACGCTGTTTATTTCCGCGACCTTTGAACATGCCGAACGCCTGCCGGAGGGCTTTGACTTCGGCTTCGAGGTCTTCCCGTTGTCCCGGCTGACGCAGCCGTGCGCCGTTCGGACAGACGACTTCACCGATTGGACGAAGCTTCGCGCCTACCGCGACACGGCGATCCTGCTGCCGCCGCGTGAAGCGCTGCTGTATATCTGCCTGCTTCATATCTCGCTGCATTCCTTCTGCCGCGCGCCTGCGATCCGCCTGTACCGCGATATCGTCAACGCCGCTGAGGGCTTGACGGAGGCAGAATGGGCGCGGATTGCCGTGCAGGCAAAGAAGGATCAAACGGAGCGCAGGCTTTATACCGCCGCATATCTGTCCAACCGGATCACAGGAACGGCGCTGCCCGTCCCGCGTGGGACGGAGATCGAGCGGCTTTTGAAGCTGGTGTTTGACGAGGAATACGGCGTGCTGCTGCCGGAGCCGTCCAGAGCGCGCGTCATGCGGATCGAAATCAACTGCCATGACCGCTCTTGCGCCGCCGGGCTGAAGGCTATGCTGCTGCCGGATAAAAGCTGGAGAAAGCGCGTTTACGGAAGCGGCGGCTTGCGCGGCATTGTCCGCCATTGGAAAAGGATCTTTTAGCAATGAAGAAACACCTTGCCGTTTTATGCGGCGT
The DNA here is from genome assembly GCA_905235655.1 of uncultured Oscillospiraceae bacterium. Classification (GTDB taxonomy): domain Bacteria; phylum Bacillota; class Clostridia; order Oscillospirales; family Oscillospiraceae; genus JAZOXB01. Next base: position 4,237 of record CAJOMA010000002.1, on the reverse strand, counting down.
CTATTATCCCACGCCGTCACCGACGGGACTGTGTACAAAGCGGTATCTTTCTCTGCTGCGTGACAGCTATGATATTGACGTCGTCTGTATCAGTTCCGCTGACGCACCAGTGCAGGCTGAAGACGAGGGAATCCGCGTACATGCCCTGCTTGGCAAACGAATGCAGACAGAGCGTCGGGGCAGCGCACTGACCCACGCGGTTGTCCGCGCGATCGGCGCGGCGCAGATGAAGACCGCCGTGCTCGGCAATCTCGCGTGGTTCTGTGAACAGGCGCTTGCGGCGCTGAGAGGGCTGCACCGCGAGCATGCTGTGGACGCGGTGTTTTCCGTCTGCTCTCCCTTTGCCGCGCACTGCGCCGCGAAGGAATTCAAGCAGGAAAACCCGAACGTGCGCTGGTGCGCGTACACGGTCGATCCCTACGCCGCAGACGGCCGCATCCACCCGCTGTTTTACAGCAAAGCTCGGCTTGCGGCTTACGAGTGTGCGGTGAGCGCCCATGCCGACGTTCTGCTGCTTTCCGAAGAGGTTTATGAGGCAAGAGCGGATATCCGCGGCTGCAATCCCGACTGCCGCAGACTGCCGTATCTGCTGCCGGAGGTACCGGATATGCCGCTTCGGAACGGCGAGTTTTCAAACGAACGGATCAACTGCGTCTATGCAGGAAGATTCTATCCGCGATTGCGAAGTCCGGAACCAATGCTTGCGGCGTTTCACGCGCTTGCAGACCCCGATATACGCCTGCACCTTTACAGCGCCGGCTGTGAGGATACGGTGAAAAAATACGCCGCATCGGACGACCGCATTCTGCTTCATTCGGTGGTTTCTCCCGAAAGAATCAGGGAAATCTATCGGAGCGCGGATTTTCTGCTCAACGTGGAAAACAGCATTCCGGAGTTTCTGCCGAGCAAGCTGTTTGAGTATATCGCCGCCTGCCGCCCGATCATCAGCTTCGGCAGCGGGCAGAGCAGGGCGCTGCTTGCGAAGCACCCGGCGGCGCTGCATGTTTCGGATGCGGAGGACGCGGAAAAGAAGCTGCCGGCGTTTATAGAAGCAAATCGCGGCAAGACCGTTTCCGCCGCCGAGATAGAAACAATCTACGCGCGGCACGGCGGAGAAAGCATTCGCCGCATACTGACCGACGCGCTTTCCGGGAACGAAGCCGGATAATTTACGGGAAAGGAGACGATCGAGCGCATGATGCAGCATAAAGAGCGAAATCAGAAGGTATTGATCATAACCATTTGCACCATGATCTGCTTTACGCCGATCGTCCACTTTGTCAACCAACTGTGCCGCCTGATCTTCGGGAGCGGCTTCGCGCTCGATACGCTGATCTGCTATGCGGTTCTGGCGGGAATGATTCTGGCGAGCCTGAAGCAGATGCACTTTCAAATCAAGATCGATGTACTGGTGCTTCTGATCGGCTTTGCGATTGCCTATGCGCTTTCCTATTCGTTCACCGATAATAATAAACTCTATATGTTCACGCAGTGGGGGGATTTTTCGAACAATCCTGTATATCTGCTGTTTGTTTTTTCACTGCCGGCGTATATTTTCATGCGATACGTTACGGACTATGACCTGATGTTCGATATCTGTCGGGTTTTTTCGGTGGCTGCCGTTTTTTGCTCACTCGGCTCGTTTATTCTGATGTTTCTCAGAGATACGCAGCCGGAGTATATGAGCTTCTCCTATAATCTCGTGTTTTCCACCATCTTTTCAGCGATATGTTTCTTCGAGAAGAAAAAGATTTTGTCTCTGATTGCGGCGATCACCGGCGGCATTATGATTTTCCTTGCCGGCGCGAGGGGTCCGCTGGTCTGCGTTCTGTGCAGCTTGATCGGCTATTTTCTGATCAGCAAGATCTCTGCCGCAAAGAAAATCCTTCTGGTGTTCTTCCTCTTGACGGGGGGGCTGATCGTTTTGCTGCTGTGGACGCCGCTGCTTACGATGCTGAAGGGCTCTGCCGAATCGATCGGCATTTCAAGCCGCACGATCGACTTGCTGCTTGAGGGCGATATTTTCAGTGATTCCAGCAGGGGAGAGATCCAACAGAAGATCATCGAGGGCTTTTCCCTGCTCGGCAGCGGGCTGTATGGCGACCGTGCCCTCGGGGGGGATCACTATGCGCACAATCTGGTTATTGAGCTGCTTGCGCAGTGGGGTTATCTGATCGGCTCGGTGCTGTTCGCCGCGCTTGGCGTATTGTTCTTCAAGGGCTTTCGGGCGAAGAACTTCAGCCTGCGGATGCTGATTCTGGTGTTTTTTTCTTCCGGCTTTGTCAAATTGATGTTCAGCGGCAGCTATCTGGCGCATAACGCCGTTTTCTTTGCGCTGATTGCCGCTTGCGTCAATTCGCTGGAAACGGATCAGCCGCTGGCGGACGCAGGAAGTGCGGAGCCGCAAAAAAAGAAATCGAAGTATATCAAAGCCTTCAGCAGATACTGCTGACAGGAGTTACGGACAGGCTTGCGCCGACGCGGGCGCGCCGGTATACACCAATTCTGACGAAAGGAGATGGTCGAGCTGATTATAAAACGACATAAAGAACGAAATCAGACGATCCTGATTATCACGGTCTGCACCATGATCTGCTTTGCTCCGATCGTCTACTTCGTCAATCAGCTCTGCAGAGCGATCTTCGGCACGGGGTTTACGTTTGATACGCTGAGCTGCTATGCGGTTCTCGCCGTCATGATTCTGGCCAGTCTGAAGCAGCTTCATTTCAGGATCAAAACCGACGTACTGGTTGTCCTGCTTGTGTTTGCGGTCGCCTACGCGCTTTCCTATTCGCTCATTCATAACAACAAAAACTATATGTTTACCCAGTGGACCGATTTTGCCAGCAATCCGCTGTACCTGCTGTTTGCATATTCGCTTCCCGCGTATGTCTTTATGAGATATATCACGGATTACGACCGGCTGCTTGAAACCTGCCGCTACTTTTCGCTGATCGTGGTTTTCTGCTCCCTCGGTTCATTTATCCTGATGTTCCTCAGAGACAGCCAGCCGCAGTATATGAGCTTCTCGTACAATCTTGTGTTCGCTACCTCCTTTTCGTGGGTGTATTTCTTTGAAAAGAAAAGGACCATGATGTCTTTGCTCGCGGCGATCATCGGCGCGATCATGATCTTCTTCGCCGGCGCGAGAGGTCCGCTGGTCTGCGTTCTGTTCAGCATGATCGCTTATACTCTGATCAGCAAAACCTTTGCGAAGAAGAAACCGTTTCTCGTGTGCTTCTTTATTCTGGGAGGTCTGATCATCATGCTGCTGTGGCAGCCGATTGTCACGGCGTTAAAGGAATCTGTGGATTCGCTCGGCATTTCGAGCCGGACGATTGATCTGATGCTTGACGGTGACCTATTCAGCGATTCCAGCCGCGGAGAGATTCAGAAGAAGATCATCGAGAGCTTTTCGCTGTTTGGCAGCGGACTCTACGGCGACCGTCTGCTCGGCGAAAACCACTATGCGCACAACCTGATCATTGAATTATTCGCGCAATGGGGCTATCTGATGGGAACGGCGATCCTTGCCCTGCTTGGCATATTGCTGTTTAAGGGATTCCGGACAAAAAACACCAGCCTTCAGATGCTGATTCTGGTTTCCTTTTCCTCCGGCGTTATAAAGCTGATGTTCAGCGGCAGCTACCTGGCACACAACGCAGTGTTCTTCATGCTGCTCGCCGCCTGCGTAAACTCGATGGAAGCGGAGAAGACGCTGACTGCCGTCGAGCGCGCGGGACCGGAAAAGAAGAAATCAAAGTATATCAAAGCCTACAGCAGGTACAGTTGATAGGAGATACGCTTATGCGCAACTTTTTGAAAAGAAAACTGATCTGTCTGAAAAACCCTTCCGTCCGAATCGACAAACGCGCGAAGGTATCCAAGGCGGCCGTGTTCGGCGGTTATAACCGGATCGGCGCGGGCAGTGTGTTCAGCGGACAGCTCGGCAAATATTCATACATCGGCGAAGAATGCCGCATCAACGCCCAAATCGGGAAGTTCTGCTCCGTTGCCAACCGCGTTGTGACGGTGAGCGGGACGCACCCAACGAGAACATGGGCTTCCACCCACCCGGCGTTCTATTCCGCCAAAAAGCAGTGCGGAACGAGCTTCGTCACGCAGGAGCTGTTTGAGGAAGCGACGCTGCCCGCGCAGATCGGAAACGACGTTTGGATCGGAACGGGCGCGCTGCTGATCGGCGGCGTTAGCATCGGGGACGGAGCGGTGATCGCGG
>CAJOMA010000001.1:38010-40424 GCA_905235655.1 uncultured Oscillospiraceae bacterium | reverse complement strand
CAGACCTTTTTTACTATAAACCATAGGAGGATACTTTTTCTATGCATAGCTAAAGCTTTTTGGAACCACCGGCACTGCCGGTGGTTTTCTTTGTACAAGAAAAAAAGGACATCCTTGCGAATGTCCTTTTCTTCGGAATGCCTCAATAGAGGCATTCTCCGCGTAATGTATCAGCAACGATAGAATGATTCAGGCGAATCCGCTTTCCCTGCGCTGTTATCACAGGGCTGCGTTCATGCTGCCCGTGCGATAACCGTCGAGGTCGAGCGATACATACCGGAAGCCGAGCTGATGCAAATACCCGCTGATCTCCCCGCGCAGCGCGGCAGACAGAAGCCGCTCGATATCCTCCGGCAGCAGCTCGATCCTTGCGGCGCCGTTGTGCATTCTGACCCTGTACTGCCGGAATCCGAGGTCTGCAAGCCGCTGCTCCGCTTTTTCGATCATCCGCAGCTTTTCCGGCGTAATGCTTTCGCCGTAGGCGATTCTGGTGGCGAGGCAGGCAAAGGACGGCTTGTCCCAAGTTTTCAGTCCGTGCTCCTTCGAAAGGGCGCGCACGTCACGCTTCGTCAGTCCCGCCTCCATCAGCGGGCTGCGAACGCCCAATTCCGCGATGGCGCGCATTCCCGGGCGGTAATCGCCGACGTCGTCGGCGTTGGAGCCCTCGATTACAGAGCGGACGCCGTGCTCCGCCGCTGCTTCCATGATCCGGCGAAACAATTCCATTTTGCAGACGTAGCAGCGGTTTGCGTCGTTGACGCAGAAGCCGTCGATGGAGAACACGTCCGCCTTGACCTTGCGCAGCGGTACGTCCCGCTCGCCGCAGAAGGTCTCAACTTCCCGCAGTTCCTTTTCCGGAAACGTTCCTGTTACGGCGGTCACGGCGATTGCCCGCTCTCCGAGGCTGTCGTGCGCGATCTTCAGCAGATACGTCGAATCAACGCCGGCAGAAAAAGCGACGGCGACGCTGCCCAGATCACGCAGTATTCTGATCAGATGATCCTGTTTTTCGTGCAGTGCATCCATCCGTTTTCCTTCTTCCCGCAGACGTTTGCGCGCTCAGATTTCATCCTCGACGCGCTTTCTTGCCTCGCTAAGAGAAAGGTCGTTTTCTCTCGCAATGCGCGCAAGATCGTCGTACTCGATTTTTGCTTTTTCGACGCCAAAGCCGTGCGAATTCTTTTTTCTGACCGTGCCGAGCGAGGTTTCGCGCGTTTCCGTCTCGCGGCGCAGCAGATATCGCTTCATCGCGTTTTCTCTGATCCCGATGGTCGTCGTGTGCTTGAATATGGCCGCTGCGATCTCCTGCACGCGATCCTTCTCGCACAGCACGCAAAGCAGCGTACCCGGACGGTTCTTCTTCATTCCGACGGGGACGGTAAAGACCTCGTTCGCGCCCTTTTCAAAGAGCGCTTCCATGGCAAAAGCGATCTCCTCGGCGGTCATATCGTCAACGTTGCAGGAAAGCTCGATGATGTCGCGCGTATCCTCCCCGCAGTCGCCGAGCATGGCGCGGACGCAGTTCGCCGCCTCAAAATCCTTCTTTCCCATGCCGTAACCGATGCGCTCGACGTTCATCACCGGCATATCGCCGAAGGTGCCTGCGAAGTATTTGACCAGCGCGGCGCCTGTCGGCGTGCAGAGCTCGCCCATGATCTCGCCGCCGTAGGTCGGAATTCCCTTCAGCAGCTCCGCCGTCGCCGGCGCGGGAACGGGCATAACGCCGTGCGCGCACCTGACGCGACCTGCGCCGACGTGGACGGGAGAAGCGACGATTCTTTCCGGCGAGAGCTCGCCGATCAGCATGCAAACCGCTGTGATGTCCGCGAGCGCGTCCATTGTGCCGACCTCGTGGAAGTGGATATCCGTCACCGGAACGCCGTGCACACGACTCTCCGCTTCGGCAAGGAGGGTATAGACGTCCATGATCTGCCGTTTGATTCTCTCCTGCACGGTCAAATGATCGTTCACGATATGCGCGATATTGGCAATGCCGCTGTGGTGATGCGCCTCGTGCTCTTGCACGCAGTGCCCGTCGCCGTGCGCGTGTTCATGGAGGTGCTCGCCCTCCTCTTCTCCGTTCACCAGCACGCGCATGCGGGTGCCTACGATCCCGCATTTCACGGTGCTTTCTCTTGCAAACGTTACGCCGGGAACGCCCGCAGCGTTGAGCGATTTAATGAATTCATCCGGCGCGGGCAGCAGCTCGAGAAGCGCCGCCGTAAGCATATCGCCCGCCGCGCCCATGCCGAGATCGAAATACAGCGTTTTCATTCTTTGACCTCCATGTGATTGATCATACTCGCAAGATATCCCGCGCCGAAGCCGTTGTCGATGTTGACGGCGCAGACGCCGGACGCGCAGGAATTGAGCATGGAAAGGAGCGCGGACAGTCCGCCGAAGGACGCGCCGTA
>CAJOMA010000001.1:0-37958 GCA_905235655.1 uncultured Oscillospiraceae bacterium | reverse complement strand
ACGCTTGCAAGCGCGCCCTCCATCCCCGCGACGGCGACAATCACCGAAGCGCGCATGATCTCGTCGGTATGCGAAAGCAGGCGGTGAAGTCCCGCAACGCCCACGTCATAGAGCCGCACGACGTCGTTGCCGAAAAACTCCGCCGTGAGCGCCGCCTCTTCGGCGACGGGGATATCGCTCGTGCCGCCCGTTGCGACGACGATCGTGCCGATCCCGCTATGGGGCGGCGTCTTTCCGAGCATGGCGATGCGCGCGTCGCTTCGGTACGCGAGCGGATAGGCTGTCTCGATCTTTTCCGCCGCTTCGGGCGAGAGCCTTGTGATCAGGATTCTTTCCTGCCCGTTTTTCCGCATGGCGGCGATAATGCCCATAATCTGCTCCGGCGTTTTCCCCGCGCCGTAAATGACCTCCGCTTCGCCCTGCCGAATGCTTCTGTGCATATCGACCTTTGCAAACCCGAGGTCCTCATACGGCTCCTTCTTAAGCTTCAGAAGCGCGTCGTCTACCGATATCGCGCCGCTTTTAACGCCTTCCAGAAGGCTTTTGATTTCTGTTTTCATAGTACCTGCCTGTCTGTTGAGAAAAGAGCGGGTCTGCCGAAAAAGCATTCCCGCTCTCGTTCGTGTTTACTGATTCTTCTTTTTGAAAAGCGCCGCCTTGATCACGCCTCTGGGGTCCTTGATCAGCAGGATCACAAGCCAGATGATCAGCCCCAGGGCAACGACGGACAAGCTGAGGAAGAGATCGTTGAGCATGTCGGCGGGAGCGGGTGTAAAGTATGCTGCGCCGAGCTCTGCGTATTCAAAGATGGCGTCGACGAGCCACATGAGCGACGCGCCCCAGAACAGCCAGCAAAGAATCCCGACCTTCATTTCGCTCTTCGGCGCATTTTTGTACCAGACGATCGTGCAGATGATCGCCGCAAACGCCGTCGTCAGCAGCGTCATTCACGCTTCCTCCCTGCCAGGGGCGGCGGCGCGGAGCGATCTCTTCTCGATCAGAGCGGATACCGCGAGCATGCCTGCCCACGCGGCGGTGACGATCACAGCCATCATAACGCCTGCGCTGCTCATCTCCGCGAGCATTTCAGTCGTTTCACCGTTTTTAACCGCCGTCAGGAACGGGAAAAACGGTACGACCTCTCCGTGCCAGACGTGCTCAAACGCAAGCAGCGCAGAGCCGCCCCAGAGCAGCTTGTTCAGCCAGCCCAGCTTGGTGGAAAAGGGGGTCCGGATCGCTTCCGCAACCGTGCCGTCCGGCATGGAAACGCTGACGGTCTCTTCCTTTTCTTTGGACTTGATCACCTTTGCGGCAACCGTAGTGAGGACTGCTTCAGCAGCCGGAACAAGAAAACATGCCATTGTATGTACCTCCGATTGTGATTTTTGCATGCAACGCGCAAAAAGGCGCACGGCGCTTCTCTGCAGAAAAGCCGTGCGCCTTCATAACGCACATATGGAAATGCTCGCAGCAAGCGCTTCAGCGCATTTTGCAGGCTTCGTGCCTGCATGATACTGATATCCTACCGTAAAAACCGCAGTTTGTCAATACGGCAAGCGCGGGTTTTACCTTTGCCGTCGCGCGTCCGTACTGCGAGCGTTCCCGCGTCTGGCTAAAGGACGGAAGCCTCCGCCCAGTGCTTGAGCTCCTCCGCAGTAACTGACGAGCGGAAGCGTCTGCCGTCGAGCACCCTTGCGCCTGGCGCGAGCTTCTGCAGATTCTGCGCCGAGTCGCCCAGCTCGCTGCCGCCCGACGTGCAGAACGGCACGACGGTCTTTCCGGTGAAATCCGTGCTCTCCATAAACGTATCAATAATCGACGGCTCGCGGTACCACCAGACGGGGAAGCCGACAAGAACGACGTCATATCCGGCGACGTCCGGCGCTGCCGCCATGGCGGGACGACAGTCTCTGTCCTGCATCTCCAGCGTGGAGCGGCTGTTTTTGTTCATCCAGTTCAGGTCGGCGCGGGTATAGGGCTGTTCAGGCGCGATCTCAAACAGGTCCGCGCCTGCAGCCTGTGCCATTTTTTCGGCGACCCTTCTGGTGACGCCGCTCGCGGAAAAATACGCGACAAGAATTTTCTTCATTTTAATGCTTCCTTTCCGATTAGAGACTTTCTTTCAGAATGCTTACGACCTCGTCCCGCGTCAGGACCTTGTATCCGCCGTCGAGGATAAAGGTCGCGTCCGCGATGCCCTCGATCATGTCCTCGGTCGCGCCGAGCTCGGAGAGCGTCAGTGTGACGCCGAGCTTCTTCATCCACGCTTCCAGCGCGGCAAGTCCGTCGTTTGCGATCTTTTCGTCGGTCTTGCCTTCCGGACTGACGTTCCAGACCTCAACGGCGAATCTCCTGAACTTCGCAAGCCCGTAGGGCAGGATGTGTCTGTAATACGGGAGCGATACCGCCGCAAGCGTCATGCCGTGCGTCGCGTCGGTGTAGCCGCCCGCCGCCTGACCGAGCATGTGCACCATCCAGTCGGTGGTCTTTCCGCGCGAGATCAGCGTATTCAGCGCCCACGTCGCCGCCCACATGAGGTTGGAGCGCGCTTCGTAGTCCTCGGGATGATCAATGGCGATCAGCGAATTGCGGATGACCGATTTCATCAGCGCCTCGGCGAGGTAATCGCTGACGTTGTCGTCCTCGCCGGAGAAATACTGCTCGCAGATATGGTTGAAAATGTCGTAGATACCGGCGACCATCTGACGCCTCGGAAGGCTCATCGTGAAGCGCGGATTGAGGATCGAGAATTTCGGCATGACCTCCTCGCCGAAGACGTGGCCGATCTTCTGGTGCGTTTTATGGTCGGTAATGACCGCGCCGCCGTTCATTTCGGAGCCGGTGCCCGCCATCGTGAGAATGCAGCCGACGGGGACGATCCGGCAGGTCGGCTCTTCGAAGCGGAGATAATACTTCTCCCACGGGTCCTCGTCGCAGTTGACCGAGACCGATACCGCCTTGGCGTAGTCGCAGCAGGAGCCCCCGCCCACGGCGAGCAGGAGGTCTGCCTTGTGCTCGCGGGCGATCCTCACGCCCTCGCGCAGCTTATCCGCCGTCGGGTTCGGCATAACGCCCGCGTCCTCGGCGACGTTCTTGCCGTTTTCGGCGAGCAGCTTCCTCACCGCGTCGTAAATCCCGCTCCTCTTGATCGAGCCGCCGCCGTAGATGAGAACGACGTTTGTTCCGTACTTGGGCAGCTCTTCATTGAGGTACTGCAGCGAGTCCTCGCCGAAATAGAGCTTGGTTGCGTTTTTGTAGCTGAAATTTCCGAGCATTTCCATTTCCTCCGTTAATTCAAGATTTTTTCAGTCCGACGAGCGAAAGCTCGTAAATGCTTTAGTACTCCTCCTGCAATTATCGTCTTTTACCGCGCTCAGTGCTCAAAGGTTTCTGCAACCTGCTGCAGCAGGTCGCGAATCGGAAGGTGCTGGGGACAAACGTGCTCGCATTTGCCGCATTTGATGCACTCAGAAGCCTTGCCGTGCCCCGAGGTGAGGATTTCGCTGTAGTAAAAGCCCGTGTTCCAGTTGTGGAAGGTCTCGTGCGCATTGAGAGCCGCAAACAGGTCGGGGATCAGAATGTTCTTCGGGCACTGGTTCTCGTCGACGCAGTAGCGGCAGCCGGTGCAGGGCACCAGATTCTGTGCGCGGAAGATTTCGCAGACCTGATCAATGGCGGCGCATTCCGTTTCGTCCAGCGGACGGAAGTCCCGCATGGCGGACAGGTTGTCCTCCATCTGCTCCATGGCGCTCATGCCGGAGAGCACCATCGCAATGTTGGGGAAGCTTGCGGCAAAGCGGAGCGCGTAGCCGGCGTTGGAATAGCCGCCGTTCAGCTCGCGCAGAATCCGATCCGCCTGCGCAGGAAGGTTGACCAGACTGCCGCCCTTGACCGGCTCCATGACGATGACGGGTTTGCCGTGCTTCTCGCAGACCTCGTAGACCTTGCGGCTCTCCACGGCGTCGTTTTCGTAATCGACATAATTGAACTGAATCTGGACGATCTCCACCTCGGGGTGCTCGGTGAGAATGCGGTCGAGCACCTCCGCCTTGTCGTGGAAGGAGATGCCGAAGTGCCGAATCTTCCCCTCCTGCCTGAGCTGCAGAGCCGTCTCATACGCCCTGCAGCGCTTGAACTTTTCATAGTTGTTGTGATCCTGCGCGTGCATCAGGTAAAAGTCGAAATACTCCACACCGCACCACGCAAGCTGCCGCTCGAAGAAGGGTCGGATGTCCTCCTGCTTTTTGAAGAAAGGATCGGTGAGCTTATTGGTCAGCAGAAAGCGGCTCCGGTCATAGCGCTTTGCCACGCAGTCGCGGATGGCGGTTTCGGATTTGCCTCCCAGATAGCCGTGGGCGGTGTCGAAATAGTTGAAGCCTGCGTCGAGAAAGGCGTCCGCCATGGCGCAGAACTGCGCATAGTCCACCTCGCCGTTTTTCATCGGCAGGCGCATGCAGCCAAAGCCGAAGTTGCCGTGAATCTCCGAAAAGAATCTGTCTTGTTTCATTCCGTTTTCCTCCTCAATCCGCTCCGGAAAAGAACGCAATCAGCGTTTTCATCGTGTTCTCCTCCCGTGTTTTTGTTTTCTAATGAAAGTATAGCAGATTTCTATTGCAAAGTCCAATCGAATTGTTATAATCAATTAAGAAATAAAATTGATCGGAGACAGATACGACGACGCAAACGGATTATTGCATGGAGGAATATTATGTTTTATTTTTTTCTGCCCACCCTGATGACGTATCATGTCATTTTGGTTCTTGCCGCCGTGATACCGGCAGCGCTTTTGATGCTCAAGTCCTACCGCTCGGATCGCTTGGAAAAGGAATCCGGCGCAATGCTCTGGACGCTGGTCAAGGCAGGGATTTTCTCGTCTCTGATCGCACTGGTGGCGGAGTGGGCGCTTGGCAAGCTCCTTGCCCGCACGGTTTCGCAGCAGAGCGCTATTTACAATGTCATTCTCTATTTCGGCATTGTCGCGTTCGCCGAGGAGGGCGCGAAGTACCTTATGCTGAAGCGGCGGTCATGGAACTCTCCGGAGTTTAACTGCCAGTATGACGGCGTGGTATACGCCGTGTTCGTTTCCCTCGGCTTTGCGCTTTGGGAGAACATCAGCTACGTGATGTCTTACGGGCTTTCCACGGCGATCGTCCGCGCTTTGACCGCGATTCCCGGTCACGCCTGCTTCGGCGTCTTTATGGGTGCCTTCTACGGGATCGCCAGGCGGCATGACTACCGCGGAAACCGAAACGCGTCACGTGTGTTTTGCATTCTGTCCGTCATTCTTCCCGCGCTGCTCCACGGCGCGTATGACTATTTTGCAAGCTCCGAAACCAGTGAGTGGCCTTTCGTCGGATTCATCGCAGTGATGTTCCTCGCCTCCTATATCCTTGTCGGCAGAATGTCAAAGAAAGACCGCTATATTCGTTGACTTTTCTTCACGATTTCCCGCCGCATTTTTGCTCCACGGCACCGAAATCGAAAACTGAGTTAATGCAGCAGCCCCCGGGCGTCCGCGACGGACGCCCGGGGGTTTCGTATCCTTGCGTGTTTATCCTTATTCGAGTTTTGCCACGTTGGTGCAGTAACGCATCAGCATCGTGGCGACCTCGGCGCGGGTTGCGCTCTTTCCGGGATTGAGGATCGTGTCAGAGGTGCCTCTGATGATGTCGGCGGCAACAGCCCACCGCATCGGAAGCCGTGCAAAGTCGGAGATCGCACTTGCGTCCGTGAAGCCGGAAAGGTCAGCGTCTGCGCCGGCGTTCACGTCCAGCCCCTTGTGCTTGGCATACCGATACAGGAAGGTCGCAAGCTGCTGCCTGGTGAGCGCGGTATTCGGAGAGAAGGTCGTATCGCTGACGCCGAGCGTGATCCCCGTTTCCGTCGCCCACAGCACCGCTTTTTCATACCAACTGCCCGCCTCGACGTCGTTAAAGGCTGTCTCGGTCTTTTCAGGCTCCGGTTCGCCCTCCAGTCTCCACAGCATGGTGACCAGCATGGCGCGGGTCGTCGGCGTGTTCGGCGAGAAGGTGGTTTGGCTGATGCCGACCATGACGCCCTCGTCCAGCGCCCAGTGGATCCCGTCATGATACCAAGCATTCATATTCACGTCGTTAAACGCCGCCATCGGGCAGGTATTGTCCTTCGGGCAGTCGTCCCCGTCTCCGACCTTGACCGTAATGCTGACGCTCGAGCCGCTGGGAAGGAGGGTCGCCGTCAGGGTCGTCGTCCCGTTCGACAGACCGAGCACGTTGCCGTCTGCGTCCACGCTGGCAATCGCGGGATCCGCAACGGAGTAGAGCACGGCGCCGCTCGTGTCCATAAACAGGGTGGACTCGTAGCTGAGGCTTGCCGGCGCCTGCTTGCCGACCTCGACGCAGAGCGTCCTTCCGTCGTTCAGCGCAAGATGGATCGGCGCGTCCATGGTGATGAAGGTATGCTCCGTTGAGGCAACAGCGGTGCCGCGCTCATCGCGCACGAGCGCGGAAACAGCGTCGTAGCCGCAGAATGCGAAGACGCTCACCGGAAGCTCGATAGTCTTCTCCAGCGTCCGTGTCTCACCCGGCTTGAGCCCGGAGATGTCCTCCCGGATCAGAACGGCGTCATCCATGCCGTAGCGTTCCGTGATGTCGCCGTAGAGCGCTTCCAGCTCAAGCGTTGCGCTGTAGCCCTCGGGCGCGGGAAGATTGCCGGTGTTGGTGACATGGTACTTCATACGGAAGCTGTCGCCGTTCTGCACCGCGCTGTCCACTGCCAGCTCATATACCGCCTGCAGGGCAAAAGCGGCGGAGGTGTTTTCAATGGGATCGTAATAGGTGCCGTCCGCCTTCTTCTCGCGGCTCACCGCCAGCAGCGTATAACCCTCTGGCCCGTCGGCAGGAATCGTCCAGTCGAAGACGACCTTCCGCGCCGTATTCACGGGGAAGCGCTCGTCGCTTTCGGCGGAGTATAGCTCTTTTCCGCGCTGACCGTCCTTGCATTCATAGAAGGTGACGTCGCAGCCGGCGGCGGCGGTCAGACCGGTATTTTCGAGGATGGCGGCAACGCTGATCGTCTGTCCTGCGACGGGCGTGTCGTCAGAGAAGCGGAACTCGGTCGCCTCCACCGAGCCGATCGGCGCGAAGGTGGTCACGTTCAGACTGATGTCGGAGGGATAGAAGGGAGAGCCGATGAAGTACAGCCGTCCGTCTATCTCCTGCACACCTGCCAGCCCCTTGTCGATCATCATTGCCTGCTTTTCCTCGGTGTCGGCATAGAGCATGCGAAGCTGATTGTGCACGATGACGAGGCTGCCGTCGTCTGCCAGTGCGATGGACATGCCGTCGTTGTAGCTGTTGTCCCGCGTCAGGAGGTACGGCTTGGACCAGGCGGCGACGTAGACGGCTTCCTCGCCCTCCTCCTTATCGCCGGAGCGATCCTCCTCCTTGATCATGGCGGAGGCGTAGATGCCGAGCGTCGGGTAGTTGACGGCAATGCCTTCGTAATCCTCGGTGCAGGTTGCGGTGTCGGTCCAGACCACATAGATGTTATCGTCCTTGTCGGTGATGACCTGATACTCCGTGGCGTTGAGGTCGTTGTCTGTCATGACGGAGCCGAAGTCCACGCGCTGCACGTCCGGACGATAGGGCTTGCCGGTAGTGGCGTCAAGGGCAAAGGTGCCGTCGCTGCGAAGCGCGTAGGTCATCTCCGTGCTGCCGTCATAGTACCACTCGCCGTCGCCGCTCGGCGTAACGGAGACCGGCACCTGCGCGTTGAGCAGCGCGGAAATGTTCAGATAGCGCAGACCGTCGTCATCCTGCCGCCAGAAGAGCCATGTAGAGCCGCCTGCGCGGATCAGCTTGGGATCGGAAACGCCGACCTCCTGCATCGCCGTGCCGGTAAGGTCGCCGGTGAGCGGGTCGTATTCCTCCACCTCTTCCTCGCCTGCAACCTTGATCGGAACGTAGATGCTGTGCTCCTTGAAGCGATAGAACTGCATATACAGATCGCGATCGTCCGGGGTTTCCAGATTGTAGTCCTTATCCACGGTGAAGGTGAATGCCGCCAGTCCGTTGTAGCCCTGCGTCACGGCCAGATCGGAGATGGGCATGTCGGTCTGCCCGCCGTCCTCGTCGCGCAGCGCGGAGTTGAGGAAGCGCTGTCCCTTCCATCTTGCAAGCAGCTGCGCCTGTGCCTCCGGCGAAGCGGAGGTTTCATTCGGGAAGTAGTAATCCCGCGCCCAGCCCGGCTCGTGGGTGTTGCCGAGGGCGTCCGGCGAGTCAGTCTGGTTGTTGTAAAGCATATAGCACAGGACGGAATAAGTATGCTCGTCCGGGTTGGAGCTGAGGAGGTTGTTGAGCTTGTCTTCTGCGGTCGCGTATTCCTCGTCGTCCTGCGCGGTCTTGTAGTACAGGACGATATAGTCGCCGGTCTCGGCGTCGTAGACCGCCTGTGGTGTGGCGTCGAAGTAATCGTCGTCCGTGAGCTGCTCGATCGGGCCGAAGGTGCCGGTCGCCTTGTCGAAGAGGGCGGTGAATACGTCCATCTTCTCCAGCAGTCTGGAAGGATCGCGCTCCAAAGCGTCCTGTACCAGCCCGTCTGTGGCGGGCGCGCCGTTCTGCGCGGCAAGCTCCTCGGCGACCTGTGCCTTGAGCGCGTCATACTTCTCCTGCGCGACGGATGTCCATGTGACGATGACCTTATCGCCCGCGTCCACTAAGTTGGCGCTGCTGTCTGCGGTCTCGTCCTCCTGAATGACCTTCGGCGCCGTCCATGTGCCGGCGTTTGCATCGTAGACGGAGTAACTGAGCGCATACGCCTGCTGACGGTCACGGGTGTTGTCGTCGTTCAGGAAGGTCACCAGGAAGCGGTTATCGCCCAAAGCGATGATCTTGCTGGCGGTGGACGCAGGCGCGTTCTCCAGAACCGGATGGCTGCTGACCTGTCCGAATGCCGACATCAGGGAGGCGTCGTCCGCGACCCAGTTGGAATTGACGTGGTCATTGACGTGGAAGGACAGGGATGTGTCCTGTGGGTTCTCGGTCAGGTACGCCTGATTGATCGCGCCACCGACAATGCCGGACATGCGGAGCATGTCGATCAAATTATACTCATTCCACGTGATGATGCCGTTATCGTAGCAGTATTCCTGCACGGCGTTGACACGTTTGCGGACGTCCTGATAGCTGCCGGTATAAAGATCCAGCCATGCCGCCAGCTCGTCGACCTGTCTGCGCGCCTCTGCGCGAGCCGCCGCCGTGCCGCGGCCGGCGTTGATGCCTTTATTTGCAAGAAGAATCAGCTTTTCGGCGCGGCTCGCCTGCTGGAACCAGCCAAGCCAGCCGTCGTTGAAGGGCAGCGGCCAGGAGGCGCTGAAGAGCTCGATGGAGCCGAAAATAAAGTCGATGGTACCGGTGGCAGTGAAGTCCGTGGAGTAGCTGATCCAGCTCGTTCCGTCCAGATACGGATACCATTCGCCCATATTGTTGCTCATGCCCATATTGACGCCGATTGTCGCGGTGGCGCGAACGCCGATAATCTTATACGCGCCGACGCCGACAGTGCCGGAGAAGCCGCCTCTGCCGACGAGCTCCACGTTGAAGCCCCAGTCGTTGCCGAAGACCTGATCGGAGTTATAATATGCCTCGTCCAGTGTTTTGTTCGGGTCTGCCTCTGCGCCGAGGAAGACCGTGACGTCGATCGCCGCCTCAAAGTTGATGTACCACGGGATCACCGTGTAAAAGGCGAAGGTATAGCCTGCCGTGACCTTGCCGCCGACGAAGCCGCCTGCGCCGAGCAGCACGTGATCGTGGCTGATTTCCGTATGACCGCTCGCGTCGGTATCCTGAATGGCGATAAAGCCGAAGTCCACGTACAGTCCCAGATAGAGGCTGAAGGTAAACGCGCCCCCGCCGAAGGTGCTCTTGAAGATTTTCTCCATCGCCTTGTTAGGGTCGCCGTAACCGTGAACGCCCCTGCTGAGGAACTCGTCCCAGAAATCGAAGTTCTGTTTTGCCTCGTAGGGATTGGCTGTTTTCTGGAAGCCCTCGGTGCCGGTGGTAAACGCCACGCCGACCATCACGCGCACGCCGCCGTTCATGGTCTCCTTGACGACCGCCGCCGCGCTGACCGCCCATTGGCGGCCGAAGCCCATCAGTTCCGCTTCGTCGTCCGACTGCAGACCGCTTTTCCCCATGTCTTCCAGCGCCTTAATAACCTCCTGCGCGCCGCGGTCGGACACGGAGGCGGAGAGGACGTTGAAGGTATGGACGACAGCGGTGATCTCGCCCATCCACGGCCACTGGCCGAAGCTGCGGCGGCTGCCTTCCTGCAAGCCGTCGCCCGCGAGGAAGTCGGCGAAGTTCACTTCGAGGTCCATGGTCTTGGGCTCAAAGTCCTGATCGGCGATGACCGTGAAGCCGGTCGAGGCGGGCTGATAGACCATTTTTGTCTCCGAAGAGAGGCCGCCCGGGTGACGGTCGGTGGTCAGCCTTGCCATCAGCACGTCGCCGTAGGTGTAGAGCGTCGGGCTCTCCGGGGAGAATTCCATAATGGTCAGTGTCGCGGTGTTGGTCTGCGCGTCCCATTTCAGTTTTTTCCCATCCTCCTCCGAGGTCGTGGAGTATACCCCGTGGACTTCGCCCGTGAGCTGATTCTGGAAGTAGAGCGTTACGTCCACGATTTTTTCGGGGATGGTGACGGTATTGCCGTCCTTGTCGGTGCCAAGGTAGCCAAGACCTGGATCGACGGTGACGTCGATCTCCAGCTTCTTGCCGTTCATCTCCATGGCGCTGATCGCTTTGCAGTTGAAGCCGTTCAGCTTCACGGTCACGTTCTCAAAGCGTGCGCCGCCTGCCGCCCAGCTTTGCACCTGCACGCCGCCGAGGCTCACGGGCACTGCCTGCACCTTCGTCTGCGCGCCGCCCTGCAGCTCGTTATGGACGGCGTCCTGCTTCGGCGCGCTCGCCGCAGCGAGCTTGACCTCTCGAATGGCAGTCTGCCCGTTGTAGGAGACAAGGTAGCGCAGCCATGTGCCGCCCTTGAGATAGATGGCGGAGGTGGTGAAGGCGCCGTCCGTGAAGCTGGTTGCGCCGCCGAACGGGATTTCGATGCCGGCTCCGTTCACGGGGATGATGTCGTCTGCGTTTTGTCCGGTGGTGAGGTTCAGCGTGGAGGTGTACGCCGTTCCGTCAAAGGCATAGTAGGCGTGATCGGATGCGGTGCGATCCACGCGCAGGGTAACGACGTTGTCGCCCGCCTTGACGCCGGCATAGAACCAGAAGACGTTGCCGGAGTAGGTCTTGCTGTTGTTCGGCAGCGACCACAGCGGCACGTGCGTGCCGTCCTTGGTCAGCGCGGTCAGCTCGATGAATTCGTTTGTAAGTACGGAGGGCTTCACCGTATAGTACGCGTACCCGCCGCTGGTCTCTGTGGGCGTCAGACCGGTAAAGACGCCCTTGCCGGTGTCGAGATACTGCAGATCGCTTTCCGGCACACGGAGCCGCACGGCATTTGCCTTATCGCTGAACACCTGCCAGAATTCATAATAATCCTCCGTCAGAAGATACGTGGGAGAATCGTCCTTTTTTGGATCGAGACTTTTCACAAAATAGCTGCAATCAGTCTCGCCGGTCAACGCACCGGAGGCGCCGCCTGCGCGGCTGAGGTAGCCGATCCCCACGGGAGTCAGGGCGGCAGCCGTGCTTTCAGGCGTATTGACAGGCAGGAAGGTCAGCTTGTCGCCGTAGTGGAAGGTATGCTTCCCGGGAGCAAGCACTTTTGCAGCACCCGTTCCGGAAAGGTAGATTTCCGCCGCCTCCTTCGTTTGGAAGAAGGCAACATAGTCGATCTGGATCCGGTCGCCGGATATCTCCGTGCCGTTCTGATACCAGATCGGATCGATCCGGAGCCAGTTCACCCTGCCCTTCCATGCCGTCTGGGTGATGGTCTCGCCCTTGAAGGCGTTAACCGTCCGCACGTTCTCCTCCGGGACGTTGATCAGATAGGTATGCCACTGCGTGTCGTGCTCCAAATCGACGTGGACGCACGACGCGCTGGCGGGACCGCTGTCGTTGAATCTGCCGTACAGCTCGATGGCGTCCGCATTGCAGAGGTTCTTGGCGCGTACCGCCGCCCAAACGAGATTGGAAGCGTTGTCGTAGGGCATATCAATGGAGACGTAGGGGTCCGCCGCCGTGGCAGTGAAGGTATAATAGCTGTTGCCCTCGGCATCTTTTTCTCCCGCCCAACTGACGTTATGCAGGGAGCCTGCGCCCATCACTGCGCTCATCGCACCGTCGGCATTGAAATCCCAAAGCAGCTCGGGCGCGCCCTCGATGCCCACGCCGCCATAGCCGGTATCGCGCACCTGCACGGTGACGTCCTTCACGTATTTGAAAACCGGCCGAATCTGAATGGTGCCGGAATAAGAGCCGTTGGAGGCTCTCCTCCAGGTAATGTAGCCGCGGTTCGCGAGCGCGTTGATGATGCTCTCGGTGAGGTCGACGCTGATAGAGCCGGAGTTGCCGTTGTTCGTGCCCAGCGTGTAGGTCGAGCCGTTCGTGGGATGCACTGCGACCAACTGGTAGAATCTGGACCATTCCTGCGATCCCAGACGGGAAACGGAAAAATGTCCGTTCGTCCAGTAGGTGCCGGTCGTCTCAAAGCTGTCATCCAGCACGACGTGCTCGTAGCTGTCCAGAATCTGCTCGTCCGTCAAGCCCTCATAGTGCAGAACCTGCGGCTGCTGTAACTGGACGGTGAACTTGCGCTTGATTGGCCGGACGGAATAGATCGTGAGGTCCGTATAGCTGTCACGGAAGCCGTTGTGCACCTCGTAGCACCAGTCCTTGAGTCTGATATAGCTCGGAGTTTCCTCCGTTCCGTAATAGACCTCTACGGTCTGGTTGTCCTTGGTCTCGCAGTCTCCGTATTTATGATCATAGAGCGTGGTCCACGAGCTCGTGCTCCGTCCCCACGTTCGGATAATAAACTGAATCATGGAGTACCAGGTATGGAGCTTGCAATAGACGCTGATACCGTCCCATGCATAGCTGCTGGAAACGTAAACATCGAAGTATTCGCCGCAGCACTTGTCCTCCTCCGTCTCCATATACAGGCCGTAGCCGTTATTCCGGTAGCTGACATGGCTCGACTTTTCGTCGAAACGATCCTGCAGGTTCCACTGATCGCCAAGGCGGTCGGCGTCCTTCGCCTCCATCAGCTCCGCCTCGCGTTCTGCGGCGGGGATGACGACCCGCGCAGAGGACGTGCCGATCGTGACGCCGCCGTCGTCGGGCAGCGGCGAGAGATAGACCTTAAAATCCTTCTCCGTGACGTCGTGGGTCACAGGGAGCTCCACGGTGCGCTGCGTGACGCCCATGGAGAAATAGAGCTTCGCGCCGACGCCGCCGTAGTCGTCGCCGGCGGTCGCGGTGCCGTCGGCGGACTGGAGCATCACGCCGACCACGGAATTGACGCGCCCTTCACGGGTGACCGTGATGGAGGCGGTGCCGTTTTCTGCCTTGATTTCCGCCTGCGCAAAGCTGACCGTGACCGGCGTCCGCGGGTCCTCGTCGCTGATGACGACCGAGCGCAGATTGAAGTTCTCCGGCGCGGTGTAGCCCTCCGGCAGATCCTTGAGGATCAGCATGATGATGCTGTCGCCCTCTGCCGCTTCGGAATACAGGGGTGTGACGACCAGAAATTTGGCTTCCTCTCCGGCGTCAAAATGCAGGGTGTAATCTCTGCCCGGGTAGGCGTCCTCAACGGCCTGCTCTGCCACCGCCTCCGTCCCGGAGAGCGGATTTGCGCCAGACAGGGCGTCTGCAAAGCCGGCAGGCCCCTCTAACTGCTGACGGTCGGAGACCGTGCCGGTATAAGAATCCCTCGCCGCGCGCAGCGACTGCGCGTCAGACGTGGCTGCGTCGGCAGCTATCGCCTGCGGCGCTGCTTCGGGCGTCACGTTGCTATTTGCTGCGCCGGCTGCCGCTTCCTCTGTCAAAACAGGGTTGCCCTCGTCATCGAGCGGAAAGCCCGTTAAATGTCCGATGACCTCGCCGTCGGCCGACAGGAGGTCCGCGCCGCCTGCCTCATAGACCGCCTGCCCGATCGCGTCGTTGTACTCGTCGGGGTCGATCTCCTCGTATTCGCCGTTCAGGAACAGGTCCACCACGGCGACGCCGCCCAGCTCCATCGTGGGATCAAGCTCGGCGTTATGTATTTCTGCGGTGTAGTTGACGCCGTAATGGGCGGTCATATCCACCAGCTTCAGGGTAATGTCCGCTTCCGCGCTGAGGTCGCCGGTTCTCTGGACGGGGATATAGAGCTTTCCTTCGCTTTTTTCGGATATGCTGTAATCCTCGCGGACGAAGAAATAGTTGCCGCCGTCCTGCAGCGTCTGCGGCACAGAGAGCGGAATGTCGATTACGGGGTCTGCGTAAACGGGGGCAATGATGCCCTCGGAGCTCTGGAAGAGCATCAACATGCAGAGGCATGCGGAAAGCAGCCGCGACAACGTTTTTTTCATGGTTTTCCCATCACTTTCATTTGATGTAAGAGGGGGATATGCTCCCCCCGTATGCGAAGAAGGTTTGGTGCCTCAGCCGTCTTCACGCAGCTCATCGTCGATCGGCTGCTCGGGTACGCGGTCTGTATTGGCAAAGGGATCGTCGCCGCCGGTGACCCTTGCAAGCTCGTCCTGCGTCAGTTCGAGCACTACGTCCTCAAGTTTTTCCTGCTTGTCAAGCTTCTTGTTTTCCATGATAAGATCCTCCCTGAAAAATATAATCATTTTAATTGATTCCGTAAGAGTTTGCACAGCCGCAGCAGCATGGCGGCAAGCTGTGCGCGGGTCGCGGCAGCTTTGGGGGCAAGCAGCGTTTGCCCGTCCGGGGCGGTTGTGCCGCGCAGGATTTCCGCCCGCACGGCCCAGCGCAATGCGTCTTGTGCGTAGTCCGCCGCCTGATCTGCATCGGGGAAGTCCGGCAGCTCCCCTTCCTGTGAGGCAGGCGCGCCTTTCCATGCGGCGTACCGGCAGAGCATCGTCATCGTTTCCTCTCGCGTGATCGGTTCGTCCGGTCGAAAGCTGCCGTCCGGATAGCCCGTTACAATTTGTGTTTCGGCAGCCCAAAGAACCGCATTGGTATAATACCGTTCAGAGATTACATCCGGGAAAGACGGGGCTTCACTCTGACTCTCCGGTTCTCCCTCTGCGCGGTAGAGTGTTGTTACCAGCATGGCGCGGGTGGTAATGCCGTCCGGGTCAAAGCGCTGCTCGGCGATCCCAGCCATCCAGCCCGTGTGCAGAACGAAATGGACGCCGTCGTGATACCATGCGTTCGGATGTAAATCCGCAAAGCGATACAGAGGGCATTCCGCTCCCTGCTCGCAAGTGGAGACAAGTGCGAAGACTGACGGCTCCGGCGGTGCCGGAGGATCGTCTTTCCGCAGGCATGCCAAACTGTTTTCAAGGTTGACAATCCCGCAGCCATAGGACGAATCCCATCCTTCGACGCCCGCGTCGAGCGCACCGTCCCGGAGCAGCGCAGAGATTTCTTCCGCTGTGAGGGAGGGCGCCGCGCTCATGAGCACGGCGGCAGACGCCGAGACCAGCGGCACAGCAAAGGAGGTTCCGGTTGCCGTCGTATAGCCGCCGAGCGGGTGAAGCGTCGGAACGCTGACGCCGGGAGCGGTCAAAAAGACCGTTTGATTGCGGTTGGAGTTATTGAAGACAACGCCGTCACGATCCACCGCGCCGACGCCGAGCGCTCCCTCGTAGCCTGCCGGGTAGTAGACAGCCGTGCCTCCGCCGTTGCCTGCAGCGGCAACCACCAGAACACCGTTTGCCTGCGCATAAGCCACTGCCTCTTTAAGCGCCTCGTAATCCGTCGTCAAGCCGAGGCTCATGTTCAAAATATCGCAATCAAAGTCGTCGACACCGCCGTAGACGGCGCGGCAAATCGCGCTGACCTTTACCGTCTTGCCGTCGGTGCATTTGAGAGGAACGATGGTTGCGCCCGGGGCGGCGCCGGTACTTGACGTTTCGCCGTGTCCGGCGATCAAGCCCGCCACTCTGGTTCCGTGTCCGTAGGAGTCAGAGGTATCCGACGGGTCAGTTGCGCCCTCAATGTAGTTTCCGCCTGCAGCAAGATTGTCCAACAGATCGGCGTGCGGCGCAACGCCGGAGTCGATGACGCCGACCCGGACGCCCTGACCGATAAAGCCTGCCTCCACGGCGGCGGAGGCGCCGATCATATCCGTCGCCCACCGATCCTGCGCCGAACGCTTCGGACTCTCCGCCTCCGGCGGCAGGAGGTCGTTCAGCGGCAGCTCCGCATCCGGCTCATACCAGAGCAGCGCGTCCTTCTCCAGCAGCCGCTCCAGCTCCGCTGCGCCGACCACATGGAAGGGCTCTTCATCCGGCGGAGTCTTATATTTTATCAGATAGTCCGCTCCTTCCGCCGAGCCGTCAGATGCCGCGACGGCGTCGGCAAGCGTGCCGAGCAAAACGCCCAGCGCAAGGAGCAGCCATAAGAGCCGCTTCGTATTTCTCACCTTCTTTTTTCCGCAGCAGGAGCCTGCGAAGAAATATGTCGTTTCGCCTTCCATCAAGTTTGCAATTGATACTTCTTTTGTATTTTATTTTACCATAATAATCTTGTCGTAGCAAGGATTATATGATAAAATAAAATAAAATAGCAAAATGTTTGCCGAACGGAACGGAAGGATGGAGTAAGATGTCAGATAACGATCAAAAAATTTTCAGACAGAAAACGATAGACCGCATTTCCTCTCCGGAGCAGCTCAACGGCTATCTTCGCGTGACAAATCCGGGGATTTGGGTGCTTCTTGCCGCGGTAATTCTGCTTCTGGTCGGTATCTTTGCATGGTCGATGATGGGAACGCTGGAAACCACTGCGGAGGTCAAGGTCATCGTCGAGGATCACACGGCGATGATTGTTCCGCTCGCCTCGGAAACGCTGGCGGACGGGATGACGCTGCGCGTTTCCGGACAGGAATACCGGATTGCCGCCGCCTCGTCGGATGAATACGGCCGCTCCGTGGGTACGGCGGAGGTCGAGCTCCCGGACGGCGCCTACGACGGCGTCGTCGTGACGGAAACGGCGCATCCCATCAGCTTCCTGCTGGAAAGCAGGTGAATGCATGGGAAAACGCAAAGTGAAACTCACACGGACAAGCGGGGTTGCCAAGGTCCCCGTCGTGATGCAGTTGGAGACGCCGGAATGCGGCGCTGCCGCGCTCGCCATGGTGATGGCGTATTACGGCAAATGGGTGCCGCTGGAGCAGGCGCGCGTAGATTGCGGCGTGAGCCGGGACGGCGCGACGGCGAAGAATATCTACCGTGCCGCCGAGCGCTACGGCTTCGATGTAAAGGCGTTCCGCATGGAGCCGGAGACGCTGAAGGAAAAGGGACAGTTCCCCTGTATCCTTCACTGGAACATGAACCACTTTGTCGTGCTCTGCGGGTTTCAGGGCAGACACGTGTACATCAACGACCCCGCCAGAGGGTCGGTCAAGCTGAGTTGGGAGGAATTTGACAGGGCGTTTACCGGCGTAGTCATCATTCCCGTTCCGGGAAAGGACTTCCTGCCCGGCGGCGAACGCCGCAGCACGGTAGATTTTGCCCGCAGACGTTTGATCGGCGCGGGCGCTGCCGTAGTGTTCGTCATGCTGACTACTGCGATCAGCTATCTGTTCGGAATCACAAACTCGGTTGCCTCCCGCATTTTTATGGATCGCCTGCTGACCGGAAGCAACCGGGACTGGCTGTACCCCTTCCTCTCCGTGCTGCTTCTGCTGGCGGCGGTTCAACTGATCGTCGCTTGGGTGCAGGCCGTCTATTCCCTTCGGATCAACGGCAAAATGGCTGTGCTCGGCAGCACCGGCTATATGTGGAAGGTACTGCACCTGCCTATGGAATTTTTCTCGCAGCGGCTGGCGGGCGATATTCAGAGCCGCGCGACCATGAACGCCTCCATCGCGGGGACGCTGGTGGGCACCTTCGCGCCGCTTCTGCTGAACTCCGTCCTGGTGATATTCTATTTGGTTCTGATGCTGACGCAGAGCCCGCTATTGAGTCTCATTGGCATCGTGACCCTTGCGCTGAACGCCGTCATGTCCCGGATCATCTCCGCAAAGCGCATGAACATCGCCCGTATCCAGATGCGCGACGCAGGCAAGCTGGAGGCGATGACGGTCTCTGGCATCGACATGATCGAGACCATCAAGGCAAGCGGCGCGGAAAACGGATTCTTTCAAAAGTGGTCAGGCTATCAGGCGTCCGTGAACGCGCAGAGTGTCAAGGCGGCCAAAACAAACCAGCTTCTCGGGATGATCCCCGCGCTCTTCTCCACACTTGCCAACTGCGCCGTGCTGGCAGTCGGCGTGTGGATGACCATGGAGGGCAGCTTCACCCTCGGCGCGGTGCTGATGTTTCAGGGCTTTTTAGGTTCTTTCCTCTCCCCTGCCATGACGCTGGTCGGCGCGGGGCAGACCATGCAGGAAATGCGCACACAAATGGAGCGCGTCGAGGACGTGATGGAGTACCCCGTGGACGAAAACACCGTCGAGCGTGAAACAGAGGTGGCGGAGCTGACAAAGCTCCGCGGCAACGTCGAGCTGAAAAACGTCACCTTTGGCTATTCCCGGCTGGAAGAGCCGCTGATCAGCGACTTTTCCCTGTCCGTCAAAGCAGGACAGCGGATCGCCCTCGTCGGCGTCTCCGGCTGCGGCAAATCCACGATCTCCAAGCTGATTTCGGGCTTATATCAGCCATGGAGCGGCGAGATCCTCTTTGACGGCAAGCCGCGATCCGCCTATCCGCGGGAGGTCATGGTCGGTTCGCTGGCGGTGGTAGATCAGGATATCATCCTGTTTGAGGACACCATAGCGAACAACATCAAGATGTGGGACGACTCCATCCAGGACTTTGAAATGATTTTGGCGGCGCGCGACGCACAACTCCACGACGATATTACGCAGCTTCCCGGCGGCTACCGGCACAGGCTGGTCAGCGGCGGCAGAAACTTCTCCGGCGGGCAGCGCCAGCGGCTGGAAATCGCCCGCGTGCTGGCGCAGGACCCTACGATCATTCTCCTTGACGAGGCGACCTCCGCTCTCGACGCCAAAACGGAGCACGCGGTGGTCAACGCCATCCGGGATCGGGGCATCACCTGCATCGTCATCGCCCACCGCCTTTCCACTGTGTGCGACTGCGACGAGATCATCGTTCTCGACCACGGCAGTGTCGTCGAGCGCGGCACACACGACGAGCTGATGAAGCTGAACGGCGCTTACGCGGAGTTAGTAACTTCTGAGTGAGGAGTTTAGAGAGTGGAGAGTGGAGTTTTGGGGAATAGGGAGATTGCAAAATGAGTTTGACCATCAATAAAAGCAAAGAGTTTGCGATCCGGATTGTACGGTTGTATCAGTTCTTGCGGCAGGAAAAGCATGAGTATGTGCTGTCAAAGCAGTTGCTTCGTTCCGGGACGTCGATCGGTGCCAATCTGGCAGAAGCGGAATGCGCGATCAGCAGAAACGACTTTCAGGCAAAGCTCTACATTGCATTAAAAGAGACGGCAGAAACCCTGTATTGGCTGGAGCTTCTGCAAAAAACAGGTTATTTGACGGAAAAACAATACAACAGCATGTTTCGGGATGCTGAGGAATTGCGCAAGCTTCTTTCCGCATCCACAAAAACAATTCGCAATTCTCAATAACAAGCAAAACTCCCCACTCTCCACTCTACCCCACGCGAAGGGAGAAACCATCTATGAATTGGTTTGAAAGTCAAATCGAAGAACGGCGCAACGCAGATCAGCAGCTTCTGGAGGATTCGTTTGTTCGGATCACCGGGGTCGTGCTGGGAACGCGCGGCGCAGAAAAAATCGGCGACGCGCGTATCGTAACGAAAAGCGCAATCGACGAAATATTGAAATATTATCACTATAAACCGGTCGAGATTCCCGAAGAGATCAAAGCTGCCGACGAGCAGTTGGACTACTGTCTTCGGTCCTACGGTCTCATGCGCCGAAACGTGGAGCTGACAGACGGCTGGTACAAGAACGCCAGCGGACCGATCCTCGCCTTTACGAAAGAGGACGGATTCCCGGTCGCGCTGCTGCCCTGCGCGGTCACAGGCTACCGTTTCAACGACCCGAAGACCGGGAAGCGGGTAAGGCTGAACGCGAAGACCGCTCCCCTCTTTGCAGCGCAGGCTGTTTGCTTCTACCGTCCGCTTCCGCAGAAAAAGCTGGGCATTCCCGATCTGCTGCTGTATATGAAGCGCTGCGTGTCTCTCAGCGATATTATTCTAATCGCGGCGGCGACCCTTGCCGTTACGCTGGTCGGGATGTTTATGCCGCGCATCATCCGTGCGCTGACCGGTCCGGTGCTGAACTCCGGACGGGCAAGCGCTCTCATTGGCGCCGCCGTTTGCATCCTTTGCGTATCGCTGTCCTCGCAGCTCCTGTCCGTCATAAAAGCTCTCGTGCAAAGCAGGCTTGACGCCAAGGTCTCCCTCGGCGTACAGGCGTCTATGATGATGCGGCTGCTGTCTCTTCCCGCAGGTTTCTTTCGCAACTACAGCCCCGGCGATCTGAAATGCCGCGCCGGGTCGGTCAACCAGCTATGCGCAACCTTGCTGAGCACGGTCGTAAGCACCGCTCTGACCGCCCTGACCTCGCTGCTGTACGTCACCCAGATTTTCCGCTTCGCCCCGACGCTGGCGCTTCCGTCGCTCCTTATCGTTGCCGTGACGGTGTGTTTTTCCGTCGCCTCCACACTGGCGCAGATTCGGATCAACCGAAAGAAGATGGTACACAATGCGAAGGAGTCCGGCATGAGCTACAGTCTGATCACCGGGGTGCAGAAGATCAAGCTCTCCGGCGCGGAAAAGCGCGTCTTTGCCAAATGGATGAATTTGTATTCCGAAGGTGCTGCGCTCACCTACAATCCGCCGACGTTCCTCAAAATCAACAGCGTGATCTCTGCCGCCATCAGTCTGACGTCAACCATCGCGCTGTACTATCTGGCAGCAAATAGCAATATCGGTCAGTCCAATTACTTTGCTTTCACTGCGGCATACGGCATGCTGATGGGTGCGTTTCTGTCAGTGTCCTCCATCGCTTTGTCCGCCGCGCAAATCCGGCCTGCTCTGGAGCTGGCCGATCCGTTTTTGAAAACCGAGCCGGAGACGGCGGAGCGCAAGCAGATCGTCAGCGATATCTCCGGCGACGTCGTGCTGGAGCATGTAAGCTTCCGCTATGATGCTCAGTCGCCGTATGTTCTTGACGACCTGTCGCTGAAAATCAGCTCCGGCGAATACATCGCCGTGGTGGGGCGAACCGGCAGCGGCAAATCCACGCTGGTGCGGCTGCTGTTAGGCTTTGAAACGCCCGAAAAAGGCGCGATTTACTATGACAACAAAGACGTCAAGAATCTGGACCTGCTCTCCCTGCGCAGAAGGATCGGCACCGTCATGCAGGACGCCGGACTGTTTCAGGGCGACATCTATTCCAATATCGTCATCACCAGTCCCGAGCTGCCTCTGGAGGACGCTTGGGCGGCGGCGGAGCAGACGGGAATCGCGGACGACATCCGCGCCATGCCCATGGGGATGTTTACCGTCGTCTCCGAAGGGCAGGGCGGCATATCCGGCGGGCAGCGTCAGAGGCTGATGATCGCCCGCGCCATCGCTCCGAAGCCGAAGCTGCTCATCTTTGACGAGGCGACCTCCGCATTGGACAACAAGACGCAAAAGCAGGTCTCCGAGGCGCTGGACGCCATGGACTGCACCCGAATCGTCGTTGCGCACCGGCTTTCTACGATCAAACGCTGCAACCGCATTCTGGTGCTGGACGGTGGCAGGATCGTGGAAGACGGAACCTACGACGAGTTGCTCGAAAAGGGCGGCGTCTTCACCGATCTGATTGCGCGGCAACAACTATTGTACAGCTGAGCCGGTCTATGAGACCATCAAGGGGCACGCCCTGCCCCGTCTGCCTTGCCGTTCTCTCCCCATTGCTGGCAGTCTGCGTTCCAAAGCCGATTTAAGAACCTTTTTTGACACGCTCAAAGACCACCGGGCGTCCGCGACGGATGCCCGGTGGTCTTTGTATCAAGTATTCTGACGCAGGGTCTGCAACAGGGCGTCTGTCATACGGCAGGCGTAGGACGGCGCTTCGGTAAAGCCGAGTGTCTCGGTGTAGCATTTGGCAATGGCGTCGAGGATTTGCACCTACACAAACTGCGCCATACATTCGCAAGCATTGCGATTGCAAACGGTGCCGACATAGCCGCCATTTCAAGAAAACTCGGCCATGCCAATGTTGCTATTACTCTTCGGATATATATACACGCAAACGATGAAAGCGAGAAGAGGGCAAGCGAGACATTCCGGGAAGCTATCGCGCGAAAACAGGCATAGAAAATGCCGGGCAGATCAAGCGTCTGCTCGGCATTTTTATTCCCCGTATGGGTTTTTGTATGGGTTTTTGAAAAGAGAGTAACGAAAACCGAATAATCGTTATCTGCTAAATAGTTGCAAAAATAAATCAAATAGACCGAAAACAAATCCGTTTTCGGTCTTAAAAGTTTGGTGGAGATAAGCGGGATCGAACCGCTGACCTCTTGAATGCCATTGCCCGATAACCCGTCACATGGGGTATTTTAGAGTCCTTTCCCGGCACATCAAATACCACAGTTTTTTCAGCAAAATCAAGGGTTTTCTGCACGTGAGAGCCGCAAACCCTTGTGCCTCTTGAATTGCCGGATTTTTTAGTTTTTTTGCATTTTTGTAAGATTCAAGATAGACAGGAAATCGTACGTCGTTGCTTAACTATCGTTCAAGAGGTCACAGGATTTTTTCCGTATTACGAAACAAAGCAATCTTGAACGCTATTCAAGATGCCAGATGAAAGGATAATTATGATGAAAAATGCAACTACCAACGAACGCCGTAGCTTGACTTATACGCAGGTTGGAGACTACTCCCTGCCCGATCTGACCGTACCGGCTGAACCGAAGATCGGCAAATACGGCCGGATGCTGTTTCGCTATTTGAGAGATCATCGCGCGTGCCTGTTCAACACGATGCTGCTCGACGGCAAGCTGAACGCATACCTCGAAGAAACCGATCGGCAGGCGAATGAAATGCTCGACCGGCTGACGCGGCAGCTGGCAGAACGCGAGGGCGTCAACGAGCGCCTCAAAGCAAACGACCAAATGGCGTGGGTGCGGCGAATGAACAGCATCCGCAACCGTGCAGAAGAAATCGTAATGCATGAATTGATCTACACTTAATCCACGTAAAAGGCGGTGCCTGCTTTGCGGCAGGCACCGCCCTCTTATGGAAGCGCGCTGCAATCGTAAAGAATTGCAGCGTGCTATTTCTGTGTAAGTTCTCGACGGTCCCTTCCGGCATTATTCGCCGATGGAAGCGGTACGGTAGATAAAATGCAGTCCGCTGACCGTCTCCGGGTTCAAACCGCTATACGCGGCAGGATATGCTTTGCCGAGCGCCGCGATCGCTTTCAGGCGTTCCGCCAGTCCCTCGGCATCCTCGGTGACGAGCTTCGAGAGTTTTTCGATCCCTTCCTCGTTAAATTGCGTCATTCCGCTGCGCAGCTCCTGTGAGCCGTCGCGCAGCTTCGTTATACCTTCCAGCAAGGCAGGAAGATTGTTCTGCAGGTCGTGCGTTCCGGCCGCAAGGCGATCGGC
The DNA here is from genome assembly GCA_905235655.1 of uncultured Oscillospiraceae bacterium. Taxonomy (GTDB): domain Bacteria; phylum Bacillota; class Clostridia; order Oscillospirales; family Oscillospiraceae; genus JAZOXB01. The sequence goes on along the minus strand of CAJOMA010000001.1, from coordinate 14,240 downwards.
GCCGTCGGACAGCGCCGCCGCGCCGGACGAAAGGTCGCCCGCGCCGCCGGACAGCGTCTGCGTGCCGGACAGAAGCTGTGCGCTGCCATCCGCCAGACTTGTTGCGCCGGTTTTCAGCTCGGCTGCGCCGCTGCTGAGGGCGGCGGCGCCCTGGGCGGCCGCGTCAACGGCGGCGGTGTAGCTCTTTACGCCCATATAGAACGCGTTGTACTGATCCAGCGAGGTCTTCAGCGCGATGACCGCCTGCGCGCCCTCCGCGGCTGCCGCAAGCTGTCCCTGCACTTCGGGCCCTGCCATCGTGTCGGCGATCGCCTTCTGCACCTGCGCCTCCGTGTTGTCGGCGATGGTCTTCTGGATCTCCTCAGAGGCCATCTGCGCCTCGATATTCTGTGCAATCAGCCCCTGCACCTGCTCGGACGCCATCTGTGCCTCGACGTTCTGCGCAATCAGCGCCTGCACGTCGCTGGAGGCGAGCTGCGCGGTGATCTGCGCTTCGATCGCGGCCTGCGTGGCCTCGTCGATCAGTCCGTTTGCAGCGGCGGCTTCATATTCTTCCACGGTCATACCCGTTGCCGCCTGAATGACCTGCGCGCGTACCTGCTCCGCCACAGCGGTCTTGACCTGCTCGCTCACATTCTGCTGCACCGCAGCAGTGACCGCGGCGGTCACCTGTTCCTTCACGGCAGCGGTGACCATTGCTTCGATCTCCGGGCGCTGTGCCTCGACCGCCGCAGTCACCTGCGCAAGCGCGGCGGCATAGACCGCATCGGTATCCAGAGAGGCGATGATCCGGTTTAGTTCGCTCTGATAATTGGAGATATTCAGCGGCGCGACACTCAGGCCGTTTGATGTGAGCTGCGTCTGCGCGGCGGACAGGAGCGAAGCAAAGACCGCTTCCGCGCCCTGATTGAGGGCGGCGGAGTTGCCGCTCAACTGCTCCAAACCCGCGCTGAGCTGGTCCGCGCCTGCGGAGAGCTGATCTGCGCCTGCGAGAAGGCTGCCCGCGCCATCAGCGAGCTGTGCCGTACCGTGGTTGACACTCTTCGCGCCGTCAGCGAGGCTTTTCGCGCCGCTTGCCAGCGTGCCCGCGCCGGCAGCCACCTGATCAGCGCCGCTGCAAAGGGAATCCACGCCGTCGCTCAGGACGCCCGACTTGGACAGCAGCGTGTTAAGACCTTCGTTCAGCGCCTTCGCGCCGTCCAGCAGGCGGTCTGTCGCGTCCGTGAGGTCGTTCATAGATGAGACGAGTTTGTTCAACGCATCCGGATCGTTTTCATCGTAATCACGGAGCAATTCGTTCGTCGCGAGGGTATAGACGGAGCCGAGCTGGAAAACCTTGGCGTCTGCGGTGATCGTCACGTGATCGGGGATCGTCAGGTCAATGCTTTCCGGCAGAGCAAGGCTTTCGTTCATTCCGGGCAGTGCATAGCCGATGACCACGGTACGGCTGCCGTCGTTGACCGTTTTGGCGTTTTCAACTTCGACGTTTGAAAAATGCTCGTTGTCCAGCAGCAGCGCGGAAACCATCAAAAACGGGACGTAAAGCGTTTCCTGCTTTCCGTTGATTTCTTTTTTCTCACTGACGAGGTTTTTATAGTCAATGCGAATTTCCACTTTGCCGCTCTTGCCCGCCAGCTCTTCCGGCGCGATCTCGCGGCCGTCCAGGCGGTAGGTGAAGCGCACTTCTACAGGGATATCCTCCGCCTGCTGCGAAGTCCCCTTCTCCTGTTGGAGTCGATCGCTGAGGATGACTTTATCCACGGTGCCGGCGGCGTCAGTAAGAACGTAGACCGCTTCGCTGTCGGATACCGTATCGGACGGCGACTCCGTAACCGCTGTGTTCACGGCTGTCTCCTCTTCGGCTTGTTTTCCGGAATTGACGGCATTGACCAGACCGACGCTGCCAAACAGCAGTGCGAAGCACAGGATCACTGCCAAAGCGCGGTTTTGCATGGTTTTCATATCAAAACGACCTCCTTAGTCAGTTAGAACTCTTGGCGATGGATTTGTGTGATAACTTGCGCATACCGACGGTCGTCGCGCAGACGAGCCGATCGAACAGAAGCAACAGCGCCGGCAGGACGAGAATGACGCACGCCATACTGATCAATGCGCCGCGTGCCATCAGCATACACATAGAACTGACGATGTCAATATTGGAGTAGACCGCTACGCCGAACGTCGCCGCGAACAGGCCCATGCCGGATACGATGATCGACGGGATCGACGTGGAAAGCGCGGTCTGCACGGCGTCATGCTTGTTCTGTCCTGCGATACGTTCCTTTTTGTATCGCGTCGTCATCAGGATCGCGTAGTCCACCGTTGCGCCGAGCTGGATCGTGCTGATCGAAATCGGCGCGATAAAGGGAAGCGAGGTCCCCAAATAATGCGACAAACCGAGATTGATGAAGATCGCAACCTCGATCACGGAGATCAGCAGGATCGGCAGGGTGACGCTCCTACACACGAAGAAGATGATCAGGAAGACGAGCGCGATAGAGATGGCGTTTACCACGTTGAAGTCATGCCCCGTGGTCTCGATCAGATCCTTCATGCAGGGCGCTTCGCCGATCAGCATACCGGACGGATCGTATTGTTTCAGGATCCCGTTCAGTTCGTTGATCTGTCCGTTGACGTCGTCGCTGGCAGCCTTGTACTCTGAGATGATCAAAAAGAGTTTCCAGTGATCGCTTTCCAGAACACGCCGCAGGTGGTCCGGCAGGATCTCCATGGGAACGTCCTTGCCGACCAGCGTCTCCAGGCCGAGCACCTCTTTCACTCCGTCGACCTTCTCCATTTCACCGAGCATCGCCCGGACGTCCGCCTCCGAGGTGGACGTATCCGCCAGAACCATATGAGTCGAAGCGATGTCAAACTTGTCGCGGAGCTTGGAATTGGCGATCACGTACTCCATATCCTCCGGCAGGCACTGGCCCATATCATAATAGACCTCGTCGTTGGTCTTTTGATAGCCGTACCAGGCGGGGAACGCAATGATCAAAAACACGACCAGGAGGACGGGCGCGATCTTGAGCAGGATCCGGGACACTTTCGTCATATCCGGGATCAGACTGCGGTGCTTTGTCTTCTCAAGGGGTTTATCCAGCAGAAGGATCAGCGCAGGCAGGACCGTCACGCAGCCGATCACGCCGAGAACGACGCCCTTTGCCATAACGATGCCGAGGTCCCGCCCCATCGTAAAGGTCATAAAGCACAGCGCGATGAAGCCTGCGACCGTGGTTACGGAGCTTCCCAGCACACTCGTAAAGGTGTGATGGATTGCCAGTGCCATCGCTTCCTTGTGATCATCCGGGTGGGTTTTCAGCTGTTCGTTGTAGCTGTGCCACAGGAAGATGGAATAGTCCATGGTGACGGCAAGCTGCAGAACGGCGGCAAGCGCTTTCGTGATGTAGGAGATCTCGCCGAAAAAGACGTTCGTGCCGAGATTCAGCAGCACCATCATACCTATACAGGCAAGGAAGATCAGCGGCGCAAGCCAGCTGTCGAGGAAGAGTACCATGGCTGCCGCTGCAAACACGACAGCTAACGCAACGTAGACCGGCTCTTCCTTTTCGCAGAGGTTTTTTAGATCCAGCACCAGCGCGGACATTCCTGCGACGAAGCACTGCTTTCCGCAGATTGAGCGGATCTCCGCCACAGCGTCCATCGTCACGTCGGCGGAGGTAGAACTGTCGAAGAAGACTGCCATCATTGTGGCGTCACCGGCGTTAAATGCCTTATACAGGTGTTCGGGCAGCAGTTCCATCGGGATCGACGATCCCGCAAAGCTGTCATACCAGATCACCGAATCCACGTGATCGACGGCTTCGATGGATTTTCGCAGCTGCGAAACCTCCTCTGGCTGCATATCCTCGATTACAATAAGGGAAAACGCTCCTTTGCCGAAATCCTTCATCAGTTCGTCCTGCCCGACGACGGTTTCCATATCCTCGGGCAGATACGTCAGAATATCATAATTGATCCTCGTACCCGCAATGCCTATGACAGACGGTATGAGCAACAGCAGCGCAAGCACCAGGATCGGCACCCGCAGCTTTACGATCTTTCTTGCCAATTGCATGTAGTCCACACGCTCCTTCTTTGATTTCGCTTATACTATATGGCGGCAGGCAGGAGAATGGAACGTGCAAAAACAGTCTCGTGTCTGAATTTCAGACACGAGACTGTTTTTGCATAACGGGAATCTATTTGAGCCCCTCAACAGGCAAACCCTGCTGCTTCATCGCAGGCTCGATCATCAGTTGGAAAATGCGGCGAAAGTCCTCGTGGATGTCGTAATCCATATTGCTTTCGAGCCACCGGGTCACCGCGCCGAAGCAGATGTAAGCGTTAAAGCGGATGATCGTCTGACGGTCCTCCTCAGAGAGCGGCGCATCCTTCAGCAGAGAATCGACATAACCGGCGCCGACGGATTCACAGTTTTTCATCAGATAGCGGTCGAACACGTCACGATTGATCGAGTTATAGACGTGGTAGGCCGCCCTGCGATGTTCGCGGAAAAAGGACAGCGCTTCCGTCATGCTTTCTTCCAGAGAGGAAAACGAATTCTGCTCGCGCACGAAGCGGCCGATCTCCTCGTCGATGATCTCCTCGACGAGCGCAGGAAGGTCGGTATAGTGATAATAGAACGAATTGCGGTTGACGCCGCATTCTTTGACGATATCCTTTACTGTGATCTGATTATACGGCCGTTCCTCCAAAAGGCGCAAGAAGGTCGATTTGATCTCATTCTTCATAAAGCTTGCCATACAGGATCCCTCCGATCCAATGGATTAATACTATCATATCACAAGGGCAGCTGGAAATCCAGCGCATTCTGCGGCAGACTGTGCTTATAGAGCAAGTGCCGAGTAATGCTCACCTAAAGTGCACAGACACTTCCAGCCGCCGAAAAAAACAGCGCCGGGACGGCGCGCAGTCGCAGAAAAAAGTGTGTCACTTTTTCTGCGAAGCGGGTTCAAGGGCGAGGCCATTGCAGGCAGCATCGGGGAGATTTTGTCCCCACAGATGCACTGCTTGCCAAAACAAAAAACCATATTTTTGCGCCTCAATGATTGGCGCAGCTAAAAATGGTTCTCGCAAAAAAGTTCGTAAACGCGGAGAACGAAAAAGCGGCAGTTTTCTCTTCCGCAAGCAGGGCATCCCGGGGTAGAAAAATCCCGGGATGCGTCTTGTTAGGGCATCACCCTAAGACCTTCTTTGCAGATTTTTCAAATCCGCAACCGCGCGCCTCGCCGGCGCTTTGTGAATTATTTATGCTGCCGTCCGTTGCGTGAAGGCAAAATGAAACACGTTCGGTCTCTACGCCGATTGCCATGAAACGTTTTTGCGGACGGTCTGCTTCGCAGCAAAAGAATCGCCGCGATCTCGCGCCGCCCACACAAAACTTTCATTCGCTGCTGTCGACTCTTGCATATCAAGCAAATCAAAGTTCTTGCTATTTTCCCGAAGCTATGCTACAATAGCGTTGCAGCACAATTTTATAATAATTCCAACTATGTAGGTGTGTGTTTTTTTTGGTAAAAACACACGCCCCGCTTTCATACGCCTACGTGGTTGGAAGTAAGATTGTGCTGCAGCAATCGGAGTTGTGTGTTTTTCGGGCGTACACTTCGGTGTGCGCCTTTTTTGTCGGAGGGCTGCGGCATGGATGTAAACTATTTCAAGGATATTCTTTTCGATCTGATGAATGAGAGCGATGCGCTCGACGTCGCCGACATTCAGAGCGACGACAGAGCAAACACGTTCACCGTATTGATGAAAGACGGTACATCGTTCTTGCTCCACGTCACCAAAATGGAAAACCGAACGATTGCATAGAATAAAAGAAAAACGGAGCAGGATGATTGAGGGAGAGTTGACCGAGCTGGAAGCAGAGATAAACATCGCTGCCGAGCTCATCGAGGAGTGCATCAAGGAAAACGCTCACGCTGCCCTCGATCAGGCTGAATACCAGAAACGCTACGACGGTCTGGTAGCCCGGTTCGATAAGACCAAGGCCAGACATACCGAGGTCATCGACCCGATTGCCGAGCGCACGGCCCGAAAACACCAAATCGAGACCTACCTGAAGAACCTGCGGAGCCGGGAGCCGCTGACGGATTTCCGGGAAACAGACTGGCTGGCGATGGTGGACTACATCACCGTTCACAAAAAGAACGACATCCGGGTGACCTTCAAGGACGGCACCGAGATCAAGGCATAATCCCATAGACGCAGCAACGCCTCTGAACCACATCGGATCAGAGGCGTTTTGTTATTTCTGCTCGGTTGGGCAGATCTTCGGGAGGATTTCAAGGAAGTGCTGGCCGATTTTCTCGGCATCATAGCCGTTGGCCTCGCAGATGAACCGGACAGTATCCGGCAGCAGCACATGGCCCCTACTTTCCAAATTTGATATTCAAATCATCGTTTAATGTCAGCGCAACGCCTTTTTTAATAATGCCATCTCCAATCTTATAGGTAAACTCGTCAGGAATTATCTCACTGGATAACTCATACAGCATTATTTCGACCAGTCCGGCCAGAACACAATTTGCAACATCATTTTTTACATCGTTGCCGGTTTTGTAATCCAAACCGATATCTTCTGCAAAATGCTCTTTGATGAATTCTCGATAATTTACAGCAAACTCTCCGCCACGCTGCTCTAAAACCAACGGGATGAGATACTTTCGATTTTCTTGAAACATTTTACGCATTTCTACCATGACCTGCTGAAAGTTGCCCTTATCTCGATTCTTACTCTCAATCGTTGATATAAGCAGATTCATCATCCGTGTTTTGATCTCTGCCAGAACATCATCGACCCATTCATAATAAAAATAGAAAGTGGACTTGTGAATACCGGCTTTCTCGATGATTTTCTTTACCGTTATCCGCTCGTTGTTTATCATCAAATTCCAGTAGGCATCTTCGATCTTTGCCTTCGTGCGCTCTCTGGCTTCTTTATATTGACTCATGGAAGAAACTCCTTATGCGTAGTTTTGCTTATTATATCACAAAATCCGACTCTTAGTCTATATTTGACCAGTGCTTTTTTCTGGAATCTCAGTAAAATATAAATAGAATCTTTGAAAGGAGGAAAACGCCATGTTCGACGAAAAGGTTGCAAGCACCGCTTGTGGAACTGCAGATCCGGCTCCGGCACCTGCCTGCGGAACTGCTGATCCTAATCCGGCGCCTGCTTGTGGGTCGAAAGATCCGGAACCCGCACCTGCTTGCGGTACGAAAGATCCAGAACCCGCACCTGCTTGCGGAACCAAAGATCCGGAAGCAAAGTAAAGAAGCAAGGCGTCAATTCCGGACGAGTTGACGCCTTCGTTTTTATCAAGAGGCGTTTTTTAGTATGAAGAGTTATTTTGCGATCCAATGGCACATCACTGACGTATGCGATCAGCGGTGTAAGCATTGCTATATTTTTTCTGAAGGGCACCCTGCGCTCGTCACAATGCCCTTCGAGGATATGATTTATGTCACAGATCAGATCATCGACTTCTGCGACAGAATCAACAGAACACCATATATCTATCTCACTGGCGGCGATCCGATCCTTCACCCGGACTTCTGGAGACTGCTTGAATATTTTCATGAAAAAGAGCTGCGCTTCTGCATCATGGGGAATCCGTTCCACCTGACTGCGGACGTCTGCAAAAGAATGCATGACCTCGGCTGCGTCAAATATCAGGTCTCCCTTGATGGCTTGGAAGAAACGCACGATATGTTCCGCAAACCGGGTAGCTTCAAGGCTACACTTAAGGCAATCAAACTCATTAAAGAGTCAGGAATGTGGGCAGCGGTCATGTCTACCGTTTCCAAAACAAATCATAAAGAGATCCCTGCCCTGATAGATCTGGTCGATGAACTTGGCGTTGATGTATACGCAATTGGACGTTATTGTCCGACAAGCATTGAAAAAGCGTATGATCCTGATATTCACATGACTCCACAGGAGTATAAGGCATATATGGATGAGTGCTACGAGCGTTACATGACACACAAGGACTCAAAAACGACTTATCAGCTGAAGGATCATCTGTGGACTTTATATCAATACGAAAAAGGATTGTTTTCTCCGGATGAGGCCCTTCCTGCCAATGCCATTGTAGATGGTTGTAATTGCGGGCGTAACCACGTGACGATCCTCCCGACGGGAGCAGTCTACGCCTGTCGGAGAATGGAATCAGAGATAGGATCGGTAATGACCGAGGACCTGTATGACCTGTGGACATCATCAAGGTTTGATGAATACAGACAGTATGATAAATTTGTAAAATGCAATAAATGCAAGCTGAAGGCATACTGTCGCGGCTGTCCGTCCGTCACCTACGGATATACACATAATATGTATGACGCAGATCCGCAGTGCTGGATGGAGGTTGAAGAATGAAAGCTGTAGTCTTAAAAGATGTTGCCAACAGTGACGATATTGTCCTTGAAGATCTTGAAATGCCGAAGGCCAGAAAAGGATGGATACTCGTAAAAATAATAGCCTTTGGCATGAACCACTCGGAGCTCGTGCTTCGTGTCAATGAAATTCGTGCAGATTATATCAAGAAGCCGATCGTACCGGGGATTGAATGCGTGGGAATTGTTGAGGACTCACTTGATGACGGTTTTGAAAAGGGTGATCTGGTCTGTTCTCTGATGGGCGGACTCGGAAGGAATTTTAACGGTTCCTATGAAGAATATGCCATCTTGCCTGTACAGAAAGTGTTTCACATCTCTTCAAATCTTGATGCGGAACATCTTGCAGCAATTCCGGAGACCTTTTTTACGGCATGGGGGTCTTTGTTTGAATGCCTGAACCTGCAACCGACCGATATACTGCTTATCAGAGGTGCTACTTCTGCGCTGGGATATGCCGCCATGCAAATCGCAACAGCACTCGGATGCAAAGTGTACGGTACAACGCACAAAAGAGAGAAAATGCATCTGATCACCGACCTCGGATGTGAAGCTGTCTTTGATCCTGCAAACAAACTGCCGGACGGACTTTATGCAAATAAGATATTAGAGCTAATTGGCCCGAAGACAATCAGAAATTCTCTCAGTCATCTTTACCACGGAGGAATCGTTTGTAATACCGGAATATTAGGTGGAGAATATTATTTGAACGGATTTGATCCGATAAAGGAAATACCGAACGGATGTTATCTCACCGGTTTTTTCTCAAACTATCCCACTCAGGCTACAATAGACAAGATTTTTGCCTTTATCGACGAGCACAATATTACTCCTTTTATAGGCGCCTCCTTTAAGTTTTCAAACATAAAACGGGCCATCAAAGCTCAAGAAAAAGGTGTAGACGGAAAGATAGTCGTAGTTATGGATTGATCTCATAAACGCAGCAACGCCTCTGAACCACATCGGGTCGGAGGCGTTTTATTATTTCTGCTCGGGTGGGCAGATCTGCGGTAGAATTTCAAGGAAGTGCTGACCAATCTTCTCAGCGTCATAGCCGTTGGCCTCGCAGATGAACCGGACAGTATCTGGCAGCAGGATATGGCCTTTTGCCTTCTCAGCTTTGTTTTTTTGCCACTCTTCGTATTCTTTAATTGTGATTTGCTTCATAACGGTTACCTCGACATAGTTGCTTTAATCGCGCCAAGACAGTGGATTCTAGCGTCGTTGATGTATTCGCACATATGTCACAGTCTCCCGATTGCCACACCTTGTTATATCCTGTTAAGGATTTTTCTTGCCCTTGCTTTTGCCCTTATGAGTAGCCGGGGCGTCGTTGAAATGGTGTAACAATTAATAAAGGGATTCGGTGAGCATATTGCGGAAAATCCTTTGTTTTCAACGGTTTCAGAGGATTTCATTAAAGCCCTATAATCACTGGCGGATGCCTATGATTTCGGGGATTTCAAATCCCGATTTGTCGAGATTTCTACTTTCTTTGGTATAGTTCCATTATAGTCGATGATCGGATGGATGACAAGGGCAAAATCAGCGCCTCGGGCGCTTCCACTGCAATTATCGGACGCTATGTGTCCGCAAAAACTGACACGAGAATTTTTTTGAAAAAAACCTATTGACAATGCTCTCCGACTGGATTATAATGACATCGCAATCAAACATTTGTTCGTAAATAACCGTTCTGTTCTTTAGGGAGTGATGCAATGAACAGCAAAATAACGCGCGTTCTAACACGCTTCGGAGATTATCCGGAGCGCAGGCGGCTCAGATGGTTCGGTGATGAAAATGGAAGCTAACCGCAAACCGAAGTTTCAGAGCGCACCCGTCCCGGAAAAGGTTGAGTATTTTATGAGAATCTCGACCGAGGAATGTGTTAATCTGACGGAACGGGAAGTAAAATGTCCTTACTGCCATTTTCCCTTAACGCACGTATTCAGCGACACAAGCGGGCATCTTCGCGTGAAATGCCGGAAGTGCAAGGGCACTGCTATTGTGAATTTGGGCTATTTCTATACATCAAAATACCTTGGCAGATTGAAAGCCCTTGAACAAGACCAAAATCAATATTAGATCACATTATAGCGAGTAAGCGGAGCCGGCCTGAACAGCCGAGACTACCCAGGCACCGTATGATGGACAAGCATAGGAGACTATGCTCTGTTGTCGTGCGGTGTTTTTTACGCTCCGCCCATCATACGATGCTATAAATCAGGCTCCTTCCGCTTCGCGCGAAAGGAGCTTTTCTTATGCGTAAAACCTGGCGCTGCGACGTCGCAGCGTATCCTTGACCACCGCGTCCGTGCACCTTGACAATTTCATATTTTCACAAAACAAACCCTTATGGAGGAATGGTAATTGAACAACAACGAATTTCCCGAATGGTACGACGGCGGCAAAGTCAATGAAGTCGCTTTTTGCAAAGACTTTCTGAAACGGCACCCGATGGTCTGCGTCAACAACAGCTTTTTCACGGTGGACGGACGGATCGGCGACGAAACCGTACTGCGGAAAGCGATCTACGACGAACTCTCTCCCTGGGTGACTGCCGGCCTTGCAAAAAAGACCGACAATCTCATCGGCGTGCTTCGCTCCGAAGCGTATCTTTCCGAACTGCCGGTGCAGGCAGACCGCATCCATGTAGCGAACGGCACGCTCTTTCTCGACGGCAGATTTACGGAGGAAAAGGAGATCTGCCGCAACCGCCTGCCCGTCCGGTACAACCCGGATGTTTGCTATCCCGGCGTCTGGATCTCTTTCCTCGATCAGCTTCTGGAAGTGGAGGACATCTTCACCCTGCAGGAGTTCATCGGCTACTGCCTGATCCCGACCACACGAGCGCAGAAAATGCTGATGATCATCGGCCGCGGCGGCGAGGGAAAATCCCGCATCGGCGTTGTGATGCGGTCCGTCTTCGGCTCCAATATGGTCAACGGCAATCTCGCCAAGGTGGAGACCAACCGCTTCGCCCGCGCCGATCTGGAACACGCGCTCGTGATGGTGGACGACGATATGCAGATGGAAGGCCTGCCGGAAACGAATTATCTGAAAATGATCATCACCGCAGACATCCCGCTTGATCTGGAGCGCAAGAGCAAGCAGAGTTATCAGGGCGAACTCTATTCCCGGTTTTTGGGCTTCGGGAACGGCACGATCAAAGCGCTGTACGACCGGAGCAACGGCTTCTTCCGCAGGCAGATCATCCTGAGCGCGAAGCGGAAAGATCCGAACCGGAAGGACGATCCCTATCTGTCGGAAAAGCTGACCGCCGAGGCGGAAGGCATCTTCCTCTGGTGCTTCTACGGCCTGCAGCGGCTGCTGGAGCAAAACTATCAGTTTACGATCAGCGAACGCACCCGGGCAAATATGAACGAGGCGATCTCCGACGGCAACAACATCGTCGAATTCCTGCGATCCGACGGCTACTTCGAATTCAAGGCAGACGCAGAAGCCAGCTCCAAACAGCTCTATGCCGTTTATCAGAACTGGTGCGAGGATAACGCACACAAGCCGTACTCGCCGCGGAGCTTCAGCCAGTTCCTGACGGAGCATCAGGACGAATACCATCTGGAATCCACGAACAACATCCGCCTGTTCGGCGGGAAGCGCGTCCGGGGCTTCCTGGGCATCCGTCTGCCGCAGGCATAAAACAACGCCGGTATATTAAATCATCCGTACAAGCGTACTTGCGTACCAAAAGCCGACGCAGGGCGCAGGAAGCGGTACGTATGTACGCAAGTACGGAAGTTTTCACTTGTTCCGAATTCTCAAGATAACAGGAGGTATTATCTTTGCCGAATATTCAATTTCTCACCCCGCAGCCGGAGCGTCCGGCTTTCCCCAAAACGCAGTTCAAGGATTATCCCGACGTACTGAACGTGCTGCAAGCAGCGGAATTGCTTTCCGTCTGCAAGAACACGATCTATAAGCTGATACGCGACGGCGAGCTGCCGTGCCGCAGGATCGGCACCGCCATCCGCATCCGCAAAAAAGATGTGCTGAAATTTCTGGTAGGCGACGAAAAAGCCAGTTGATCTCGCTTGAATTGTCCGCCGCTGCATTGTATAATAGAATTGCAACGGCGGACGATTCATCCTGTCAACAGAAAGGAGTTTATATGACAGGCAGTCTGCAAATCAAATACAACAAGTATTATATTGTTCTCAACACTTATGAAAACGGAAAACGCAAGCCGAAATGGATCTCGACCGATCTTCCCGTGAAGGGCAACAAGACTCGTGCGCAGAAACTGCTGCGCGAAACGCTCAAGGAATATGAAGAAGCCGAGGAGCTCCGCGCAGAGCAGGAGGCGAGCCGCGCGACGATGCGCTTTGAAGACGCGATCAAGCTGTGGTACCAGGAAAAATGCGCCGACTTCGAGCATCCCATCGACGCGGTAACGAAGCAGGGCTATGAATTGCTGATGAAGCGCCAAATCCTGCCGTATTTTCGCGACAATAACTTCCTGCTCTGCGAGATCACGAAGAACAACCTGCAGGTCTATATCAACGAAAAGGCAAGATCCGGCAGGATGGACGGCAAGGGCGGTCTGTCGCCGCGCACTTTGAAGCTCATCAAGAACATTCTCAACCAGACGCTGCTCTACTGCGTGTCGGAGGGAATGATCCCGAACAATCCCTGCCAGTTCGTGAAGCTGCCGACGTGCGAGCGCTTCGAGGCAAACTTCTATTCCAAGTCGCAGATCGACGAGTTTCTGGGGAAGATCAAAGACGAGCCGCTTTACCCGCTGATCCGACTGACCGCGCTGTTCGGACTGCGCCGCAGCGAGGCGCTGGGACTTTGCTGGGACTGCGTCAACTTTGAGGCGGAGACCATTACGATCCGCCGCACGGTGTCGAAGGTCATGACGGTCGTCGCAAAGGACAAGACCAAGAACACTTCCAGCCGCCGGTCTTTCCCGATGACGCCGGACGTCAAGCAGCTGCTGCTGGATATGAAAGCGCAGCAATCGAAAGATCGGCAGTTTTTCGGCAAGGAATACCGGGACAGCGACTATGTGTTCCGCTGGCCGGACGGCAGACCTTTCTCGCCGGACTACGTGGCAGGCAAGTTTCCGAAACTGCTCAAGGCGGCGGGGATGCCGAAAATCCGCTTCCACGAACTCCGCCACAGCGCCGCGAGCAATCTGCTGAATCTCGGCTTTTCGCTCAAGGACGTGCAGGAATGGCTCGGTCACAGCGACATTAAGACCACGGCGAATATTTACGGTCATCTCGACGCAAAGCGGAAACTGTCAATGGCGGAGGCCTTGTCCGGCTGATTTGGCACATCACAACCCCGTTTGATAGGTGTTAGAAAAAGTGTTAGATATGCGCTGGGAGAGCGCTTGACGGCTTCAAGAGCACCAACTTTTTCGCAAGAAAAAGAAAAGAAAAAGCCCTGAAATCTTCTGATTTCAGAACTTTTTCGTGGTGGAGATAAGCGGGATCGAACCGCTGACCTCTTGAATGCCATTCAAGCGCTCTCCCAGCTGAGCTATACCCCCATATTCACTTGGCGCGATTTCTAACGCGCAAAAGAATTATAACAGATGCAAACAGGAAATGCAAGGATTATTTTTGCAATTTCCGTATTTTTTCGTTTTCCTCATTTTGCGTTCTCTCCAAGACGAAGAAGGACATCCTCGCGGATGTCCTTCTCAGCGTGTCGAAAAACCTTTTTTCGACACGCTGGCAGGCTGTCAAAAAGTTCGGAAGACAAGCAACTTGCACTCGTAGGCGTATATAGATACGGTAGAGTGCAAGTTGCGCAGTAAGTCAAAATCCTTGCGAAGCAAGCGT